>CAXTBQ010000044.1:0-27131 GCA_964242065.1 uncultured Terriglobus sp. | reverse complement strand
CCACTTGGTAATGGTGCCCTCGGTGATGGATTCACCCATCTGCGGCATCAGCACGTCCGTTCCGGCAGCTGCAGGAGCGGGTGCTGCCTCAACCTTTGGCGCTTCTGCCACGGGCGCGGCTGCGGCCGGGGCTGCAGGCGCGCTGCCCTCTGCATCCAGAACGGCAACGATGGAGTTGATGGCGACGGTCGCGCCCTCTTGCACCTTGATCTCTTTCAAGACGCCGGCAGAGGGCGACGGAATCTCCGCGTCCACCTTGTCGGTTGAAATCTCAAAAAGCGGTTCGTCGCGCGCAATGCTGTCGCCCACCTGCTTGAGCCATTTGGTCAGGGTGCCTTCGGTGATGGATTCGCCCATCTGGGGCATGACGACATCGGTTGCCATAAAAGTCCTTCAAGCGCAAAGTTTGGTGCAGAAAACGCCAGGTTTCCAGCGCAAGTGCAAACATGGAGATTATAGGCCGCAGCCGCAGAGCTCGCACCCGCCGGGCGCTACCGCTCTGTTGGCAACGGTACCGACGCGAGCAGTTCCTCCAGCGACTCGGCATAGAGCATCTGCCGCTGGAACACACCGCCGAACATGCGTGCCAGCGTGTTGCAGGCGTTCTCCATGGTCGGCGCAAGCGCGGGTGGATCATCCACCTCAAGCTCCAGCGACGTAGGTACGCGGTCCGTAATGCCACAGGGCACGATCCATTGGAAATCACGCAGATCCGTGGTCACGTTCAACGCGAACCCGTGCGACGTAACGCCGCCGGACACATGCACGCCGATGGCCGCAAGCTTCTTCTCCTGGATGGAGCCTCCCGCCAGCGTCCACACACCGGTGCGCTTTGCGATACGCTGCGCGGGTACGCCGAACACGCGGCAGGTGCGGATGAGTACATCCTCAAGCAGCCGGACAAAGTCCACCGGTCCCAGGTGCGGCCCTTTCTTGCCGGGCAGATCACCGCGCAGGTCCACGATGGGGTAGCCCACCAACTGGCCGGGGCCGTGGTACGTCACATCGCCGCCGCGGTTGATCTCGTGAATCTCAACGCCCTTTGCTGCGAGCATGTCATCCGAGGCAAGGATGTTGCTGCGGTGCGCATTGCGGCCCAGCGTGAGCACCGGCGGATGCTCCAGCAGGATGAGCGTGTCGCCAATGGCACCAGCCTGCCGTGCGGTGACAAGCTCTGCCTGAGCGCGCAGACCTTCGGCGTAACTTACCCGGCCGAGTTGGAGAAGGTGCACAAACATCTGCTTAGCGTGCTCTTCCAGAGGATATCGCCATGTTCGTAGACTGTGGCGCATCGCGCAATTCGCTATTGACAGCAGCTCTCGCAACTCACTACCGTTCGGTTGTGGATAAGCTCGACACGGCATTCGCGGCACTGGCAGACCCCACCCGGCGGGCGATGGTTAAACAACTGTCACACGGGCCAGCTTCGGTGCATGCCCTGACAGAGCCGTTCGCGCTTTCGCAGCAGATGATTTCCAAACACATCGCTGTGCTGGTGCGTGCGCGGATTGTGGTTAAGACCAGGCGCGGACGTGAGAGTGTCTGCAAACTCAGGCCGCAAGCGATCAAGACGGTCGGTGACTGGGCGATGAGCTACCGGCAGTTCTGGGAAGAAAGTTTCGACAGGTTGGACGTGGTGGTAAAGCAGCTAAAGAAAGAGGCGCAGCATGGCGAATGAAGCACAGCGGTTGACTCTAATAAGAACCTTTGACGCACCACGCGACCTGGTGTGGAAAGCATGGACCGATCCAAAGTACGTCGCGCAATGGTGGGGACCGAAGGATTTCAGCATCCCCGTCTGCAAAGTGGACTTTCGCGTGGGCGGCAAGTTTCTCCTCTGCATGCGCGGATCCAACGGATGGGAGGGTTGGACCGGCGGCGAATATCACGAGATCGTTCCTCACGAGATTGTGTTCTCCATGTACTTTGCTGACAAAGATGGCAACAAGGTACAGCCTGAAGAGATCGGCATAGAACATAAGGCCGACCCCGAAGCGTGCGACTCCGTGCTGTTTGAAGACGCCGGTGAGGGCCGCACCAGGGTGACCTACATGGGCAACGAGACCATGGAAGACGCAGCAGAGAGCGGCCAGTTGGAAGCGATGAACCAGTCGTTCGACAAGTTCGATGCAGCGCTTCGTAAGTAGTCGCGCTTGAAGTGCGGATCGTCTGTAGCAAAAGCCAAGGCCCGCGTCTGCAATGATGCGGGCCCTGTCCTTCATTGCTGTGGCAGTGGCCGCAATCAGAAAAGTTCACGAAATTGCTGCACTGTCAGTCCCGCGTCTTTGACAATCCCAAACATCGTGAGCGCGTTGATTGGATTGTTCCGCGGTATGACAATGGTTCGTCGCCCGTCAACATCACCACGTGACCACTCTGGCGCGTGATTTCAAAACCTGCCTTCTGGAACGCCAGAATTGCATCTTTGTGCGAAAGCCGGCAGTTTGCCCATCAGGAAGCGAGCACTTCCACGTAGCGAGTCTCTTTGCGAGCATTCGTTTCTGCTACGGAGGCTAGATACTCGCTGATAGCTTCCTTGATGTTGGCGAGCGCTTCAGCTTCCGTCGCGCCTTACGACCAGCAGCCTGGCAGTTCGGGGCAGCCTACTGCGTAACCCTCGTCTGACTTGATAAGTTCGACCTTGTACTGCATCTTCCCTCCCAGCCGGTGCTACGTGCCGCCCGCAACCCGCAGGCGGCATGTGCTTACGATCACGCGTTCAACGACATGCCGTAAACTGACGCGTAGCCGTCCAGCAGGCTCTCCGACAGTGTTGGGTGCGGGTGCTGAGTGAACATCAGCTCTTCGATGGTCATCTCGGATTCGATGGCGACCACGGCGGATTCGATCAGTTCCGTTGCGTCGGGACCGATGATGTGGACGCCGAGGACCTCGCCATACTGCTCGTCCGCGATGACTTTTACGAAGCCATCGTGCGCGTCGAGGATGGTGGCCTTGGAGTTGCCGGCCAGGGGGAACTTGCCCACCTTGATCGTGCGGCCCTGCTCCCGTGCCATGGCTTCCGTCAGGCCGACGCTGCCGATCTGCGGCTCGCAATAGGTGCAGGCCGGGATGCGATTGCGGCTGACCGGCTTGGCATATTTGCCCGCAATGTGTGCGGCGGCAACGGCACCGCACATGGCACCACCATGCGCCAGCAGCGGCAGGCCCGCCACGATGTCGCCGACGGCGTAGATGCCCGGCTCGGCGGTCTGTTGGTACTGGTCCACTTTGATAGACGTCTTGTCCATCTCGATTTTTGTGGACTCGAGGTTCAGGTTCGCCGTGCGCGGCGCGCGGCCAATGGCGATCAGCACCTTGTCCGCTTCCTGGATGTTGTCCTTGCCGTCGCTGGTCGTGTAGTGGACCTTGACGCCTTCCGCAGTCTCCTCCACCTTGTTCACCTTGGCGGAGACGTGGCAGGTAAAGCCGCGTTTCTTGTACTGGCGCAGGAACTCTTTCGAGATGTCGGCGTCTTCGGCAGGCACAAAGCGGTCTGCCATCTCGATGATGGTCACCGGAACCTTGAAGCTGTTGAACACCGACGCAAACTCCACGCCCACCGCGCCTGAGCCAATGACGATCATCGATTTCGGCATCTTGTCCAGCGACAGCACTTCGACATTGGTCAGGATCTTGTCGCTGGCCTGCAGGCCGGGGATCATCCGTGCGTCAGAGCCGGAGGCCAGCACCAGCTTCTTCGCCTGGATCTGCTGCTTCTTGCCTTCGAACTCGACGTCTACGGTGTGCACGCCGTCCTTGGCAGGGCCGGTCAGCTTGCCGTAGCCGCGAATCAGCGAGACCTTGTTCTTCTTCACCAGATATTGCAGGCCCGCCGTGTGCTTGTTGATGATTTCGTTCTTGCGTTTGAGCACCTGCGGCCAGTTGATGGTGCCGCCGCCCACGTTATCAATGCCATACATGGCACCTTCGTTGGCGTGGTCGAAGATGAACGCGGAAAACAACATCGCCTTGGTAGGCACGCAACCCACATGCAGGCAGGTGCCGCCAAGCTTGTCGCTCGCCTCAATCAGTGCCACTTTCAATCCATACTGCCCCGCGCGAAACGCGCAGGAATACCCCGCCGGGCCGCCACCAATCACGGCCACATCAAAAATTGTTTCTGCCAAGGAAGTCTCTCCAACTGCAGGACGGCAACGCCTCCTGCACTCGCAAACCTCGGTTTGCGCCACTATGTAAAGTTTACGCCCTCACGTCAATCAAGACTCAGCGTTGAACGTGTTGCTCAATCATGACGGTAACGCAGGTGTTACCATTTGTGAGTGGTCGAAATCCGCGCGTACACAACAAGCGACGGCAAAACTCCGTACGCCAACTGGTTCAGGGGCTTGGCCGCGCCAGCGGCCATCAAGATCACGACAGCGTTGGAACGCATGGAAGACGGCAACTTCTCAAATGCGAAGGCTGTTGGTTCAGGCGTGAGCGAGTACAGGATCGATTTCGGCCCAGGCTACCGAATCTACTTCGGCATGGACGGAGCAACGCTGGTCATTCTGCTTTGCGGTGGCTCGAAGCAGAGGCAGTCCGACGATATCGCGGCTGCAAGGACCTACTGGGCCGATTACAAGAAACGAAAGCGTCTGACGGAGGAATAACAACCATGCCACTAACAGTTGATTTTCGCGAGACCATCCGTGAACGCGCCCAGAAGGATGCAGCGTTCCGGCGCGGCCTGTTGCAGGAAGCAGTCGAACTCATGCTCTCTGGCGATGTCCGGACTGGGCAGAAGATCATCCGCCATTACATCAACGCCACGGTCGGCTTTCAGCAGCTGGCCGAGCGCATCCACACGCCGGAAAAGAGCCTGATGCGGATGTTCGGACCTAAAGGCAATCCTTCTTCGCTGAACATGTTCGGCGTTATTGCCGAACTAGCCAAGGCCGAAGGCGTGAACTTGTTTCTGAAGGCAAAGCCGATCCCGCACGCCTAGTACTAGTAGGTATGGATTGGCACCACAGGGGATGCTAGTCCGCTACATGCCTCACACGGTCTATAACGTTTTGCAGTTCTTCTCGGTCTGCTTCATTGGATAGAGAGTCAAAGCCGCTGCTGAGTGAACGCCGAATCTCCTCCAGTTGCGGATTAGCAATCCTTACGTTGCTTGTTCTGTCCCAGTCGTTATCGTCGTCGAAACCATCAAGATGGCGCTGAAGTTCATCGGCATACGCCTGCGGTGTCACCTTCCTTCTCTGCGGCAGTGCAGCGACGGCAAGCATGAGAGCAATCGTGGCGACAGGACCCACTAGCTCCCACACGAAATTGTGCAATGCCCGCGCGGCAACGAAGCCGGGGCCAAATACAACCGTCAAGAGATCGGCAGGCCGAACTTACTCGGTACGTGTGTGGTTGCCATACTTAGCAAACTCTAGTGTTCGACCACCTTGTCCGCACTCAGCTCGACGTGACGAGGTGCGTCGGAGTGCCGTCCCTATGTAGTCCAAACAGGTTGAAGACCGGAGCAGCATCGCAGGTACTGCAGCAGGTACGATAACTCATCCTGCACCACGTTTAGGAGCCGCCATGTCTCACATCCCGTCCGCCGCGCGCGTACTGCGCCGCTGCACCCTTGCCCTCTCGTTTTCGGCCATGCTTGCGGCTTCGGCGCAGGTGGTGGTCGTGCCTACAAAGCCGGTCGTCGGCTCGTCGAACCCGGCTACGGCAGAGCCGCCTGTGACCCGGCCCACCACCACGCCGTGCACCGTCACGCTGTTCGACAACCAGGCGTTCAACGACTACAGCGCCAAGCCCATCACGTACACGCCGCCCGTGGGCTGCGGCAACGGCCCCTGGGCCAAGGTGGTGCTGACGGTGGACTTCACCGTGACCGCCGGACGCCAGTATGACCGCACTGCCTCGCTTTACCTGGGCAACGCCAACATTTACTACGGCACCACCGCCGAGCCGCGCAGCACGCTGAGCCCCAGCTGGCACGTGGAGCGCGATGTGACCGACCTTTCCGCCATCTTCAAGACGGCGCAGACCGGCCAGGCCATCGTCTACAACATCTTCAACAGCACCTACAACGGGGGCATCTATGGCACGGCCAAGCTGCAGTTTTATCCGGCCAACCTGCGCAACCTGCCCCCCACGGTGCCCAACGTGGTCATCCCGGTGAGCGGTGTGAACAGCCCGTATGAGCTCGACACCACCGCGTCCAAACTGACCACCACCGTGACCGCGCCACGCAACACCGTGAAGGCCTACCTGGACGTGATTGCGCAGAGCCAATCGAGCGACGAGTTCTGGTACCTGTGCGTGCCCGCCGACGTCGCGGACAAGCTGGAAAGCTGCCCCGGCACCGCCTTCCGTGAAACGGAGATCACCATCGACGGCAAGCCCGCGGGCGTCGCGCCGGTGTACCCCTGGATCTACACCGGCGGCATCGACCCGTACCTGTGGGAGCCGATCGTGGGCGTGCAGACGCTCAACTTCAAGCCCTACCGCGTGGACCTGACACCGTTCGCCGGCGTTCTCGCTGACGGCCAGCCGCACACCGTGGGCGTCAGCGTGTTCAACGCCAGCAGCTACTTCCTGGCCACGGCAAATCTCCTGCTGTACACCGACCCGTTCCGCCAGCAGACCGGCGGCGGCCTTCTGGAGAACACGCTGAGCGCCGCACCCACGCCCACCGTGCAAGAGCAGTTGACCACGGACAGCACAGGCACCACGACCGGCACCGTGACCGTCGGCTCAACCCGGACGTTCACCATAAAGGGCTACGTGAACACCGCGCTGGGCCGCGTGGAAACCACCGTGGAGCAGGCGGTTAACTTCAAAAGCGCGCAGACCTTCAACGTGGGCACCAACGACATTCAGAACGCGGTGCAGACCTCCACCGTCAGCAGCAAGACGACCAGCCAGCTCGGCTTCCTTCGCGAGACGACGGACAAGCTGATCTCGTTCCCGCTGACGCTGAACTACGCCTACACCTTCAACCCTGATGGCACCTCACAGCAGATCGTGACCAGCGACCAGAAGGATGACGAGATCGAGTCCAAGTCGATCAACGGCTTCCCGGTCTTTGGCAGCACGGTCAGTGAGCAGGTGCACACCACCGACCAGTTCAACTTCAACACCGCCGGCGCCGCTGTCTCCGCCACCAACGCGAGCGCGCAGGCTAACTACAAGAGCCAGGACACGCTGGGCAACTGCTTCAGCCGCCAGGTCACCAGCGCAGCCCGCGCCGTCACTGCTGTGACGGACGGCACCGGCTGCCCGTCCGGGCGTTAGCACTACGAGAGGCTGGATGTGCGGCTAAGCGACAAAGGCCGCACATTCCAGCCTTTGTCACACCCACCGAATCGTTTGTCATCCCGTAGCGCAGCGGAGGGATCTGCTTGTAAGCCGGTGCCGCCTGCGCTGCGCACGTGAAGCAGGGCTGCTGGTCCGTTCGCGCGCGGCGCGAACCACGCCTATTCTTGGCTCCGTTCGATAAAGCACATGGACCCGCACACATGCAGATCTCTCCGCTGCGCTGCGGGATTACAAGAATCAGCAAGGCTCCCTAGGTACGCTCGAACGCTTTCGCCACCCTGTAGGTGCTCATCACCACGCCAGAGGGAAACGCCTGCGAGCTGGCCGGTTCGAGCCTCCGGGCCGGGGTGCCTTCCGCGAACAGGCGCTTGCCCGTGCCCAGCAGCACCGGGTAGACGAAGAGTACCAACTCATCCGCCAGGCCGTGTGCCAGCAGTGCGGAGGTCAGCGTGGAGCTGCCCCACAGAAGCAGGTCCGGGCCGTCCTCGGCCTTCAGGCGGCGAACGTCTTCTACCATGTCCGGGCCGATGCCCTGCGCCGGTCCCCACCCAAGGCTCTCCGGCCGGTGTGTCGCGACGTACTTGGTCGCGCCGTTGATGCCGTCCGCCAGCGGGCCGCTGGGCATGTGCGGCCAGTGGCCCGACCACAGGTCATAGGTGCGGCGGCCCAGCAGGAGGCTGAAACGCTCGCCCTGCGCGGCCATCACGGCATCCCGTCCGGCGGGCGAGCGGTACGGCACCGTCCAGTCGCCGTACGGAAAGCCGTTCTCATCCGGCGTGTGCTGGATCACGCCGTCCAACGAGATGTGTTCGAAGAGTCTGAGCTTGCGCATGGTGCCCTCCATGTTTGGCAATTAAGGCATCAGCACGAGGTCGCCATGTCACGGATTCATGGATGACGCTCCAAAGCTAGGTGCCTCGTTCATGCACCCGCACATGAGTGGAATGCAGTGTTTTCCACATCACAAAGAACGCGAGGTACGGGCATCCTGCCTACTTGCTATATGCCCTCGGCGCTTGGAGTTCCGGGGGCGGACCTTGCTTGATGTCGACGCCAGAGACGTACGCGTTGCCTCCCTCGGTGGACGCGATGTGTAATTCATACGGCGCGCCTTCGACTGGGTGCATGTTGGAAATGCGCATGCCCCAAGAATTCGCCGATGTAGTCGCCGGCAAAACGTCACCTGTGATGAAGTGACCTACCATCACCTTGCCCTCTGTCTTATCAGTGCCAAAGACCAGCGTACCCTTACCCTCATCGTCAAGATAAAGCTTGACTCCTGCACGTTCTGCGCCAGCCGTCAGCATTTCCAAAGCTGGAGACCCGCTGGGCGGCCAATGGTTGTGTGTGCCTAACCTCATCCTTACCGCGCCGGTGTCGTCTAGAACCCTCAGTTCTTTTACGGTTAGGGTGTCGAACGAGGCGGGTGGAGAAGCGGACAGCCTTCCCTTCACAATGACAAGAACGAGGAGCGCAGTTACGATGCTGCTCAAGAACGCGACTGCAATCAGCTTCATACCTTCATAGACACCGACGACAATGTGTAAGTGCCGGAGTCCTTAGGCAAATTAGAAGCTGACCTCAGGGGCTAAAGCCCCGTTCTCACTTGCTGCTGTGCGGCATGGCTGAAGCCGTGCCCTTCCGAAAGCTTCAGTAGTGTGCGAAGTCGAAGTAGATCGTGGCAAGCCAAAGACTAGCAATGGCAAGCCACAACACTCCTCCACGATCTCTTTACGGCGCACCAGCAAAACTGCCCAAACAAGATCAATCACAACGAAGAGCGCCAACACAGGTAGGCAGGCCGCCCACACGAACGGTTCACCTTATACCGGAATTTCGCCGTGCTCGGCGGGATGCGCCACCCGCGAGAAGCAAGTGCAAGGTACGCCGCGCAACCTACGACGTTCGCAGATGCACATAAGACGTTACGCACAGTTGACTTCAACGCTTCGCCACTACTGGCACCTGCCGATCCATCCACCGCGTTACACGCGCGTCCAGCACGTCGAGCGGCAGGCTGCCGCCGCTCAGGATTTCGTCGTGGAAGGTGCGCTCGTCGAACTTGTCGCCGAGCTTCTGCGTAGCTTTTGCGCGTAGCTCACGAATCTTGAGCTGGCCCAGCTTGTAGCTGAGCGCCTGCGCGGGCGACGCGATGTAGCGGTCGGTTTCGCTCTGGATGGTGGGCTCGTCGATGGCGTGCGAGGCGCGCATGTACTCCACCACCTTGTCGCGGCTCCAGCCCATGTCGTGGATGCCGGTGTCGACCACCAGCCGCACGGCGCGAAACAGCTCAGACCGCAGGCGGCCGTAGTCGGAGCCGGGGTCCTGATAGAACCCGACCTCCTTGCCCAGCTGCTCGGCGTACAGCGCCCAGCCTTCGGTATAGGCGGAGTTGCCGCCGTGCTTGCGAAACTCCGGCAGGCCGGGGATGGTCTGCTGCACGGACAGCTGCATGTGGTGGCCGGGGATGCCCTCGTGGTAGGCCACGGCCTCGTCGTTCAGGTACGAGCGGCTCGCGTAGTCCGACACCGCGACCGAGACGCGGCCCGGGCGCTTGCCGTCGGGCGTACCCGTTTGATAGTGCGTGGCGGCGGCCTTCTGGAAGTCCGGAATGGCCTCTACCGTAACGGGCGCGGACGGAATGACGGTGAACAGCTGCGGCAGCTTGGGCCGCATCTGCTTGATGTACTTGTCGAAGTCGTCCACGATGGCCTGCTCGGACGTGGGCTTGTACTTGGGGTCGCTCTCCACCTTGTCGCGGAAGCTGGCAAGGTCGTTATAGCCGTTGGCCTTGGCGAGCGCCGTCATCTCCGCCACGATGCGGTCGAACTCCTTCAGGCCGATGGCATGGATCTGCTCCGGCGTCATGCTGGTAGTGGTGCTGCGGCGAATGGCCGCCTGGTAGCGGCGCTTGCCGTCAGGGAGGCTCTCGATACTGATCTCCGGGCGGCCTGCGGGCACGTACTCCTTCTCAAGGAAGGCGGCGAACTGCTTGTAAGCCGGCAGCACCTCGGTGTTCACCGCGTCGGTAATGCCCTTGGTCAGGCGCTGCTTGTCCGCGTTAGAGAAGCTGGCCGGGAACTTCTGCGTGGGCTTCAGGAATGGGTCGGCGGCGATGATGCCCTGGCACTGCGCGGGAATCTTGGCCGCCAGAAACTTGACCATGGTCAGGTGGTCGCGCACACCGGCGCGCAGCACCTCCTCGGTCTGCGTCAGCGCGGTGGGGATCTTGTGCAGCCGCGCAATGTAGTCCTCATAGTGCTTGACAGAGTCGAAGGGCATGGCCAGCGGCAAGTCGGCCAGCGAGGTGTGCGGCCCGCCCAGCATGCTGACCGGCATCTCGTAGTTCTTCAGGTCGTAGTCGTCCTGCCCTTCCTGCAGGTTGCGCAAGAACAGGTCGTGCGAGGTGCGGTCCTCCTCGCTGAATCCGCTGGGATCGATGGCCTGGATGCGCTTCAGGTAGCCCGCGCTAATGTCGTGGCGGCGTGTCACGGCGGCCAGCGAGTAGTCGGCAAGCTGGTCGTTGTAGCGGTAGTCGCCCACGGCGGTGGCCTGCGTGGGGCTCAGCTTCAGGTTGGTCTCCCACTGCTCCTGGAACAGGGCGTTCTGCGCGGCCAGGCGATCAGCCACGGGCGTCTGTGCCGGGGCCTGGGCAATGGCAGCATGGGACAGCAAAAGCCCGCAGAGCACGAGGGGAGCAACACAGGAAGTTGTACGCATGCGTAGGAGTGTAGCAGCCAACGTATGGTGACGCTAAGATGGCAAGCATGCTGCGACGGCAGGATTATTCTGGCTTAGAGACACCTGGCACAGCGCCTCCACGTTGGCGGTTAGTATTGTTGGCCGGTGTTCTTGCCATTGCGATGCCTACATTAGTTGAGATCTCGCCAGCATTCGACCTGGGCGGAGCAGCTTACTTTCTCTTGATTGCTCCCTGTATTGCACTTGTCATGCTAGTGATCGCGCTGCGTCGGAGAACCCTGACGACCTGTCTTACCTTCACTTTGTTTAGCCTTCTTACTTGGGTTTGCTTCAAGGACAACTACGCACTTCGAGCCCATGGCAGATGGTTGTGGATGGCGAGAACATCTAAGGCACTTGTACTTGCGCAACCGCGGTCTCTGACAGGTGAACTGAGGCATGTGGAATGGGACGGGTGGGGCTTTGCGGGAGTAGGCAATACAAACGTCTACCTTGTTTATGACCCGGAAGACTTAATCGGCACCGCTCTGAAACAGAAGCAGCCTCGAAGAGTAAAAGGTGTATTGTGCGAGTTCGATAAAGGTTATCGCCTGGAACGTAGTTGGTACGCGCTCGTCTTCTACACCGACCAAGGCTGGGGTGAGTGCCCGCCACAGTAGCGCTTAGGTGTTCCCAAGCCTCACTTTGTCACAACTTGCGTGCTGCTCACTGGATGGCTACCTTGTCATGCTGTAGCTATCTCTCCAGCTTTCGCTTGTCCGAGCGACGTGCGCAGCTCAGGCAGAGCGCGACCTGCGTCGTTTTCTATTGCTCTGGCTACTTTGACAACGTTGAGCTTCTCCAAAGCTTTTATTGGTTTACCCTAAAAAGTTCTTCCACTGGTCTGACTCCGCGACTTGCTTCACGATCTCATTCCGATGCACTAGCAGATTGTGCATGTACCGCCTGAGCACCAACCTTTCAGCAATCGAGCCGAGTACAGACAGCGGTGCCGCGAAAATGAACCGATCCATCATCTCTGTGCTGTCTGGAGCGAGTGCTTTGAAGAAGTGGTCGTGCTGCATCGACCGGAACGCGCCTTCAATCATGGTGTCCTGAAAGTAGGCTGGCCGGTCGTAGGCCGTAATACGACTAGCGAGGTGCTGCTTGACGCCTAGATGAGTCGCTCGCCATCTCACAAACTCACCCATGCCGATCAGCCCGGATGTGACACCGCCAACCGCCTGCTCCCCGGTCTGCTCCGTTCCGAGGAGGTGAACCTCAATGCTGCGCGAGAGGTCGAAGCATCGCTCAATGGGTGCCTTGATGACCGTAGTCAGGTTGAGTTCGACCAACTGGTTGCTCCGCAGTAGCTTTAGTAATCGCAACAGTAAGGCGTATTTGCTCCACAGCGCAAGCTGACAGACACATGCGCTAGCATGGCTATGCGGTTCGTGAACGTGTCGAAACTGCGCCCTGAGACGTCTCAGACATAGGACCCGAGCTTGCGCATTCATCTGTTTATCGCCTGCTACAACGACGCGCTGTTCCCGCGCACGGGCATTGCCGTGACGCAGCTGCTGGAGCGGCTGGGCCATCGCGTGCTGTTCCCCATGGGGCAGACGTGCTGCGGGCAAATGCACTACAACACCGGTTACCACCGGGAGGCGCTGCAGCTGGTGAAGCGGCTGCTGCACGAGTTCCGCGATGCCGAGACGATCGTGGTGCCGTCGGCGAGCTGCGTGGCCATGATGCGCGACCACTACGAGTTGATGGCGCACAACGCCGACGACGCCGCCATGATGGACGAGGTCAGAAGCTTTCTGCCGCGCGTGTTTGAGTCGAGCGAGTTGATGACGGACCGGCTCGGCATCACGGACGTGGGTGCGTACTTTCCGCATCGCGTGACCTATCACCCGTCCTGCCATTCGCTAAGGCTGCTGCATGTGGGTGACCGGCCCGTCCGGCTTTTGAAGGCGGTTGAAGGACTTGAATATACAGCCATGCCGGGGGCGGACCAGTGCTGCGGCTTTGGCGGCACCTTTGCCGTGAAGAACGCAGAGGTCTCGTCGGCCATGCTCCAAGACAAGCTGGCCTGCGTGCGCACGACCGACGCCGAGTTCGTGGCCGCGCTGGACAACAGTTGCCTGATGCAGATCGACGGCGGCCTGCACCGCGAGAGTGGCGGGCGTGGCGCGGAGGGACGCATCCGGCCTGTGCACCTGGCCGAGATTCTGAACTCGACGCGCGCCAACCCGCTGACCGCCGAATCCTTGGCATGGGACAAGGAGGGAGCAACCGCATGAGCGTACGCGTTGGACAAACCGCGGAGAAGCCCGCCTTCCCCATCCTGGCGCACCAGATATTGCAGGACGACCAGACGCGCCGCAACGTGCGCCACGCCACCGACGTGATCCGCGCCAAGCGTGCGCTGCGCGTGGAGGAAATGCCGGACTGGCAGGCGCTGCGTACAGCGGGCCACGCCATCAAAACGCACACACTGCTGCACCTGCCGCACTACCTCGAGCAGTTCGAGCGGAACTGCATAGCGGCAGGCGGCCAGGTGCACTGGGCGCGCGATGCCGACGAGGCGAATGCCATTGCCCTGCGGCTGATCAAGGCTGCCGCGCACACGGTGGAGCCGCAGCGCGAGCGGCCCGAGGTCATCAAGGTGAAGACCATGACCTCCGACGAAATCGGCATGAACGCCGCACTGGAGCGCGAGGGCATCGTGCCGTGGGAGACGGATCTGGCCGACATGATTGTGCAGATGGGCCATGACGAGCCTTCGCACATCGTGGTTCCGGCGCTGCACAAGAATCGCCACCAGGTGCGCGAGCTGTTCCTCGAAAACATGGGTGTGAACGAACTGGGCACCGAACCAGCCGACCTGACCGCCGCCGCGCGCACCTACCTGCGCGAGAAGTTCCTGACGGTGGAGATCGGCGTGAGCGGCGCAAACTTTGCCATCGCAGAAACGGGCGGTGTCTGCGTGGTGGAGTCGGAGGGTAACGGGCGCATGTGCGTTACCATGCCGCGCACGCTCATCACGCTGATCGGCATCGAGAAGATCATCCCGAAGTTCCAGGATCTTGAGGTCTTCCTGCAGCTGCTGCCGCGCAGTGCCACGGGCGAGCGCATGAATCCGTACAACAGCATCTGGACGGGCACTAGCGGCGAGGACGGGCCAGAGGAGTTCCACGTCATCCTGCTGGACAACGGCCGCACCCGCATGATGGCGAACACGCGCGAGCGCGAGACGCTGAACTGCATCCGCTGCGGCGCCTGCCTGAACAGCTGCCCGGTCTACCGCGAGACGGGCGGCCACGCGTACGGCTCCATCTACTCCGGCCCCATCGGCACCATCCTGTCACCGCAGCTGAACGGCATGGAGCACTCGCGCTCGCTGCCATACGCGTCGTCGCTGTGCGGTGCGTGCTACGAGGTGTGCCCGGTCAAGATCAACATCCCGGAGACGCTGATCCACCTGCGGGGGCGCATTGTCGCGGACGATCACAAGACGCTGGGCGGCAAGCTGTCGCAGGAGAACGTAGGCATGCAGATGGCCGCGCACCTGTTCAAGCACCCCAAGCAATACAGCGCGGCACTGCGGTTGGCGCGCACCAGTCAACGCATCTTCGAGAAAGACGGCAAGCTGGTGAACCTGCCAGGCATGGCGGGCGGCTGGACGCAGTTCCGCGATCTTCGCGCCTTGCCGAAGCAGAGCTTTCGCGAGTGGTGGACGAAGGAACACAGTGATAGGACTTCCGGCGAAAAGGGCTCGAATGTGCCGGATGACAGCAATCCCCATCCAAACGGCAGCCATGGCGAGGCCAACGCATGAACGCGCGCGAAGCCATTCTCGGCACCATTCACTACCAGCTCCTGCGTGACCTGGATGTGTCTGCGGACGAGTTAGAGGAGTCCGCTGATGCAGCATACGCACGCATCCCGCGCACGTATACCCGGCAAGGTACGCTGTCAGACCACGACCGCCTCGAGCTCTTCTTTGATCGCCTGCGCGACTACGACGCAGAACTCCTCTTTACGGAGGAAGCAGGCATCTGCGACGCAGTGAGCCAGGCACTGCAGGAAGCAGGCGAAACCTTGTTGCTCGTACCCGCCGGCGTACCAGATGCGTGGCTGCCGCAGCAGGGCATCGAGATTCTGCGCGACCACTCGCTCGACATCGCCGCACTGAACGGCCCGCGCGTCGTACTCACGGGATGCACGGCCGCCATCGCCATGAGCGGCACAGTGCTGCTGCAGCACGGTACGGAGCAGGGCCGCCGCGCCGCAACGCTCCTGCCCGATCACCATATCTGCGTCATCCGCAAGGATCAGGTAGTCGAGACCATCGCGGAAGCCCTGCCCCGCCTGACGGAGTACCGCACGGCACCCATCACCACCATTGCCGGCCCGTCCGCCACCAGCGACATCGAAATGACGCGCATCCGCGGCGTGCATGGCCCTCGCCGCTTCACCGCCATTATTGTGTAGCGCTCCGCACCTTCTCACATTCGTCGTTCGGAAGGGCAGGGCTTCGGTCCTGCCGTCTACGATGGAGCAAAGAAGGCGGCTTCAGCCGCTGAGCGGAATGGTTTAGTGAACCGTCCCTCAGTGGCTAAAGCCACCGCCTTAAACTGATCGGGATGACGGGGCTGAAGTCCCGTCCTTCCGAAAGCGCATCTGCCGACTGCGCTGCAGCAGGCAAACGCAGTCCCGGCTGCTAGGTTCGCGGAGTTCCTCGCAAGCCGAAGGCCCTGCTGTGGACGGGCCTTCAGTAACCGGTCTGATTAGAACGAGATCCGCCCGCCCAACTGGATAATACGTGGGTAGTTGATCTGGCTTGTTACATTGCCTAGCGTCTGGTTGGTTCCGGTAGCCGCTATCGGAGTAGCCGTGGCGCTTGCACCAGACACCACATAGGTCAGTGTGGGGCTGCCGAACTGCGGCGTGTTGAAAGCATTCAGCGCCTCGGCTCGGAACTGTGCGTTGACGCGCTCGGTGATTTTGAAGTTCTTGTTGATGGATACGTCAGACTGGTTACTACCCGGTGCGCGGCAGGGCAGCATGCGTGGTGCGTTGCCGTATGTGTATGGAGCGGCGGGCGAGAACGCGGCCACGTTCACATAGGCCTGCTGCGTGCCCACAGAGCTGACGCCAAGGCGACCCTGCGGACGGCCTGAGAGGCAGGCGCTGTGCGCATCGCCAACCAGGTTCGGCCGCTGGTACGACCCACCCACGCCCGTGGTGCCGAAGTTCGTGCTCAGGTTAGTTTGCTGAATAGAGAGCGGTACACCGTTCTGGATGATCCATTCATCGTTCACCTGCCAGCCGCCGATCAGCTCGTTGACATACCAGGGAGCGTTCCCAAGGAAGGCTTTGCCACGGCCAACCGGCAGGTCGTAGCTCACGGCGGCGGTGTAGCGGTTGGGCACGCTGCTCAGGGCACGTGCGTACTCCGCTTTGGGGTTGTAGATGTCTTGTGGACCGTAGGTGGAATACACCTGCGAACCGGCGCTCCACAGGTTGTCCCAGTTGGAAGCCCACGTGTAAGTACCAAGCACGGTGAGCCCGGTGGCAAGGCGCTTCTGCACCTTGACCGCGAGCGAGTTGTAGTTGGAGTAACCGTTGCTTTGGCTGACAGTAATGCTGGTGAACTGCGGGAAAGGCAGTTGCGATTGCGCAAGGCTGATGGTGCGGCTGGCGACCACACCCGTGGGCGGGTAGCCGTTGAGCGAGTTGTTTGTCGCGGCACTGGCGTTGATGTAATAAGGATTGTTAACGTTGTTGGCCGCCGCGTTCAGTTGCACGCCGCTAGCGCGATCTTGAGCCATCAACGCGTCTGGAATCTGGTTGATGTTGCCGGTGTTCAGGATGTTTTTGGAGTGCGCGCCGATGTAGCTCAGCTTGAAGTTGATGCCGCCCGGCAGGTCCTGTTGCACGTCAAACGAATACTGCTGCACCACTGGAAAGCGACGGCCAAGGTCGTTGATGGTGCCAAGCGAGCTGCCCGCGCCGGTCAGCGGTCCAAGCGTGTTGCCTGAGGGCTGAATGAAGCCGGTGGGAAAGAGACTGCCTGCAGCGAAGGGCTGCGAAAGGTAGGAAGTGGAGCCCACGGGAACGGGCGTGGACGGCGTTGTGGAGGAAACCGTCGAGTTGGTGTTCTGCGAATATCCTTGGGCGACGTATGTGAGACCCACCGGCGCAAAGAAGAGTCCGAAGCCGCCGTGAATGACTGTTTTTGGATTCACCTGATAAGCAAATCCTGCGCGCGGCGAGAGCTTCACATGACTCTGCATGCAACAGTGAATAGGTGCTCCGTTTTGCCCCGCAAACAGCAGCGCACCCTTAGCCGTGACAGCGCCGCTGGTTGCCGGAAAGGCGTAGGCCAGGTTGGGGTTGAAGCCCACGTTGAAGCGGTTATTCTGCTCCTTCTGGCCCAGTTCGTACTCATAGCGCAGGCCAACGTTCACGGTCAGCTTCTGGTTAAGGCGAACATCATCCTGAAGGAACGCGGCATGGTAGGAAGCCTGCTGGTTGAACGAGCCGCTGTTCAGCGTGTAACTGGCGGCGGAGGGCAGGCCCAGGAGCAGATCCGCAAACGACAGCACACTTGCGGTGGGAACCGTGCCGGGTCGCTGCGCGGTGTACTCGCCGTTGAAGGTAAAGGACGGTGTGCTGTTTGGCGTGCTCTTGAAGTAGAGCAGCCGGTACACGTAGCCCACCTTGATGTTGTGCCGGTTCAAGGTTTTGCTGATGCCCACGACAAGGTTTTTCGAGGACTGCTCCTGCACCGTTCCATTCGAGCCGCCAAGCGAGCGGCCGTTGGTCACGTTGCTGATGGTCGTCGTGGGGAAGGTGAAGGACTGCAGAGCGCTGGTGAAATTACCAGGAAAGTTGAGCCCGCCCGAACCCAGGTTGTAGCCATTGGAATACTGGAATGAAGCGCTGTAGTAGCGGTTGAAGCCGTAGCCCACGGTGAGCAGGGTGGTCGGGTTCAGTGTGAAGGTGTTGTTCACCGCTGTCGCATCGTTGTAGCGCAGCAGCTTGTTCGCATTCTCTGCCACCACTCCGCCCAGCAGAAAGCCGCTGGGTTCCTGCGTGGCCAGATGCACGTACGACACGCCGGCCGTCCACCAGGGCGCAAAGGTGTGCTCCAGCTTGCCGCTGTACATGTCAGATCGCGTCTTGAAGGTGTTCAACTGGTTGAAGTTGTAACCATTGCCCGAGGTGTTTGGCAGCGGATACGCGTTGAGAATCGCCTTGCCTACCGCACTGATGTAGCCCGACGGAATAATGGCGTTGGGAAGCGTCACGGTGCGCGTGCCACCGGTAAACGCAGCCGTGGGATCGTAGAGAGTCACACCGTCCGCAGAGAAGTCGCCATTGCGCTCGGCCACCGTGGGCACGCGCGTTACTGCGGAAGAACTGGGATAAAACTGCGCCTGGCGATAGCCTTCCTCCGTGACCCAGAAGAAAGTGTTCTGCAGCGGCTTGATCTTCTTCTCGATGAAGGGGAACAGCGGTCCACCAAACGCACCGGCGTAGAGGTAAGTCGTGTCATCGGGTGTGGCGGACTTGTTGGGATTGAACCAGACGTTTGCCGACCAGGGTGTCTGGCGCGTCTCACCGTACAGTGTGCCGTGATACGTTGCGGAGCCAGAGGTCAGCGACGTGTTGAACAGGCCTCCGCCGGTACGGCCCACTTCTGCGTCATATGCATTCGCCTGCACCTTGCTGTCAGACACGGCTTCAGGTGAGGGAATGAACGTGACGCCACCATCCGATCGGGAGATAGGAATGCCATCCACCGCGTAGTTGTTGGCACCAATGGGCGCACCAGCCACAGACACCTGCGAAAGCCCTGTCTGGTCTTCCGCTCGCACATAGCGTGGATCGCCGGTGGCCACCACGTTACTGTCGAGCTTCTCAAAAATGAAGGGATTGCGGCCCAGGTTCGGCAAATCCTGGATCTGCTGCTTGCTGAAGAGCTGCCCGCCGGAAGCGCTTGCCGTATCCAGTAGGGGCTCGGCCGCGGTCACTTCCACCACTTCACCGGACCCGCCCACCTGCAGCGTGGCATCGATGGTCGCCGTGCCGGCCAGTTCCACGCTTGCCTTGCTCACTTCAAAGGTCTTGAAGCCAGAACTGGCGACGCTGACCCTGTAATCGCCCGGATCGACCGCGCTGAACTGATAGATACCTGCGTCGTTTGTGGTGGCGGTTCGCGCAATCTTGGTGGCGATGCTGGTCAGCGTGACCGTGGCATCCCTTACTTTGGCACCTTGAGAATCCTTCACTTCACCACGGACGGCACCCGTGTTCGTTTGCGCCAAGGCAGTGGAAGAGCCGGCCAGCAGAACGACGGCAGAAGCGGCTACCGGCACGGCATATAGCTTGGAAAACACATGCTTCATGTACTGCCTCCTGAAACGAGCAAAAAGGTGGAACAGGCACAGCACCGCGTCGGCGCGGCGTGTAGGGCGCTCGCGCGGCGAGGAACATGGAGGAACGGCGTACAGGTGTTCGCGGTAGGAACACTGCGTGCCTGGCACGCCATGAGCGCACTGAGGCTGCCGCCGATCAAACTTGAGACCAAGTACTGCGGGTAAGAACGGAACTACGAACTACGGTGTACGTTTGCGCTGCGATACCGCTTCTGAGAAGAGCGGCAGACGGATCAGATGAGACTGAGTGCAGTGAGACGTTTGTGGCGCGACGGAATAGTCACCGCGCTGGATACCGTGCATCCTCCCGGCTGGTAGGTCCGGAAAGACAGTCAGGATGTAGTTGTTTCAACGAAGCTAACAGCGTGCCCACTGCATGTCAACGCAAATTCATCCACAGGACATCCACAGTTCATTACAAACTGCTTAGGCAGCAGACGTACTTAAATTAGGTCGCATACCTAACGGCAAACAAGCGGTCGCTTGCGACAGGCCATTCGACTCGGATCAACGAGGTCGCGGTACTAGCACTCTTGCAAGTGTGAGATGCGGTCAGCTCTGCTCGGTGAAGCCGCTACTTGCCGATGCAGAAGGTGGAAAAGATCAGGTGGAGCACGTCGTCGGGCGTGGTTTCGCCGGTGAGTTCGTCCAGGGCGTGCAGGGCGTCGTAGAGGTCCAGCAGGATCATCTCGTGGGGCGTTGCGTTGGCTGCCGCTTCTTTGGCCCGTGCAAGCGCTGCGCCGGCGCGCTGCACCGCCCCATGCTGTCGCAGGTTCGTCAGGGTCGCGCCGTTCGGGGTATAGGAGCCTCCGCGTGCCAAGGTGAGCAAGCTTCCCTTCAGAAGCTCAAAGCCTTCGCCGGTCACAGCAGAGGTAACCACGGCGGGCCATGCCATTGAGAGCGGCTGCGCAGGAAGTTGCCCCCGGGAACACAGGTCGGCCTTGTTCCACACCACTATGACGGAGCGCCCAGCCAGCAACTGCTCAAACGGCAGCTGCGCCGGTTGCGGGCGGCAGGCGTCCAGCACCAGCAGAACCGCGTCGGCGTCCGCCAGCGCCTGCCGGGAGCGCTCGATGCCGATGCGTTCGGCTTCACTTTCTCCTTCGCGGAGGCCTGCCGTGTCCAGCAGTTCGACCGGGATGCCGTCGAGCACCAGGCGCTCCGCGATCACGTCGCGCGTCGTGCCAGGCGTGCCCGTCACAATAGCGCGCTCCTGCTGCAGGAGCCGGTTGAAGAGCGAGCTTTTCCCCACGTTGGGTTCGCCTACGATCGCCAGGCGGAGCCCTTCGCGCAGCACGCGCCCATGGTCAAACGTGCTGAGCAATGTATCGAGAGGAGGCTGCAGCTCGCCGATCGCATGCTGGATGGCGTCGGCCCCCAGGGCATTGAGATCGTCTTCCGCAAAGTCGACATCCGCTTCAAGTTGCGCGATCAAGCCGATCAGCGCCGCTTTCACCGGGCGAATGCGCTGGGCGACCGAGCCACCCATTTGCGCCGCAGCCACTTGCGCCTGGCCCAGCGTTTGGGCGTCGATCAGGTCGCGGACCGCCTCGGCACCGGTCAGGTCCAGCCGGCCGTTCAGAAAGGCGCGTTCGGTGAACTCACCCGGCCGGGCGGGCACCGCACCGTGTTCCACGCAGGTACGCAGCAGCCAGTCCTGCACCACGGGCGAGCCGTGCGTTGCGATTTCGACAACGTCTTCGCCGGTGTAGCTGGCGGGCGCGGGAAAGGCTGTGATCAGCGCATCGTCAATGCGTGTGCCCGGCCCGTCGTGCAAAAGGCGGTAGTGTGCTGTGCGAGGTTGCGCTGCGGGGGTATTTGGAAACAGTGCGGCTGCAATGCGCAGCGCCTCCGGGCCGGAGAGCCGCACAATGCCCACACCTCCGCGGCCTGGCGGCGTGGCCACCGCGACAATGGTTGTGCTTTCGATTTGTTCGTTGCCTTCGCCCACTCTGTTCTAGGCTACGGTCTGGAGGGCTGCCACGCCGGTTGCTCTTGTGCTAATCCTTGCTGCGACCGTGGCTGTCCTTGTTCTCCTCACGCCTCAGTCAAGTCGCCTTACGGAGCAAAACCTTGTCGTCCCTACGCAGCTGCGCGACTTTCCTTCGACCTAAGCCGTGCTGTGGGCGCAGAACCCGGGGTGCCCGGGCAACTGAACCACTGGACCACACTGCGTGTCTTTGGCGTGGGTTGTCCGCTGAAGCCGTTCGGCTGGTCCGAAATCGCGAGCTCGGCACGTTCCTCAGCATGGTGGACGACCCGTCGCGCATGTGGCTGGTGCCCTTCCAAGGGCAGCAGATCCTGGTGTCGCCGGAGAACGGTGCCGCGCTGAACGCACTGCGCCGGCGCTAGTCGTGCCCACGGGCCGTGCGAAATGCTCTACCTTGTGCCCGTGAGAACTTTGCCATTCCGACCGGACCGAAGCGGAGTTGAGGGAGTGCTGTTCTGCCATGCGAAGATGAGACGGCAGATTCTCCACTCCACCCTCCGAGAAGCCACCCCCTCCGGTCGAAATGACAGAGCTAAGAAGCAATGCGCTCTGATCGCGACACGTCAGGCTGGTTTACCGCCGGCGGAAGCGTTTGCGAATGTCGTCGGCGCGGGAGTCACGCTCGCGGCTGCGCCAGTTCTCCGGATACAGCACCACAAATCTTGATGGGCCTTCGCCGCTCGACTCCGTGCGCAGACCCTCTTCACGCTTCAGGATCAGGTGCAGCAGGCGGCGCTCGCGGGACGTCATCGGGTCGAAGGAATACGGGCGCTTGCTCTCGCGGACGGCGGCAATGCCCTCCTGCGCGGTCTCAATCAACTCGCGGTTGCGCTCCCGCTTGAAGCCATCCGCGTCGAAGGAGAGACGGTCCCGCTCATCCGGCTCCAGCCGCAGGATTTCGCCGCAGATGTGCTCCATGGAACGCAGCAGCTCGCCGTCGCGCGCCAGCAGGAGACCGGTGTCGGGACCGCTCATCTCCACGTAGATAAGGCGGTCCTCCAAACCATCCGGGTCGGCAGCACCTGCACCGGCGGTAATGCGGTACTTCAGCCTGAAGCCGCCGGTGTTGGTCAACAGCTTAAGAAAGTCCGATGTTTGTTGCGCAGCGGTCTTCAGGTCCTGCATGATCTAGCGTTTCCCCTGGATGGTCTTGGCCTGCGGTGCACCGGTCTTGCGGCGGGCGCGCTTGGCCGCGATCTCACGCATCTCGCGGCCTTCCTTGGTCTGGTTCATGCCGTACTGCGCGGCAATCATCAGGAGGTTGCCGACGCACCAGTACAGCGCCAGGCCCGACGAGTAATTCCACGTGATGTAGCCGGAGAACACCGGCATCATGAACGCCATCATCTTCTGCTGCTGCGGGTCCACCCCCGGCGCAGGCATGTAGAACTGCACCAGGAACTGCGACAGCACCATGGTGATGGGCAGGATATGGTACGGGTCCGCCGCCGTCAGGTCGTGCAGCCAGAACCAGTGAGCCTCCCGCAGTTCCACCACCTTGGGCAGCATGCCCAGCATGGCGAACAAGAGCGGAAACGTGAGCAGCGTAGGAATACAGCCGCCAAACATGTTGACGCCGTTGTCCTTCTGCAGCGCCATGATCTCGGTGTTCATCTCGGCGCGCTTTGGATCGGTCACCTTGTACTTGGCGTATTTGGCCTTGATGGCGTCCATCTGCGGCTGAATGCGCTGCATCTTCAGGCCGCTGCGCATGGTCTGGTAGCGGAATGGCAGCATCACCACGTTCAGCAGGACGGTGAGCACTACGATCGCCCAGCCCCAGTTGCTGGCGATGTGATCGTGAATGCTGTTCAGCAGCCAGAACAGGAACTTGGCGATGGGTCCCCAGAAACCGAAGTCAACCACTGGCTCGAGCGTCTCGTTGGTCCCGGTAACGGGGACCCCTTTGAGCACGTCCACCGACTTTGGACCGGCGTAGATGCGTGCCTGCGTGGTGCCGCCTGTGTCGCCTAGCGCGACGCCTACCACAGGCACGTCGATCGGCTTGCCTGTGACCTTGCCTTTGTCGCTACCGGCGCGCGCCAGCTTCTGCACGTCAATGGTGTTGTGCAGCGTCACGGCAGTGGCCGAGGCGGAATCCTCCGGCAGAAAGATCGCGGCAAAGTAGCCATCGGAGGTGCCGGCGTAGTTCAGCGCACCATTCAGCGTGTCGCCGCCGCTCACCTTCTTGAACTCGACATGCTCGGCCTTGCCGCTGCGCATGGTCTCAATGCGGCTGCCGTTATAGTCCAGCACCTGTTCCTGGTCGCCAAAGCCCGCGGGCCAGCTGAGCAGGCTTCGAACGGGCGCGCCATTCTGCTGCACGCTGGTCTCCGCTTTGACCACGTAGGTGTTGTCGAACCGGAAAGTCTTCCACACTTCGACGCCGCCCTGCTGCAGGTGGAACTTCAGCTCCGCGGGCGCGGAGAGATGACCGGTGGTGTCGGTGGGCACGAACAGCGCGTTCCGCAAGCCGTCCGTCATGGTCTTGTCGTAGGTGTACAGCGACAGCGGGTAGCCAAACTGCTTGGCCGCGGCGGCGTTCACCAGGTCCAGGGGAGCGCCGTAGCGGTCCTTGAACTTCTTCAGCACCCAGCTGCGCACCTCCGCACCCCGGTTGCTGAACGTGATGCGGTACAGGTCGTTCTCGACCGTGGTGGCCTGCTCGGCGCTGGCGGCGATGGTCGGCGCGGCAATCGCACTGGCGGCGGGCTGCTGCATCGCGGTCGCATTAAAGGCGGCGGTGTGGCCGGTGGGCGCGCTCTGCAGCGGGGCAGCACTCTGCGGTGAGCCGGCCGGCGTTTGCGCGGTAGGCGGCTGCAACGGCTGCGTCTTCTTGCTGCGGTAAAACTGCAGCCCGGCGAATACGCCGAGCATGACGACCATCATGATGAGGAAGGACGTGTTACTGCTGTTGCTGCTGCCGCCCTGGTTGGGATTCTTTATCTCTGGCACAAAGTCCTGTCTGTCCGGGTGCGGTACGCGCGTTTGCCCAGCGCGGTTTTCGGGTGCACCGCTGACTATGGTAAATGGACCGCGTACATGCCGCTGTTGCCCTATGGAACTTGCATGCCGTCCGGTGCAGCCAACGTGGCGTAACTGAGCGCACCCAGCAGCGTCACGGCGCTGCACGTCGCAAAGGCCAGCGTAAACGAGTGCGTCCGGTCCACAATGGCGCCCGTCACCACCGGCGCGGCAGAGGCAATGACAAAGCTGGCAAAATTCTGCAGTGCGCCCAGCGCCGAGGTCAGATGCGGCGGGCTGACCGCCTGCACAAAGCCCCAACCGCTGGTGCCGCCGAACTGAATCCAAAAGAACGCCAAGCTGATGCTGAAGAGCGCTGGAGAGGTAGACACGCTGCGTGCCGCGAACAGTGACGCAGCTGCGCTCAGCACCATACCGGCGACAATCTGTGCGCGATGGATCGACGCAATGCGAAAGCCGCGCGCAACGAGCGCGTCCGCGCAGAAACCGCTCGCGAGCATCCCTGCTGCGCCCGCCAGGAACGGAATGGCAGCCAACCAGCCGCTTTTCGAGAGCGTAAGCCCGTGCTGCGCCTGCAGGTAGCCCGGCAGCCACGAAATGTAGAGCCACGCTGTGTAGTTCACACCGCCAAAGCCGAGCATCATGCCCCAGACCATGCGCTTGCCGAGCAGCACGCCGAACACATTGTCCAGGGATGTGGGGGCTGCAGCGGGTTCACGGTATGGTGTGGTGCCGCGCGGCTGGTGCAGCCAAACCCAGAGCACTGCCACCAGCAATCCGGCGACGCCCAGCACGGCAAACATCCAGCGCCAGCCGGTGCGCAGCATGAGGAGCGTGAGCAGAGGAGGTGCCGCGGCCAGGCCAAAGGCCGACGAACTGTTCATCAGTGCCGTGGCACGGCCACGAGTTTTGTCCGTGAACCATTCACGCATGCTGCGCACGCCCGCGGGGTAGAACGGTGCCTCGCCGGCCCCAAGCAGCACGCGAAAGACGACAAACATCGGAAAGCTGCGCACCAGCCCGGTGAGCAGTTGCGCGGTGGACCACACGGCCAAGCCCGCGCCAAGCGTGACACGTGTGCCCAGCCGGTCAAGCCAGCCGATGAGCGGCAGCTGCGTAATGCCGTAGGAGAGCGAAAAGGCTGAGAGCAACCAGCCCATTTCCGTGTTGTTCAGGTGCAGTTCCGCGCGCACAGACGTGTTGGCGACAGAGAGCGAGGCGCGGTCGAAAAAATTGATGATGCCTGCCAGAAACAGCAACGAGAGCGTTACAGCCTGGTGGCCGCGCAGCGTGCGTTCGCTACTGCTGGCTGTAGTGTTCAGTCGAGGCCTCGGCTTGGGTGGCGTGCAGCCTTACCTTACCGTGCGCGAGTGTCCGGCGTACAGCGTGGCGACGTAGCCTGCGCCAAAGCCGTTGTCGATGTTGACCACCGTCACATTGGGCGAGCAGCTGTTCAACATGCCCAGCAGCGCGGTGACGCCGCCGAAGCTTGCGCCATAGCCTACGCTCGTCGGTACGGCAATGACAGGCACCGCCACCAGGCCGCCCACCACGCTGGGCAGTGCGCCCTCCATGCCGGCGCAGACCACGACGGCATCGGCCTCACGGATCGCATCAAGCCGCGCCAGCAGCCGGTGCAGACCGGCCACGCCCACGTCTGTCACGCGAGTGACCGCAGCGCCAAAGAACTCTGCGGTGAGTGCGGCTTCTTCCGCAACGGGCAGGTCGCTGGTGCCAGCACAGACCACGGCCACACGACCTCCGTTTGAAGCTGCAGGTTCGCCGCAGGTAATGCAGCGAGCGGCCTTGTAATACTTTGCTTCGTGAACCAATTGCTGTGTTGCGGCAAAGGCAGCGGCATCGGCGCGGGTGGCCAGCGCGGGTGTACCGCTGGCGTGCAACCGGCTCAGGATCGCTGCAGTCTGCTCCGAAGTTTTGCCCGCCGCGAACACCACCTCCGGCAAGCCACTACGCAAGGGGCGATGGTGGTCGATGTTGGCGAAGCCAAGGTCCTCGAAAGGCAGCGACGCAAGCCGGTCCGCGACCTTCTCCGGTGTGCTTTCGCCGCTCTGCAGGCCACGCAGCAGGACTAGCAACGCCTCACGCTGCACGCGCCATGCTCCTGCTGAACCAGAGAGTTTGGGTGCCCCATGTCTGCGCGTAGGGCAGACGTGGGACCAAAGCTTCACGGAGCGCCAAACCCAGATCTCGCAGAAAGCGCGAGATCTGGGGCACCCAGAACATGACTGGTCTGAACTTCAACGAGTTGCCGCCATGAGCAGCGCAGACACCGGTAGGACCGCATTCATGCTGCCGCTGCGATAGCCCTCTGTATCCAGCGCGACAAACGTGAACCCGGCAGCTTTGACGGCAGTCGTGATGCGGGCCAGCATCTCCGACGAGAGTGCTTTTGTAAGTTCGCCGCGCTCGATCTCTACGCGCGCAACTTCGCCATGGTGGCGAACGCGCAGTTGGCGAAACCCAAGCTGTAGAAGGGCTTGCTCAGCCTCTTCCACCTGACGCAGAGCCTCCACCGTGACCGGGCGGCCATACTCCAGTCGCGACGATAAACACGCCGACGCAGGCCGGTCCCACACGCTCAGCCCGGCGGCTTGTGCCAGCGCTCGAATCTCTGCCTTGCCCAACCCGGCATCTGCCAGCGGTGCCACCGCGTGGTGCTCCGCGGCGGCGCGCTGGCCGGGGCGAAAGTCGCCGCTGTCGTCGCGGTTGCGGCCATAGGCCATGGG
>CAXTBQ010000043.1:0-27787 GCA_964242065.1 uncultured Terriglobus sp. | reverse complement strand
TCCTCTACGCGCGAAGCGCGATGTCATGGCGGGGCACGAGCTGATGCCAACCTACACAGTCAGCCTAGCAGCGCCGCCGGATGCGGGCAGCAGACAAAGCGGCACACCGCTGTCGACCGGACCAAAGTTCTACCCGTGACAAGCCTCGCGGCAGTTCACGCTTGCGGCCTCCACCGGACCTTCCGCATCAGTACATGAGTAACGAAGAGGACACCACACGATGCCAGAAACCACCCTGCTTGACCATGTAAAGCACGCCGACACGGACAGCCGCGTCCACGAACTGATTCGCAGCCGGTGGAGCCCGCGCGCCTTCTCTGACCGGCCTGTCGCCGATGCAGACCTGAAGACACTCTTCACTGCCGCATCATGGGCTGGATCCAGCTACAACGAGCAGCCCTGGCGCTTTCTGGTAGGCCGCAAGGGCGATGAGACGTATAGGAAACTTTTCAGTTCGCTTGCACCGCCAAACCAGGCTTGGGCGGGCAGCGCGCCGGTGCTGTTCGCAACGTTTGGCAAGAAGACCTTCACCATGAACGGCCAGCCCGACGCCTACGGCCTGCACGACACCGGTGCGGCGTGTGCCACGCTCGCCCTGCAGGCGGCTGCCATGGGTCTGCACGTGCACGGCATGGGTGGATTTGATAAAGACCTGCTGCGTGCCTACTTCGGCGTGCCCAGCGACTTCGAGGCGGGCGCCGTTTGGGCTCTGGGCTATGCAGGCGATCCGGAGACCGTGCCGGAGAACTTCAAAAAGGACGAGAAGGCACCGCGGACGCGTAAGCCGCTCGAGCAGTTCGTCTTCACCGACTGGGAGAAGCCCGCAACTTTCTAGCGATCACAAAGGGTGCCCCATGTCTCAAAGAGACATGGGATTTGCGGCCAGCAAATAGGTTTACAGAACATCCGAACCCACGTCTCAGAAGCGAGATGTGGGGCACCCGATCTATGCGGCTACTGTAGGATCGGCACGCCCCCCAAGCTCCGCGATGCAGCGATGCGGGCCGACCACTCCGCCGGGCCGGTGTTGTGGACGCTGGTGCCGTCCGCGCTCACGGCCACGGTCACGGGCATGTCCACCACTTCAAACTCGTAGATGGCCTCCATGCCCAGATCTTCAAAGGCAAGCACCCGCGACGCCTTGATGGCCTTGGACACAAGGTAGGCTGCTCCGCCCACGGCCATCAGGTACACGGCACCATTGTCGCGGATGGCTTCAATCGCTTCGGGTCCCCGCTCGCTTTTGCCCACCATGCCCAGCAGGTGCGTGCTTTCCAGCATCTGCCTTGTGAACTTGTCCATGCGTGTTGCGGTTGTCGGACCGGCGGGGCCGACCACCTCCTCGCGCACCGGATCGACCGGCCCCACGTAGTAGATGAAGCGGTTGGTGAAATCCACCGGCAGCTTTTCGCCGCGATTCAGCATGTCCGTCATGCGCTTGTGGGCAGCGTCTCGCCCGGTGAGCAGCTTGCCGTTCAGCAGCACCACTTCGCCCGCTCTCCACGTGGCCACCTCCGGCCGGCTAACCGTATCCAGATTCACGCGGCGCGCGTTGTGCGGGTTGTAAGTAAGTTCCGGCCAGTCCGCCAGCGAGGGCGGTTCCAGCACAGCGGGGCCGCTGCCGTCCAGGTGGAAGTGGGTGTGCCGCGTGGCCGCGCAGTTCGGGATGATGCTGACCGGTAGATTGGCTGCGTGCGTCGGCGCTTGCAAAATCTTCACGTCCAAGACCGTAGTCAGGCCACCCAGGCCCTGCGCACCGATGCCCAACGCATTTACCTTTTGGTACAGCTCTATCCGCAGTTCTTCTATTTTGTTTGCAGGGCCGCGCGCGATCAGCTCCTGCATATCGATCGGGTCCATCAGGCTCTGCTTGGCCAGCAGCATGGACTTCTCCGCCGTGCCGCCCAGGCCGATGCCGAGCATGCCCGGCGGGCACCATCCCGCGCCCATCTGCGGCACCATCTTCAGCACCCAGTCCACGACGGAGTCCGAGGGATTAAGCATGGCGAACTTTGACTTGGCTTCGCTGCCGCCACCCTTCGCCGCGACGGTCACGTCGACGCCATCGCCTTGCACCAGTTCCACTACTACGCTGCTGGGTGTGTTGTCCTTTGTGTTGCGACGGCTGAAGGCGGGGTCCGCGAGTACGCTGGCGCGCAGCGGATTGTCTGGGTTGCCGTAGGCACGGCGTACACCTTCGTCACACATGCCCTGCATGTCCAGCGTTGCATCAGGAAACTGCACGCCCATGCCCACCTTCACGAAGATGGTGACGATGCCGGTGTCCTGGCAGATGGGCCGGTGGCCTTCCGCGCACATGCGGCTGTTGATCAGGATTTGCGCAATGGCATCTTTCGCGGCAACGGACTCCTCGAGCTCATACGCCCGGGTCAGGTTGCGGATGTAATCGGCTGGATGGTAGTAGCTGATGTACTGCAGCGCGTCGGCCACGCTCTGGATGAAATCTTCTTGCCGAATCTGGGTCATGGCAGCTTCTATTTTAGGCTGCCATTGCGCTACCGTCGGAGGTTAGTCTGCGCCATCCAGCGAGGCAAAAACAGCCTCTATATCCAGCACGATGGGCGGTTGTGAAAGCACCAGCGTACCGCTGCGCTGCTCGGTAAGGCCCTGGCTGGTCAGCGTATATGCTAGGCGGCGTTGAGGATCAAATATCCAGACGACCGGCACACCCATGGCAAGAAAATCCTGGCAGCGCTCTGCCATGGCACCGATCCTGTCGCGAGGTGAAAGTACCTCCACGCAGAGCAGCGGCGCTTGCCGGATGATGGGGGTGCGCAGACCGGCGGGCAACAAACAAACATCTGGAATGCGGAACCTGGTTTCAGAAACCTGTACCCGCAGCTCCTGCATGGCGCGGTAGCCCATTGGACGCCCCTGCTGGAGCAGAGCAAGTAGTACAACCTGCTGAATGTCCGCGTGATCGTACTCACCCACGTTGCGCTTCTCCACCCTTCCATCGACGTACTCCCGGTCCGGCCGGTAGACCCGGTCGAGATACGCCTGTACGGGTACCAGTGCATCCTGCCGTGGAAGAGCAAACGTAGCCATGGCGATCCTCCTATTGCGCGCGACGCTTCTTCTTGCGAGCGATTTCAAACAGCTGCTCAATGCTAATGTGGACGCCCGTGCCGGGCACCTGCAACTCCCCACTCCTGCGTTCGACCAGGTCGTTTTCCGTCATGACCCAGGCTGTCTCGGCGGCGGCGTCAAAGATCCAGATCACCGGCACGCCCATGCCGATGAAATCCATGCAGCGTTCGCGCATGCGCTTCAGGTTGTCACGCGGGGAGAGCACTTCCACACAAAGTAGCGGTGCTTCGTGGATAATCCGCTCAGGAACGCGGTCACCAGGAATCAGACAAACATCCGGCACGCGATAGCGCGTCGCGCTGGCCTGCACACGGATTTCTTGCAAAGCAAAAAACCCGCCCTCATCCTCTAACGCGGTCAGCGCCAGAAGCACCATCTTCTGCAACGTCGCATGGTCGATCTCGCCCACGTTCCTCTTGGTAATCAGACCGTCCACGTACTCGCGGTCCGGACGAAAGACAGACTGCAGATAGAACGCGACAGGCACTCTGGGGTGGTGAAAGATCTCCGGCGAGGCCGGCGCTCCGTGCTGTATCACAGTGCCCATTACTCGATCTTCAGGTTGCGGGTGATGTCGTCACGCGTCTCAAAGGAGGTCACGGACTTCGAGGCGCTCTTCTTGTCTTGCGTGGTGGCCCACACCTCATACTCGACCGTGCGCGAAAGCTGAACAAAGCGGAAGGCACCCTTTTCGTCGGCCGTCATGCTGCGCACCTTGGCGGAGCGGTCGTCTTTCAGATACACCGTTGCGCCCTTGATGGGGATGCCCTTCGCGTCCTGCACCACGCCCTGCAGGATTCGCTGCGGCGCGACCTTTGGCGTGCTGTTGTTGATGTCGCTAAAGCCGCCCAGGTTGAGCTTGGTTTCAGGTCCGCCATTGCCATTGGGGCCGGTCACCTGGGCGTGTGCTGCGCTCGAAAGCGCTGCCGCAAATGCAAGTGAGAGGCTGCAGCGCGAGAGCATGTTTCCTGTGATACGCATGCGTGGATTGTAACGCGCCGACCGTACCGGCTACTGCCGTCCGAACCGGTACACCACACCAAACTGCACGCCCAGGTTGTTTTGCAGCGTGCCGCCAAACGTGGTGCCTAAGTAGGTGGGCTGCACCCGCATGGCCAGGTTGTTGTACACGTTATAGTCGCCAATCAGATTCACAGCAAACGCCGGCCTACTGTTGGAATCGGGCCACATGCCTAGATCCTCGGACTTGAGGCCCTTGGCATCACCGCCGAACTTACTCAGCGCCACGCCGCCCGTTGCCGATGCGCTCACCGTGTACTTTTCCTTGGCAATGAAGCGGTACTGCGGCCCGGCCATAAAGGTGTACTCGCTGATATTCGGGCTGAACACGTTGTTCTTCACAAACACGTTCGGAATGTTGCTGCGACCGTACAGGCCGCGCACGTCCGCCACCACCGACAGCACAGGGTTCAGGGCGTAGCCGCCCGTCATGAAGAAGTTGATCTGCGTAATCTTCTGCAGGTACTGCCCGGTGCGGAAGCGCAGGAACCCGCCGCCGCCCGCGATTTCATATCGGTGCGAGTACGTGTCCTGGATGTTGCGTGCAATGCGTGCCTGGCGGTTAGCGCGAATACGCCGGCTCACACCACCGGGCAGGGGCGCTCCGGGTGAAGCGGCCTGAGGTGAAGCGGTCTGGGATGCGCCAGATGTCGATGTTTGCGAATCCGCCGGTGACGGCGTGGTCTGGGCAGTAGCGATAAAGCAAAAGACCGGCAACGCGGCCAGGGACAGGAGCGCACGACGCGCCGGTTCGGCAAAACGGAACATCAACCAATACTCCTCAAATGGCCACAGACCTTGCTAGCGTGAAGCATTGGCAGCAGGCGGCATGGCTGGGCGACACCCGGTCGAATGCGCAGGGTACCCAAAGCCATTAGAACACCCGGCAAGCCGCGCGCGAAGGCTATCCTCATGGCGGGTTAGGAAAGCAGGCGGCATGGCAAACTCCACAGGCAGGCGTCGCGCCACCACGGCTCGCAAGGGGCGTGGCACGGCTGTGCCCGTGCTGGTGGGCACCCTTGCCGGCATCGCGATCACTATCGCGTGCGGCCTGCTCTATCTCTGGCTGGGTAATCCGCCGGTCGCCGTAACGGATAAGGCCGCGTTATGGGAGCCGCTTGTCTCGAGCGTGCCGCTCAGGTCCCGCGCAAAGTCCGAGGCAAAGCCCGCACCCTTTCCCGCCGGTGAAGAGGTATTTGAGAGCGCCGCGCACATCTATCGCGTCCAATGCGCCCAGTGCCACGGCACGCCCGGGCACGAAGCACCCCTGGGCCGGGCCATGTTGCCGCACGCACAGCAATTCTTTGCACACCGCTCTGCCTCCTTGCACGCTGCCGCTCCATCCGCCGGCGAGTTCTTCTGGGCGACCGCATTCGGCATTCGGCGCAGCGGCATGCCCGCTTACAATCGCACGCTCAGCAATACGCAGCTCTGGCAGCTAAGTTTGTTGCTGCACAGCGCAGGGGACGAACTGCCGGATCCAGTTCGGGCCATTCTGACCGCAGGCGTCCCCGGGCCTCAACCCACTACGGTCGAGCCGTGAGCGGGGGTGCCCCATGTCTCGGAGAGACATGGGATTCTCGGAGCGCCCAGCCGCATCCGTAATCAATCCCACGTCTCAGAAGCGAGACGTGGGGCACCCTCTTGTCGCCGCACTTACCGCAGCGTGTACGTCAATCCCGTGGAAAGCGTAAAGCTGTTCTTCTGGTACCCCGCTACCGGGTTGTTGAGAAAGCTATCCGTCGCCGTCATATTCAAGGACAGCCGCCGGAACAGCGGAGCCACCAGCGCCACGCTCCCGTTGGCCGCGTAGGCGTTCAGGTTATTCCACGCAGGCACAATGGCAGCGGTCTGTTGCAGCGTAATCTTCAGCGGCAGCACGCGGCGGTAGTTTTCTGAAAAGGTCGATCCGAACAGGTTCTGGTTGCCCACGTTATGGAAGAAGTGTTGCTTCTCGTAGTGCGCATCCGCCTTGAGGTCAAGCTGGTGAACCGGTGTGCTGAAAGCCGTGTAGCCTACGCCGCCACCGTAAATCTGCTGCAGGTCCAGGCTCTGCGCATAGTTGTGATCGAACGCTGCTGTGCCGAAGTAGTAGAGGTTCTTGCGCAGGTATTCATCACGCTCGGCATCCGCGTGCAGAATGTTTGTTTTCGCCTCCACGTCGGACGGTGTTCCGGCGATAAAGGCCGGCGTGGTCAGCACGCCGTAGTTCGCCTGCAGATTCAGTGCGGTCTTGTTGCGCGTGCGGAAGTATGCCAGCGTGGGTATCTGCCGCAGGAGCGAAAATCCGCCCGTCACGGTACCACCGTGTATGGTGGACTGCGCAAACGTCGTGCCCAGATTCACGGAGCCGTTCCAGCCATCAAACGGTCCGGGCTTCTGCGCCAGCTCGCGGTGGAACGTGGCCGCGTCCACCATGTAGGCCACATCCTTGACCGGCACCACGGACCCGGTGCCCCCGGAGTCGGTCGTTACGGTCACGGCGTTACCGCTCACGACGATCCTGCCCGGCTCTACCTTGCGCGACACGGCCACGGGCACGCCACGCTGCAGCACGGCAAATGCGCCCGCCGTGCGTAGCTCCTTCACCTTCGCCAGCGGCACGGTAATCTCACCGGCCATATCGCTTTTGAACACGATGTTGCCGCCAGCGCTGCGTTCCAGCTTTCCACTGAGCTGGTCACCGTTGGTGAAGACAAGCAAGTCCTTGTCAGCCTGCTGCGCCCGAGCGAACGGCAGGCCCGCAAGGACGCACAGCGCAACCAGACCGGCAACAACCCAGGAACTACGCCGGCTCCTCCAATCCACTCGAACCATGCCGTTAGCATAAGGGTTGTCGTTGCTCGCCATGCCCATCCCCGCGTCCATCCTGTTGCAACTGCCTCGGGTTCTCGAGGACATCCCCCTGCCGCATTCGGCGCGCATTTCGTCCGTCTTCTTTCACTTCTTTGAGATCGCCGCGATCTCCCTGGGCTCGCTGGGAGGCGCTCTGGCGCTGCGGCGTCAGCGCAAGTCGCCCTTTGACGTGATCGGCCTGCTTGGTCTGGGACTGATCAGCGGTGTGGGCGGCGGCATGGTGCGCGACGTGCTGCTGGGTGATGGTCCACCGCTCGCGCTGCAGCACCCCTCTTACCTGGCATACGCCCTGTGCGGCGCGGGGAGTGCCATCCTGTTCGGTCACAACGTGGGTCCGCGAATGCTGGCATGGATGAACGTTGTGGATGCGCTGGCGCTGGGTCTGTTCACGGTGGCCGGCAGCACCCGCGCGATGACTTACGGCCTTGGCTTTCTGCCCTGCCTGGTGCTGGGCGTGACCACGGCGGTGGGCGGCGGCGCCCTGCGCGACCTGTTCAGCGGCAACGCTCCGGCGACGTTCAAGGAAGGCGAGCTCTACGCACTGGTCGCCACCGTATCCGCCGGAACCTTCCTTGGCGTGCAGCGTTTGGGCGTCCCCGTAAACCGCGCCGCCGTGATCGGCACCGTGGTCGGCTTCGGTCTGCGGCTGCTCGCCATCCGCTATGGCTGGCGCACCCGCGCAGTCGGCATTCTGCGATAGAACGGATGCACGCGGCGGAGTTCGCCAGACACTGCCAAGCACAGGGAACACAAGCGGCCACTGTGATGGCAAGCTCGCCCATTGCAAGTAGTCCAGACAAGGACCTTTTCACCTTTCGTAGAGAGCTGTGAGCTAGTCTTCGGGAACGTGTCCGCTCGCTCCTTATACTGCTAACGATGAAGCGTCACGCCCTGATCTTCGGTCTTGCTGGCGGCCTTCTAATAGCCGCCCTGCAGTACACGCAGTATTACGTTCTCGCCACCGAGCATTCCATGGAACTTTATGGCGCGCTGGTGGCCGTCCTTTTTACGGCGTTCGGCATTTGGCTGGGACTGCGATTGACGGGACCGCCCGAGATTGTGCGTGAGACGGTGGTGCATCAGGTGTTTGTTCCCCCGGTGTTGCCGCCGCCGGGCCCGTTTACCCCAGACAGAAGACAGCAGAAGACGATGGGCATCACGGAGCGCGAGTTGGAAGTTCTGGGCCTGGTTGCGGGAGGATTCAGCAATCGCGAAATCGCTGCGCGGCTCTTTGTCTCAGAGAACACCGTAAAGACGCACTGTGCCCGCGCCTTTGGCAAACTGGGAGCCTCCAGGCGAACTCAAGCCGTCCGGCGCGGAAAAGAACTGAGGCTGTTGCCGTGAACCGGTCCCCAAAACGGATGAAACCGACGCTGGTGAGGAAAAATCACCCAAAAGCATGATGCGCCACAGCCTATGTTCGGGCATTCTGGCTTTACCTGATTCGCTTCCAGAACCCCATCCATGAAGAAGATTGTTCTTACCTTCGGGTTGATCTCCGGCGTCATGATCTCCGTTCTGATGAACGGCTCTATCCTGCTCGCCAGCAAAACCGGCCTCGGTCACAGCATGCTTCTCGGCTACACCGCGATGGTGGCGTCGTTTCTGCTGGTGTATTTCGGTATCCGCACGTATCGCGATAACCTACTCTCAGGCCAGATTTCCTTCCCGCGCGCTCTTGCCTGCGGACTGCTCATCACAGCCATCACCTGCGCCTGCTACGTCGTCACCTGGGAGATTGTCTACTTCAATTTTCTGCCGCACTCCATGGATGGCTACTTCGCCAACCAGGTGCGCCAGGCGCAGGCGTCTGGCCTCGAGCCTGCGGCAATGGTTGCGCGGATTGCCGCGATCCGCCGGTCTCAGCAGCTCTACCAGAACCCGTTCGTGAATGTGGCCTATACGCTGCTTGAACCGTTGCCGGTGGGTGTTATTGTTTCCCTGCTTTCGGCTGCGTTGCTGCGCCGCAAACAGCCGCTTGCCTCTTCGGCAGCGGCTGTTTCCTAAGGGATCCATCCCGCACGCTGCCGCGCCACAATCCTCACAACCCTCACAATCTGGAGAACACAACATGGCTGCAGTCACTGGATTTGGCGGCATCTTCCTCCGTACGGACGATCCCAGAGCACTCTACGAGTGGTACGAACGGCATCTCGGACTCAGCAAAATTACAGGGGCACACGCCTTCACAGCACCGCCAAACGGAGGAAAAATCGTCTTCTCTTTCTTCAAACAAGACAACGCCTATTTTCCTCTTGCACAGAAAGCAATGATCAACCTTCAGGTGGATGACCTGGATGCTTTGCTGGATCGTTTACAGGCCGAGGGAGTGACCGTTGACCCAGAGCGGCCGAGCTATGACTTCGGCAAATTCGGTTGGCTCATCGACCCTGCCGGAAACCGGGTGGAGCTTTGGCAGCCCGTCGCGCCGGAAAGCGAGATTTGACCCTGTCTCGTTGGGCCCTGAACTCGGTTTGGCGGCGGTTACCGTACCTTCCGCGCCATGCTCCACGCATGGCGCGGAAGGTTCATCTGCTCTGCGCAGGCTGAGTCGTACAGCAGGATCCGACGCCGCACTCGACCTTGCCACGCTACGTTACCGCTGACTTACCCGCAATATCGCGGGTAACCTCAGATGTCCGGATTTGCTGCATGAGTTTTGTCTCTGCACACGCGAACGGGCAGAAACATTCGTGTTGCCAAGTGTCTGCTGGGCGTCATAGTATTCGCTTCGGTTCGGACAGGTCCTGTGGACAATCTGTATCGCTCCCTCGGCTTTGCCGTGTATTTGCCGGTGCGCAAGGATCGCCGGTGTTCTCTCCCTGGAGTGTGTTGAGATGTCGTGGTACGCCTACTGCATCGCTGAACGAGCCTCCTTTCCGGAGCTCCTTCGTCACCGCCGCCCCATGCCGCTGATGGGTGTTTCCGGCCTCTTCGGTAACCAAACCTTTGTGTTTCCCGCCAGTGACTTAGCTGTCGTCGTGTCCGAGCACAGCCCGGAAGATGACAGCAGAATGGACCAGCAGGCGCAGCGCGACCATGCGCGCGTCATTGCTGACTGCTTCCAACAGTCCACGGTTCTCCCCTTCCGCTTCGGCACCCACTTTGAGGACGACGACGCCCTGCGCCGCTCCGTCCGTTCAAACCACCGGCACTTCATCCACAACGTGGAGCGGCTGCGCGGCAAGGCTGAAATGCACCTGAAACTGCTGGTCGACGACACCTGCCCGGACAGCCGCAAGGTCCTGAGCGGCGTGGGCAAGGACTACCTCTCCAGCCTGCGGGAAAATGCCAGTGCCCAGCGCGAACGCCAAAGCAAGGCGCGCGCCCTGTCGGTCCAAATGCACCGCATGTTTCTGCCGGACGCGGAGGAGATCACCTGCAAGCGCGCCGGCGAGGGCAAAATGCTGCTTGACATCGCCCACCTGGTGGACAAAAAAGCCGTCCAGCGCTATCAGAACAAGTATTCGACGGCGTCGGAGGCGCTGAAAGACTGCCGCATGCAGCTCTCCGGCCCTTGGCCGCCCTACCACTTCGTGCATCGGCAGCAGCCGGCGCACTACCCAGCCAACTAAGGTTGGCTCCTTGGCAAGCAAACCGGCCCACTCTCGCGAGTGGGCCTCTTTGCACAGGGTCGCAGGACCTTTGGGCAAATTTCATGCCGGCTACGTGCGGCTTTTTGCGGGTTTTATACGCCCAAATACATGTTTCTGCACACCGATTTCGCTATCTTCTGCACCATGGGTGGTGCAAATTCAACGCTTTTCGCGCCCCGAGCGTAAATTGGCATGGTTTGCAGGAGCTGTCCAAATTTTTCCGCCCATGGGGGGTGGTCACACCCGGTCGGTGATGACCACGTCGCGGCGGTGGAGCACCGCGCCCCGTCCGCGCGACCGTATGCTGGCACCATCCACCTTGCGCCAGAAAGCAGTGAAGTAGTCCACCGCGCTCAGGACCGAGACAAAGGTCATCCAGTAGATGGCGGTGACCGCGATGACATGCACCGGCACAAAGAACCAGCCCTGCTCATTGCGCCATCCTGGCCCTACCCACCATGCATGCCAGCCGTGATCGAGGATAGCCGCCACCACGGAGACGATCTGGATGACCGTCTTGAGCTTGCCCAGATCGCTGGCATCAATCGTGAATCCTTCATTGGCCGCAATGGCTCGCAGACCACTGACCAGGAACTCACGCCCAATGACCAGCACTGCGATCCACGGCGGTACCACGGCCGGGTTCAGGCTGACCAGGCACACATAGCCCGCGGTGACCAGCAGCTTATCCGCCAGCGGATCCAGCAGCATGCCCATGGTGGTCACCTGGCCACGCCGGCGGGCCAGATAACCATCCAGCCCGTCCGTGATGGAGGCCGCGATGAACAGCGCGGACGCCAGGATCTCCTGCTCATGCCCGTGCACGGGAAAGCTGCTGGAAAGCAGCCAGACAAGCAGCGGCACCGAGGCGATGCGGCTCATCGTCATGGAGTTCGGCAGATTCACAGGGCACCTGAGGGCTCACGCGTGAGGCGGGCGTCAAGTCATTCTGACATACCGGAGCGATCGCGGGCCTGATCGGTTAGTGTGCCTGGTGCTTACGTCTTTTGCTGTCGAGCAACACGGACCCGGAACAGCGGAGCTTCTGGAGCCGTGCCGCCGGTCAGGCGTAAATGCCGCGCTGCTTGGTCGTGTAAGCGACCCGGTCAATCGCCAGCATATAGGCTGCGATGCGGTTATTCACATCGTGCGATTCAGCATACCGGATCACATCGGTGAAGCTGGCCATCATGATGCGGTCCAGCCGCTCGTTCACCTCGTCTTCCGTCCAGAAGTAGCCCATGCGGTCCTGCACCCACTCGAAGTAGCTGGCTGTTACGCCGCCTGCATTCGCGAGAATGTCCGGGACCACGAAAACCCCATTGCGCTCCAGAACAGTGTCGGCTTCCGGTGTCGTAGGGCCATTTGCACCTTCCACCAGGATGCGCGCCCGGACGCGGTCGGCGTTGCGGCTGGTGATGACGTTCTCGTGCGCAGCGGGAATCAGGATTTCGCAGGGCGATGTCAGCAGTTCGGCGCTGTTTGCCTCATCCGCGCCCGCAAAGCCGCGAATGGATCCCGTACGACGGCGATGGTCCAGCAACGCTGGAATGTCGATGCCGGGCGCATGGAACAGGCCACCGTCCCATTCCGCGATACCGATTACCTGATAGCCCTTTTCCTGCAGTAGAAGGGCGGCGTTCGATCCGACGTTGCCAAAACCTTGCACAATGACGCGGCAGTCTTTCGGCTGCATACCGAGATAGCGCAGCGCCTGGTCGCAGCTGACGGAGACACCGCGGCCTGTTGCGGCAGAGCGGCCGCGTGAACCGCCCATGTTGATCGGCTTTCCTGTGACCACGCTGGTCACCGTCTGCCGCATGTGCATGCTGTAGGTGTCCATAATCCAAGCCATGGTCTGTTCGTTCGTATTGACATCCGGTGCGGGAATATCCTTCTCCGGGCCGAACACATCGACCAGTTCGGCCGTGTAGCGACGCGTCATGCGCTCCAATTCGCCCGGGCTCATCTTATTCGGATTGCAGATCACACCGCCCTTGGCGCCGCCAAAGGGAATGTTCACGATCGCGCATTTCCAGGTCATCCAGCTTGCCAGGGCTCGAACTTCGTCCAACGAAACGTCCGGTGCGTACCGGATCCCGCCCTTGGCCGGGCCACGCGCGATGGAGTGCTGCACCCGGTAGCCGGTAAAGACTTCAATCGTGCCATCGTCCATCATCACCGGGAAGTGAACGATGATCTCTCGCGCCGGTTGACGCAGTACCTTCCAGATGCCGGTGTCTAAATTCAGCCGTTTCGCCGCAAAATCGAAGCGCGCTGCCTGCGCTTCCCAGGGATTTAGTTCTTTCTCGACGGAATGTTCCAGACCTGGTGCCGTGCTTTGCTCCACTTCAAGTACTGCCATGTTGCTCGCCTTGCCTTTCCTCCAACCCGGCGGTCCGTTCCCACAGGGTGTATCTGTTTGACGCGCCGCACATTCTAGAAATCGTCCAGCAGGTGTCACAGCACCCATACGCCGCACACACATAAGAACAGCATCAAACCGAGGGCGAGTATAGGTTCGCCTGCACGCAAGCCGCAATGCTGGAGGTTGTCGCCACGGGTTCTATCTCTTGAGAAGCAGAGCGCCGTGGCGAACAAGTCTTGGCACACCTACAATCGCAACTGTGAGCTTTTCCAGCATGCAGCGCGTTCTTCTGGCCGTGCTGCCGGCCGTAGCCGCCCCTGCCCTGCGCTTGTTGGGTTGCACACTACGGTTCGTGGAGACGTACGAGCCCGGAGCTCGCCCAGCCGACCGAGCGCCTAAGGCTCCCGACATCTACGTTTTCTGGCATCGCATTCTGCTGTTAGCTGCTTACCGCTATCGCGATCTGGGTATTCGCATCCTGATCTCCGCCTCGTTCGATGGCGAGTTGATTGCCCGCACGGTCACTCGTTTGGGCTTTGTGCCTGTACGTGGCTCCAGTTCTCGTGGTGGTGCGGCCGGGTTGCTGGCACTGACCCGTGCGCGCCAAAGTGGATACAAGGTGGCGATAACCGCGGATGGTCCGCGCGGGCCTGTGCATCAGGCGAAAGCCGGGGCCGCCGCTGTTGCACAACACACCGGCACCACTGCTTCCTGCTTTCACCTGGAAAGCGAATCGGCCTGGCTGCTGAAATCATGGGATCGCTTCGTCGTCCCGAAGCCATTCAGCCGGGTTGCGATAAGTTGGTGCGCGCCTGTAGAGCTTGCGGGAGCCTCCACCAGCGCCCAAGCAACGGAGCACGTCCAAACATCGCTGGAACGGGCCGTCGCCAATGCCGAAGCCCTGCTGCAAGCCCGGCCGGGTCGGCCGTCCTGAATCCAGCTCGGCTCTCCTAGAATGGAGAGGTGCGGGTTGACGATTTCGACTTCTCTCTTCCACCAGAGCTGATCGCCCAACATCCGCCAACGGAACGCGACGGCGCGCGCATGCTCGTGGTGGATCGCGCATCGGGAGCGTGCGCTGACAGCCGCTTTCGCGATCTTCCGTCTCTGCTCCTGCCGGGTGATCTGCTGGTTATGAATGACAGTCGCGTTGTTCCCGCGCGGCTGTTCGGCCGCCGAGCGGGCCTCTACACCCAGAAAAGCTCCCCGAAGCCGTCAGGCCAGGTTGAAGTCCTGCTGACACAGTGCATCGGTCCTGACACTTGGCACGCCCTGGTCAAGCCGGGCCGTAAGGTTCCAGTGGGCGAACGCATCCTGTTTGGCGACCCTGTTACGCCCACACTTGCTGCGGAAGTGATTGAAGCAGGCGAATCCGGTCAACGAACGCTTCGGTTTCAAGTCAATCCGGACTTTCTTGCGGCTCTTGAGAGCATCGGGCAGGTTCCGCTTCCGCCCTATATCCACCGGCATGGGACCGCGGAAGTGGAGGCAGACCGCTCCCGCTATCAAACGGTATACGCGGGTGCGCATGGCTCTGCTGCCGCACCCACTGCCGGGCTCCACTTCACGCCCGAGACGTTGCAGGCCATCCGTGACCGCGAGATTCAGATCGCGTATGTCACGCTACATGTCGGTCTGGGTACTTTTCAACCGGTACGAGTGGATGAGCTGGCGGACATAAGGCTGCACGAAGAGGCGTACTCACTGCCGCAGCGAACGGCGGACGCAATCCGATCGGCACGATCGGAAGGACGGCGCATCGTGGCCGTGGGCACCACAACGACGCGTACCCTGGAGCACATCGCACAGACGGACCGCCTGGAAGCTCACACCGGCAGGACCGGCATTTTCATTCAGCCCGGACATCACTTCCAGCTTGTCGACGCGCTGCTCACAAACTTTCACCTGCCTCGCTCCACGCTGCTCATGTTGGTGAGCGCGTTTGCAGGACGCGAACCTGTACTGCGAGCCTATGCGCATGCTGTGAAGGAGCGCTACCGCTTCTTTTCTTACGGGGATTGCATGCTTCTGAGCTAGCATCGCGAATATCCACTCGGGAAGAGATCTTCACCAGCAGATACGAAGCGAGACACGCATCCAAGGAAGAGGAACGCACGATGGCCAAGACAGCAACCAAGAAATCCGCGAAGCTGAAATCTCAAGAGGCTCTGAAGTCTGTATACGCAAGTGAAGCGCGCGTCGCACTTCCGGGTAGCGCAAAGCCCTCGTTTGCCGGGAGCCCGGATGCAAAGCCGCTCAGTGGCCGCGGCCGTATCACCGTTTCCATTATCGTGCGGCGCAAGGAAGCGTTGTCACTGGCCGCCATCGAAGGAGCGCACCTGACCCGTGCACAGTACCGCGCGACACACGGTGCTGATCCCGCAGCGATTAAGGCGGTGAAAGAATTCGCCGCGGCGTTCGGCCTGGACGCGGAAGCCGAAGCAGCGCGCAGGACTGTGCTTGTGACCGGCACTATTGACGCGCTGCAAAACGCTTTTGGCGTAAAGCTGTATCAGAGCACCAGCGGTGACACCACATATCGGCTCCGGGACGGCGACATCTCATTGCCGGAGGCTCTCGCGCCCTACGTGGAAGCGGTGCTTGGGCTCGACAATCGTCCGCAGGCCGAGCCGCACTTCCGCATCGCACCGCGCGCTGCCGGTAGCTCGTTCACGCCAATGCAGGTGGCGCAGCTCTACAAGTTTCCGCAGATTAGCGCGAAGGGGCAAACAATCGCACTGATTGAACTCGGGGGCGGCTTCCGTACGGCAGACATCACCGCGTACTTCAAGGCCCTTGGCATCACCACGCCCAAGGTGACAGCAGTACTGGTGGACAAAGCGAAGAACGCACCCACCACCGCCGACGGGGCAGATGGGGAGGTCATGCTCGACATTGACGTTGCGGGCGGTGCCGCGCCCGGTGCCAACATCGCGGTTTACTTTGCCCCCAATACCGATCAGGGCTTTGTCGACGCAATCACCACGGCCATCCATGACACCAAGAACAAGCCCAGCGTGATCTCCATCAGCTGGGGAAGCGCGGAATCAAACTGGACTGCGCAGGCCCGCACTGCCATGGACGCTGCCTTCCAGTCCGCCGCCGCGCTAGGCATCACCGTGCTGGCGGCCGCCGGCGATAACGGCTCAACGGATGGAGAAACCGACGGCAAGAACCACGTGGACTACCCGGCCAGCAGCCCGTACGTGCTTGGCTGCGGCGGCACCAAATTGGTGGGTAGCGGCACCAGCATCACCTCAGAGGTGGTCTGGAACGAGACCGCCGCCAACGAGGGTGCAACAGGTGGCGGCATCAGCGCGAGCTATTCGCAGCCTTCCTGGCAGTCCGGCATTGCCGCGACCAAGGCAGGGCGCGGCGTGCCTGACGTAAGTGGCAATGCTGATCCGGCGACGGGCTACCAGGTGCGCGTCGACGGGCAAAACATCGTGGTCGGCGGCACCAGCGCGGTAGCGCCTCTATGGGCTGCGCTTGTTGCACTGATCAACGCACAGACAAAGACCTCCGCAGGTTTGCTGCAGCCCCGGCTCTACGCAGCAGGTGCAACTTCAGGTTTCCATGACATTACACAGGGAGACAACGGAGCGTACAAGGCTGCTAAAGGTTGGGACGCCTGCACGGGACTCGGTTCGCCCATCGGCACCACGCTTGCCACGCTGCTTGCCAGCAAGAAACCAAAAACACCCACCAAGACGAAACCCACCACCTCTGGCAAAAAGAAGAAGACGGCGGCTTAGCTGCCGGTTTCTCGCCGCAAACCTCATCGAAGAGACGCAATGCCCGATCAGAAAAAGCCGCCCGTGTACCTGCTGGATACGATGGCGTTTGTCTTTCGCGCCTACCATGCCATGCAGCGCTCGCGGCCCATGTCCACGCGCACCGGCATTCCTACGGCAGCCACCTATGTCTTCATCAACATGATCAACAAGCTACGGGAGGACTTCAGCCCGCAGTACATTGCCGCAATATACGAAGGCGGCGCGCCGGTTCACCGCAACGAAGCCGCCGCAGCAATGAAGACAGTACGCAAGTTCAACATCAAGACGCAGCAGTTCGAGGAGATTGATTACGCCGGATACAAGGCCACACGAGCCGAGACTCCGGACGACCTCACCCAGCAGCAGCCATACATCCGGCGCGCGCTGGAAGCGTTCGGCATTCCTATCCTGCGGCACGAGGGTTTTGAAGCCGATGACGTCATCGGCACGCTGTCTCACCGCCTGGCGGAGGAGGGGCATCACGTCTACATCGTGTCGTCGGACAAAGACATGATGCAGCTGGTCAACGAACATGTGTCCATCCTGAATCCGACCAAGGACAACCTTATTCTTGACGCAGCAAAGGTCGAGGAGGTCTTGGGTGTGCCGCCTTCCCGCGTTGTAGACGTAATGGCGCTACGGGGGGACAGCATTGATAACATTCCGGGAGCGCCCGGCATCGGTGACAAGGGCTCCGTCGAGCTGATCCAGCAGTTCGGCTCAGTAGAAGCAGCTCTGGATGGAGCCTCGACCGTCAAGAAAAAGACCTACCGCGAGTCGCTGGAAAACAACCGCGACACCGTGCTGCTTTCAAAGGGATTGGTCACAATACATTGCAACCTGCCTGTCGACTACTCGCTTGAGGCGATGAGCACGGCTGGCGAGCGGGACCTGTCGGCGCTTCGGTCGCTGTACAGCGAGCTGGAGTTCACCACGTTGTTGAAGGACCTTCCCTCACCTGAGGCAAAGAAGGTTGATTACACGCTCGAACCAGACGCGGAGGATATCGCGCAACTACTCGATCAAGCGCGCAGCAGTGAGTTGGGTCTCGCCCTGTTCCTGCCAGAAGATGCACAAGCCGTTGCTGCGGAAACCGCCGCAGAGCCCGAAGCTGAAGGCACCGAAGAAGTTGAGCCGGCCTTGACAAACTTCAGCCTTTTCGAAGGACTCAGCAGCGCAGCGCAGCGAAGCGAAGAGGACGCCCTAAGCGAGTCTCCGATTGGATCGACCGGGCCGCTCAACGTCGGGCTTGCCGCCAATGCTGCCACAGCACTCCTGCTCGACCTCCGCAGCAAGGAAGCAGAACCGGTTCGGCAGGCGCTTGCGGATTCGACGCTGCCAAAGACGGTGCACGATCTGAAGGCGGTTCTCCGGACGCTCCAGGGTGCAGAGATCGAGATCGCAAACGTGCGCGATGACGTGATGCTCTACAGCTACCTGGTCAATCCCACGCACGGCAGCCACACGCTGGCTGACGTGGCAGCGCGCTTCAACGACCGCGCTCTTACGGTTGTCGAAAAGAAGCAGATAGCACCCGAGTTCGCGCTGCCTGAGGCTGCCAGTGCCGTGTTGCAACTGAACAGCACGCTCCGCACACAAGTGATCGAAGCACAACTCGACAAGACCTACCGGGAGATCGATCTGCCGCTCGTCCCGGTTCTGTTGCGGATGGAACAGGCGGGCTGCCGCGTCGATACAGCGCTCCTGCGCGAGCAGAATGCGCGTCTGGCCGTGATGATGAACGACCTGGCGGAGCGTATCTACACGCAGAGCGGACACCGCTTCAACATTAACTCGCCCAAGCAGCTGGGCGAGGTGCTGTTCAACAAGATGGGACTGCCCAAGCCGCTGAAGTATGGCAAGGGCAAGGTCGTCTCCACGGCGCAGGACGTGCTGGAAGAACTCGGCGAGAAGCACGAGGTCGCTCGACACGTGCTGGAGCATCGCCAACTAGCCAAGCTGCGCAGCAACTACACGGAGCAGCTGCCGCTGCTGGTGGACGGCGACTCGCGTGTGCACACCACGTTCAACCAGGTGGGCACGGCGACGGGCCGATTGTCATCTACCAACCCGAATCTGCAGAACATTCCGATCCGTACGGAGCTCGGCCGCGAAATACGCGCAGCTTTCGTCGCTTCACCGGGCAATGTCGTTCTGTCCGCCGACTACTCGCAGATCGAACTACGCCTGATGGCGCACTTTTCACAGGACCCGCTGCTGCTGCACGCCTATCGCAACGACATCGACATTCATACGCTCACAGCGGCCGAGGTCTTCGGCGTAGACCCGGCAACCATGAGCAAGACGGTGCGCAATCAGGCGAAGGCGGTAAACTTCGGCATCGTCTACGGGATTTCGCCGTTCGGTCTGGCGGCTAACCTCGGCATTGATCAGAAGGAAGCACGGACGTACATTGAAACCTATTTCGACCGCTACAAGGGTGTGCAGCGCTTCATCGCGGATACGCTCGCCAACACGCGCGAGACCGGCAAGGTAAGCACATTATTCGGGCGAACCCGTCCTATTCCCGACATACAATCGCGCAATCCGAATGCTCGCGGCTTTGCCGAACGTACCGCGGTTAACACCCCGCTGCAGGGAACGGCAGCAGACATGATCAAGGTAGCCATGCTGCGAATTGATGCTGCCCTGCTCGACCGCAAGCTACAGACAAGAATGACCCTGCAGGTGCATGACGAATTGCTTTTTGACGCACCAGCAGCAGAGGTCGACGAAGTGACAGCACTGGTGAAGAAAGCCATGGAAGACGTTGTGCAGCTATCGATTCCGATTGTGGCAGACGTGGGCCAGGGTCCAAACTGGCGTGATGCAAAGTAATTGCGTTGAATGGTTATGGGCCCGCCTGAGAGGCGGCACTCGAATGCGACAATAGTGTTGTGTGAGATGTGCCGGACGATCGTCTGGTCAAGGATTGTCACTCCGCGCCAAAGCGGATACTTGCGCCGTGCTGACGAGAAATGAGCTGCACGCACACGAAAAAGAGCCGATAACTCTTCCATGAACGGATGAGCAGCCTAGCATCGCGGCGAGTGTTGCTGCATTTACGCAACAAAGCAGCGGGAATGAGACCGTAAGTTTTCAGAAATGCCACAACCTTATAAGATCACCCAGGGCACGCCGCAGCCCATGGGAGCTACCTGGGACGGGACAGGAACAAACTTCTCACTTTTTAGCGAGCACGCCAGCAGGGTGCAGGTGTGTCTGTTCGATGAATCGGGCGAACAAGAAACGCATCGGATCGCCCTGCCTGAGTGCACCGACGGTATCTGGCACGGACATGTTGAAGGTGTGGCGTCGGGAACGGTGTATGGGTACCGGGTCGACGGCCCGTACATGCCCTTGCAGGGTCATCGATTCAATGCAAACAAACTTCTGCTTGATCCGTACGCAACGGCCCACACAGGCCAACTGGTGTGGGGTCCAGAGATCTTCGGCTACATCATGGAGTCGGGCGACGATACCACCTTTGACACGCGTGACAGTGCGCGGTTTGTTCCGAAATGCATCGTGACAGATCCGTCCTTCGAGTGGCATGACGCTCCGAGCAGTCCGCGAACCTGCCGCGTACCGTGGGACGACACAATTCTTTACGAATTGCACGTCAAGGGCTACACCAAGCTCCATCCGGAGCTGCCGGAGCCGCTACGTGGCACCTACGCCGGCCTGGGCCATCCGCTTATCTTGGAGTACATTCGGTCGCTTGGGGTCACTTCCATTGAACTCCTGCCGATTCACACGTTTCTCGACGAATCGCACCTGCGCGATCTCCATCTGACGAACTACTGGGGATATAACAGCATCGGCTTCTTTGCACCCGATCCGCGTTATGCTGCCAATCCAAAGCACGCGCTTCAGGAGTTCAAGACCATGGTGTCGCGCTATCATGACGCCTCCATGGAAGTGATCCTCGACGTGGTGTACAACCACACCGCGGAGGGAAACGAGCGCGGTCCGACTCTTTCCTTCAAGGGGATAGACAACGCAAGCTACTACCGCTTGCAGGAGGGGAACCGCCGATACTACGTAAACCACTCCGGCACAGGCAACACCATCAATGTAAGCCACCCGCGTGTGCTGCAGATGATCTGCGATAGCCTGAGGTACTGGGTAGAACAGGGCCACGTAGACGGATTCCGGTTTGACCTGGGCACCATTCTTGCTCGCGAGCCGGACGGGTTCGATCGCGGTGCCGGCTTTCTGAAGGTTGTAAGTCAAGATCCCATCCTGAACCGGGTAAAGCTGATCGCTGAACCATGGGACATCGGCCCGGGTGGTTATCGTGTGGGAGAGTTTCCGCCGGGTTGGCTGGAATGGAATGATACATTCCGAGACCGTTGCCGCAGCTTCTGGATAGGCAAAGGCAGTGCAGCAGACCTCTCGCAGGCGCTCTCCGGATCTCCCCGCATTTTCAATCAGCACGGGCGCAGACCATGGACCTCGGTGAACTTTGTCACTGCGCATGATGGCTTTACGCTGTACGACCTGGTTAGCTACAGCACCAAGCACAACCTGGCCAACGGCGAGGACAACCGTGACGGCAACAGCGACAATCACTCCAGCAATTGCGGTGTAGAGGGTACTACGGATGACAAAGCAGTCATAAAGTGTCGAGAGCGACAGATGCGCAATCTTTTGAGCTGTTTACTGCTGGCACAAGGCACGCCCATGCTGCTTGCAGGCGACGAGCTCGCTCGAACGCAACAAGGGAACAACAACGCGTATTGCCAGGATAACGCTCTAAGCTGGATCGACTGGACCCTGCTCGAGACGAACAAAGCCATTGTCGCGTTTACAAAGCGGCTTGCCGAGCTTCGCCACAACTTGCCTCTGCTTCGTTCCCGGCACTTTCTTCAAGAGACTGGTGGTGCAATAAAGGGTGAGTTGGAAGGCCCTATGATCCAAGCGCTGCAGGCGCCTGGGTCAACCTTGCTTCAGCAGTCAGCCAACTGCTTCGGTCTGCTGCTTTCCTTGGGTGGCATTGTGCCGGATGCGGACATGCAGCCAGCCTCTGGTGACTCTCTGTTGCTGCTCGCAAATTGTGATCGGGTCGCAATTCCGTTTCCCCTGCCGCCCAAACCGGCGGGTCAGGCATGGCAAGTACTCGTTGACACCGCAGCTGATTCAACTGAACCCCTGGCTTGTCCGAATGGAAGCTACAGCGTGCAGCCGCAATCCATTCTGTTGGTCGTTGCGGTTGATTGCTCGGAAGAGGACATGTGACATGGTCACAAGCCGAGCTTCTAATCCTCCGGCTGATGCAACGGGAGCTGACTGGCTTGGGACGCCATATCGCGCAACGCGAGCAGAACAGCGTCGTGAACTTCGTCCCGAAAGGCTTCCCGCACCGTTTGCGCCACTTCATTGGGTTCGAAGGGCACCTCCGCTGACGAGCGTTCCAGCACTTTCTCCAGCATTTGTTCAACCACCGGCTTTACATGAATGTGCTTGGCCACGATCTTCGCAACTCGGCGCACCGGAATCTCCATTGCCGATTCGATTGTGTCAGTTGCCAGTGGTTTGGCGCTTGCCCAATCGTGTTCAAAGACAGCAATCATCTTTTTGATTGCCGTCTTGTCGGAGAAGATCACCCCGATCTCGCGCCGCGCTTCCAGTTCCAGCTTGCGCAAACTCTGACTGCCAAGAAAAGCCGCCTTCCCGTCACGCACGATCGCGCGCGCGTGCAACCGGAAAGGGAGCAGACGAAGAGGCAATTGGCTGGTCTTCTCTCCGCTTCAGCCGATAATGCGCACATCCACACCTTGAGCTGCCTTTTCCTTTAGGATCCGGATGAAATCCGGGTCGCTGATCTTCATTTCGTACAGCAGGAGTTGCTTCCTGGCGCTCCCTATGAAGTCGGTCAACTCACGGCGAGCGTTGACCGGGCTAACAACTAATTCATTCCTGGACGACGTGAACGGCAATCTATGAGAATCAGCCTCAAACAGCCGGAGAGCTTCTTCAACAACTCTAGCCTCGGTAATCACAGCGGCGAAAGAGCGGCTAAGGGTAATGTCGAGATGCGTGTAGTTGAACGCAAGGAGGTATAACTCCTTGCGGTCGATGACAAACATCTTGCCGTGGTAGCGAACGAGGTCATCCGCGGTGCGTGTGACTGTTACACCATGTTCCAGCAGCCGCATCTCCAGCTTGCGCAGGTTCTTTTCTTCCCCACGATTTGTAAAAGCGATGAGAGCCTGAACTGCGACGCCGCGCTGCACTGCATCAACGAGAGCACGCTCAATCTCGCTTCGGTCGTAGCGAAAAATGAGGATATGAATGCTTTTCTTTGCCCGCTGCATCGCAGTCAGGATCGGCTCGATCCCGTCTTCCGGCTGTACGATCAATTTCACTTGTGCTCTCCACCTGCTTGCGGATCGGTCCTATATCAGGATGCGGCTCACAAGCTGTTAGATGTTTTGCTTGGACGATCTGCATCGCGCCTGCCAACATCTGCCTCCAATGTGGTAATCAGTACCCAGGAGCTGCCGTAATGATTCGTCTGATCCACTTGCAGCGCGCACTTCTTTACTGTGGCATCGGCTTGCTGATCATGTGCTGCGCGTCGAATCCCCTTGCGGCGCAAACGGGACAACGTGCAACTGGCCTGGGCAAGTCAGTTAGAGAGAACGACAGGCCGCTTGCTATGTCTACCGTCAAGAATCCTGTGCTCTGGCATGATCCGGGCAGTGTCGAAAGTCTGGACCTGTTCTATGGGCAGGGCGGCCAGGAACACCAACCGAAACCGCCATTCACCTTTGTGGAAGAGGACTCAAACGGCACCAATCCGAAGATGGACGTTCGCGACGCAAACAGTAAGAAATGGCGCGTCAAGGAGGGTGAGGAGGCCCGGCCCGAGGTGGTTGCGTCTCGCCTGTTATGGGCAGTGGGCTATTACGCAAACGACGACTACCTGCTGCAGGAAGGCACTGTGACAGGAGTGGACATGAAGCGGGGATCAAAAGAATTTCGCGCGGGGCAACTCTCAAATGTGCGCTTCTCACGGAAGCCCGGCGGCCAGAACAAAATCGGCATCTGGGAGTGGAAAAGCAATCCATTTACCGGTACCCGTGAGTTTAACGGGCTTCGCGTGATGATGGCTGTGATGAACAACTGGGACCTGAAGGACGTAAACAATTCGGTCTACACGGACCGCCAGTCAGGCTCGCAGATTTTCCTGGTGAACGACGTCGGCGCCACGTTCGGGGCTAACGGTGTTGGTTGGACACGCGCCAGATCCAAGGGCAACATTGACAGCTTTCGCGACTCCAAATTCATCGAGCGTCTCACCGATACGGCAGTTGATTTTTCCACGCCGAAGAAGCCCAAAGGCATCCTGATCGCCACCGCTGGCACCACAGCCAAATCGTACAAGATGCGATCCGGCCTTGACTGGATCGGGGATGGCATCCCAAGACAGGACGCGCACTGGATCGGATCACTGCTCGGACGACTCTCCACCACCCAACTCACAGACGCATTTCGAGCCGGCAATTTTCCAGAGGATGCGATCAGCAGCTACGTTGACATTGTTCAGAGCCGCATTGCAGAACTGAACAAGCTGTAGCCTCATAGCTGGCACGGGCTAGCTGCAATAACAAACGTGTCCTCTGTGCGGGTCACCCGGTTGTAGAGCGTGTCGCGTTCCACGGGCTCTCTGCCGGCTTCGCGGATGAGTCGCTCTAATTCCGCTTTACGCATTCCCTGCGGAGTCGTAGCACCAGCCTCGTGATAGATCTTCTCCTCTATGACGGTTCCGTCAATGTCGTCCGCTCCGAAGCGCAGCGAAATTTGAGCCATCTTCGGCGTGACCATCTGCCAGTAGCTTTTTACGTGCGCAAAGTTATCCAGCATCAATCGACCGATAGCCACCTGGCGAATGTCATCGAACCCAGTCGTACGAGGCAGGTGTCCGAGAACCGTGTTTTGCGGGTGAAAGGCAAGCGGAATGAAGGTCTGAAAGCCGCCCGTCTCATCCTGTAGATCACGCAGCTTGACTAAGTGGTCCACACGATCTTCGTCGTTTTCGATGTGGCCATAGAGCATGGTCGCATTTGACCGGAGGCCTGCTCGATGAACCATTCTGGCGACATCGAGCCACTCGCCTCCGTCGATTTTGTGATCGCAGATGATGTGGCGCACGCGGTCGGAGAATATCTCTGCTCCTCCACCCGGGCAGGAGTCAACACCAGCTACTTTCATCCGACTGAGAGCCTCGGGAATGGAAAGCTTGGCGCGTTTGGCCAGAAAAGCAACTTCCACCATGGTAAAGGCCTTAATGTGCACCTTGGGGAAGCGCTCCTTCAGACCTGTGACAAGGTCCAGGAAGTACTCAAAAGGCAGGTCGGGATGGAGGCCGCCCACAATATGAAACTCTGTAACCGCCTCGCTGTAGCCCGAAGCTGCCGATTCCCAGGCCTCCTCAAGCGCCATGGTGTAAGTTCCTTCGTCGGACTTCTTTTTGCCAAAGGCGCACAACCTACAGCTTGCAACGCAGACATTTGTGGGATTGATGTGCCGATTGACATTGAAGAACGTCAGATTGCCGTGGAGGCGCTCACGAACCAGATTCGCGAGCCAACCGACCGCGAGCAGATCTGGCGAACGGTAAAGCGACAGACCGTCTGTTGGGGAAAGTCGCTCGCAACTTTCAACTTTCGCTGCGATCGGCCACAAGCTTGCATCATCAGTCTGGAACCCGTGCCGCGGCCGGCCTGTTACTGCAAGTGTCATGCAAATAGTTTAGACCCGCGTGCCGCAGACACGCGCGTCCAGAGAGGTGTAACTATTTGGCGGCGACTGCCGAATCGATCATGCGAGGCTGCAAAACGATGCCATCGAAAGGCGTAATGCCCACGAGATGATCACCTACTGGCCGAACGCCCCGAAGTTCCCAACCCGCATTCCGGTAAGAGACCTTCAGGTCCGGCAGATGAACCAGAAACACGAGATTAGCGCTCTGGGTGGACGTTACGAGCAGCCGGTTGGCTGCAGCGTCAAAGTAAAGACCGCTAACCTCTGGCACAAACAGATTCTTGACAGACTTCCAATCTGCACCGTCGTTGTCGGAATACCAGATTCCCTCACGTCCACCAACCCAAATCCGGCCGCCGCCGTCACTGACCGCAGCTTCGATCCGAGTAAGGTCCTTCGGCCCGGTGATGTTGCGGAAACTGGCCCCCTTATCGACAGACAGCGAAAGAACCTGCAGGTCAGCGAGCAGCACGCGCGGACCGGCCGCGTTCAGAAATCGCCAGGGCTGACCGCTCGCGCTGGGTACGTGCGTCCAGGTCTTGCCGTTGTCCGCCGAGGTCAACAGCCCGTCCTCTGTCCCCGCGAAGACAGCGGAGTCATTTGCTGCCATCGCGAAGACGCCGATGGTAGATTCCTCAGCGGTCGGCGTGCGCACGGGCGCAGTCCCGACGGACGGAGAACGCTTCTTGGCACCGCGCGTCGGCGCTTCAGACGAACTTCGGACGGCTGTTCTCCCCTTCGCAACAGGGTGACTGTTTGCCTGTACCCGGGATGCCTGCTGCGTCACAGGTGCGGCTTGCACCTCTTCGGTAGGAAGGGGGAGGGTCAGCCCCGAAGGCTGCCACGACTGATCATTCAGCCGGTAGATGCCATGACGGGTGCCCGCCAGCAAGGTGCCGTCGGGTGCCTGCGTCAGAGAGAAGACGTCAGCACCACCCAACCCATTGCTTACCTGTTCCCAGGTAAGCCCGCCATCACTGCTGCGAAAGACACCGCCAGCCGCCTTGTCGTTGATCACGCCGACGTAAAGCTTCTCAGCATCTGCGCGGTCCTGCGCGACAGCAGAGATTTGGCGGGTAGAAAAACCCTTGTTCGATGGCGAGAAAGTGACTCCTCCATCGTTGGAAAGCATGACCCCCGTACGATCGGTAGCTAACAGAACCCGTTTGCTGTTCGTGACATCGATGTTAACGTCGTTGATGATCCATCCTGGGTTTCCGTTACGCGCAAAGGTGTGGCCACTGTCAGTGGTTCGCCAAAGGCCTTCCGTCGTGCCTGCGAATACAGTTCCAGGCTCCTTTGCGTCTTCCATCAGCACGCGAGTGCGGCGCGCTGTCGCAGGAATTCCCTGTACCTTTATAAACTTCATGCCCTGGTCGATGCTGCGATAGATTCCGGAGCAAGCCGACAGATAGATGTTTCTTGCGTTCGTTGGGTCCACGATGATCGAGAAAACATCGGAATCGTCGATGATACCCTCTTTCATGTTGGTCCAGTTGGTGCCGCCGTCTGTTGTCTTCCATGGCAGGTGCCAGGTTCCGGCGTAGATGATCTTCGGATCCTTCGGATCGATCGCGACGGACTCAATCTCATGCAGTTCATGACTGCCTTCTGGACTGATGAGTGACCATGTGGTTCCCCCGTCCGCGCTGCGGTACACCCCATCCAAAGCGCCAAGCACCAATGTCTTAGGATCGGACGGCGACGCCGCGAGCGCACGTATGGAGTGGCCCTGAAGCTGTTCGTTCGCCGTCCATGTGGTTCCGCCGTCATTGCTGACATAGAGACCGCCATCAACGTGGCTTAAAACCCAACCGCCAACAAGAACATGATTCGGGTTGGTCGCGTCCACTACGATATTGTCCAGAACCAAATCGTCCCGCTTACCCACGCGTGCAAGACGCTTCCACGTATGTCCACCATCATGGCTGTCGTAGATTGTGCCGCTGACGGTCCCCAGATAGACGTGATCATGATCTTTTGGATCGGAGGCAAACGCACGGGCGTCTCCCCCGTCGGGGCCGTAGGGCAACCAGGGACTTTGTGCGGCGGAAACATTGAGCAGCAAAGCAAGGAGAGGCAAATGGCAGCAGATGCGAAACAAAGACTTCATGAATACCCTTTAGAGACAAACCTATTCTAAAGGTTACTCGCGGCCGCGTTGGCGCTTGGGGAACCGAGAAAAGTACCCCGAGGCACTCAGGCCGGCTTGGATTGGTGTACAGCGTACAGCGAAGAAGGGCCCCCCGTTGGGGGGGCGGGTGTGGGGTTTGTAAGGTTTGGTTGAT
>CAXTBQ010000042.1:2433-28670 GCA_964242065.1 uncultured Terriglobus sp. | reverse complement strand
GCGTTGATGTAGCGAACCCCTCCGGTCAGCGCTGTAAAGGCGTGCAGCGTGTCGGCTGCGACAACTGTGGTGCTCGAGTGTTTTCCGCCGGCACCTGGGCCTTCAACATCGCGAAGCTCCGCACCACCACTCGCAACTGCCTCGCGGATTGCGGTTCGCTTGCCGTCTTGTGTGAGTTGCGCTACCAGCCGAGCCGCAGTGAGCACCTGCTTCGCGCCGGTGTTCGGCGAGACCGTATTCACTCGAACGGTTTGCTGCAGGTCCACCGCCTCCGGCTTACCCGCGGTATTAAAGTGCATCACCGCGTGCTGCGCCTCGGCCGAGTCCCCACCCTGCTGCAGGCGGACGCCACCGCTCATGTCAGCGTTTTGCAACTTGCCCGTCTCGCTCACATGCGCACGCAGACGCGGTGCTGCCGCGTGCAAGCCCGTGCCATTGTCGAGTTCAACATGCCCTTCGCCATCGATCTGCTCGATGCTCCCGCTCTTGCCCAGCGATACAAGCATCCGGTCGCCTGAGGAACGGCTGCCGTTGGCGGCGACGTGCGCCCGGTGCAGCGTGGCAACGCGGGTGTTGCGATCGAGTTCAGCAGCGGCTGCGTCCACGTGGATGCGGTCACCGGATTCTGTACCGTCCAGGTGCACGTCTGCACGCAGACGCAGGACGCCGGTGTCGCTCTCGTAGTCTGCGCCTGTGGCACCGCCGTGCATGTCGCCATACACAATCTCCAGCGGCTGGTCTGTTGCGGCCACGCCAAGCTTCTGCAGCAGGACGAGACCGCGTGTGGTCACAGCAATGCGCTTGGCATCCGGCTTTGCAGGTGCACCATTCGGCGCAGGTGCAGCCAGGTCCAGGTGGACGTCGCCTGCGGCACGAACTATCCCGTTCGGCTGGTCGTATTCAAATTCATCGCCGCGAATGCTGTCTGTCCGCGTGGATCCCGGCGGGCCGTACAACGTAATCGCAACGTCGTGCAGTGTGGCTTTGCCGTTCTCCCGTTGCACTGCCTTGGCAGCGTGCAGCGTAAACAGGGTATGTCCCTTGCTGGATTGCGACAGCGTAAAGCCGTTGGTTTCCGACTTGATGTCGATGCCCAGGCGCTTCGGCAAGTCTGCCATGAAGCGGTGCGCACGGTAGCGCGCGTAGCCCAGCAGCCCCGCCAGCAATGCAACCAGCAGCAGCGCACCGGCCAGCAGCCAGCGCCGCAGCCGAGCGACGCGTCGCACACGAGTCCTGCTGGTCCTGCCCGCCCGTGTGCTGCCCTGCTCCATCGTCTGCTGCTATCTTCTCAGTGCTGCAGCCAAGTTTCCACTGCCGCATCTAAATCGCTATGGCCGATCAGCTTTACCTGAGCCTCTGGTTCCCGAACTTTCGCCTGACTGCATTGCCGGAAAAGCTCACGGCAGTGTTGCAACAGTTTGCCCGCGTGAGCGGGAACGACCGCATCGCCGTCGCATCCACCATTCCGCTGGCGTGGAGCGAGTCACCGGTTTTTCAGCGCATCTTTGTGAACGACGACCGGTCCGAGCAGACCGACGACTCGCTCGCACAGAACGCCGTGGCGGAAGCCACCGAGCAGTTGCATGACGACATGGCCTACGAACTCGAGGCGAAATGGCAACTCTGGCAGCCTGAGTCGGCCGCGGAGGAGTTTGATTCCACGTGGCACCTGGAACCTGCGACGGTCAAGTTCGCCGGCTTTGGACCCGAGTTCGATGACAGCAGCTACGAGCAGAACGGACACATCCGCATCGACTTCGGCCTGGACACACCCTGGGTGCAGGACGAGAGCGAACTGGACGAAGACGGACGCAAGTGCCTGCAGCAGAACGTGGAAAAGCTGCTCGCCTTCACGCTCTCGGTAGAGAAACACTGTGGCATCAGCTCTCGCCTGCTGTGGACAGAAAGCGGCGAGCCGTTGGCTGAGAAACTTATTGCCCGGCTGCAGCGCGTGAACTAATGGCTCACGCGCTGCACCTGTGTTTAGCTCTTACCCAGCTTCTTTGCCACCGCGTCTACCTGGCCCCATACGCGGAGCAGGTTGCCGCTCCACAGCTTGCCGATCTGCTCTTCGGTATAGCCGCGCTTCACCAGTTCCAACGTCACATTGAACGTTTCCGCTGCGCTGTTCCACCCGTCGATGCCGCCACCGCCGTCGAAGTCTGACGCAATGCCCACGTGGTCGATCCCGATGAGCTTCACCGCGTAGTCGATATGGTTGACCAGGTCCTGCACGTTGGCGCGGGGTCCGGCCGGGTACTTGGCATCGATCTCCGCCATGCGCTTCTCGTACTCCGCACGTTTGTCTGCTGGCAGCATGCTTAGGAACGCGCCAGCGCCGCCACCTCTGCGGCCCGCCTGTGTGTCGCCCTCTTTCTCCACTGGGCACGGCCTATCTGGAGCATCACCACCCGCTCCGCGTCCGCCACGCGCCAAGCCGCCGAACAGGTCTTCCCGCAGCTTGTTGAGCGCGTCCGTACGCTCCGGTGAGTCCGGCTTCAGGTACGCGGCGAAGCCCACCACCTGGATGACGCCGCCGTTCTTCTTGAGCGCAAGCAGCTGCTCATCATCCATGTTGCGGCTGACGCTGGGCGCCAGCGCACGCACACCGGAGTGCGATGCGATCACCGGCGCCTTCGACAAACGGATCGCTTCCAGGTTCGCGCCTTTGGCCGGATGCGAGAGGTCCACCATGATGCCCAGCCGGTTCATCTCCGCGATGACTTGGCGGCCTTCCGCGGAAAGGCCGTTGCTGTACGAGTAGCCGTCCTTCTCGCCGGTGTTAGAGTCGGCAAGCTGGCTGTTGCCGTTGTGTGCCAACGACATGTACCGCGCGCCACGGTCATAGAATTCCTTGACGCGCTTCACGTCGAGACCGATTGGGTAACCGTTTTCCACGCCGATCACGGCGATCTTTTTGCCCAGCTTGTGCAGGGAGGTCACGTCTGCGGGTGTGAGTGCGAGACCGATCTTGTCTGGCGCGATCTTCTCTGTCAGGCGATGAATGGCGTCGAACTTCGCAATCGCCTGCCGGTAAGCCCCGTCGTAACCTTCGGGCGTGAGCGGCCCCTGGCCCACGTAGACGATAAGGAATGTAACGTCCATCCCACCCTCTACCATCTTGGGCAGGTTCACCTGCGTGGATAGCCGCATGGTGTAGTTGCAGGTGGGCGTGAAGTTCGATGGCTCGATGTCGTTGTGCGTGTCCAGGGTGATCACGTGGCTGTGAATCTGCTTTGCCTTCGCAACCAGTGCAGCATCGTTCGCTTGCGCGGGACACACCTGCACGGCCAGCAGGGCCGCGCTCACGGAAAGAGCCAGAACATTCTTCATCGGGAAGCCTCGCAACAGCGCCGAAGGGCCATGTGCAACGGCACACGGACGATCCGCAGCGCAGAAGTGGTTAAGCAGGTTTCAGGGTTCGCGCAATTGTAACCCGACTGCCCGCTTTATCCGCGTGAAGTGTTTCCGGTGATCACGATCTCTGAGAAGTCGGCGATGCGGCTGAAATCAGCGAGCACCCGCGTGAGCAGAGCCAGACGAGCCTGGCGAAGCGACTGGTCCGGGACCATGACCATCACCTTGTCGAAGAAGGCATCCACAAAGGGTCGCAGCTCTGCGATGGAGGCCAACGCAGCAGCATAGCTACCTTCTTTGCGCAGGTTCTCCACGGTGGATGCGCGGCGGCTGCTTTCGTCCGCCAGCGCGACTTCCTCTGGGTCCGTCAGCAGCGTGCCCGGAGAGTGGTCTGAGAACACCTCACCCTTCACGCGAGCCTGTTCCAGCAGGTTCTTCATGCGTTTGAAGGCCGCTGCAATCGCGGCGAAGTCTTCGCCGTGCCGCGCAGCGTCCACTGCTTCCACGCGCACCATCGCGTCGCGGACATTGTCCGGCGCGGTCGCCATGACCGCTTTCACAACGTCGTAACTCGTGGCACGCACCTCGCGCAGATACCACTCCAAACGCTCTGTGACGAACGCGAGCACCTTGGTGCGGACTGCTTCCTCAGCACCCGTGGCATTCACAACCTGTGTGAGTGTAAGCGGCAGCGTACTCTCCGCCAGCATCTTAACAATGCCGTTCGCGGCCCGGCGGAGCGCAAAGGGATCCTTCGATCCGGTCGGCTCGAGACCAAGGCTGAACATACCTGTGATGGAGTCGGCCTTGTCCGCGATCGACAGCAGCAAGCCTTCTGCTGTTGATGGGATCGCGTCATCCATCCCAACCGGCTGGTAGTGCGCGTAGATGGCCTGCGCCACCGTTTGACCATGCCCCTGCGCACGTGCGTACAGGCCGCCGATGATGCCCTGGAGCTCGGTGAACTCCTTCACCATCTCCGTGGTGAGATCGGTTTTTGAGAGCAGCGCGGCGGTATCCAGCGCGGCGAGGTCCAGCCCGGGTACAGCACTGCCCAGGTCCGCAACGATGGCGCGCACGCGCTCTGTCTTGGCCGCATAGCTGCCAAGTTCCTTCTGGAAGGTGACCTTCTCCAGCAGCGCCACGCGATCGGTCAGCGGGATGCGCTGATCGAAATCGTAGAAGAACCGAGCATCGTTGAAGCGGGCGCGCAGCACGCGCTCATTGCCGTGGCGGATGATCCCTTCCGCCGTCGCGTCAGGCTCAGTGTTCAGCACGGCAAGAAAATGCGGTGCGAGCTTGTTCGTGGTGTCTACCACGGCAAAGTAGTTCTGGTGATCGCGCATCACGGTGACCAGCACCTCTTCCGGTAATGGCAGGAACTCACGCTCGAAGCTGCCCAACAGCACGGACGGCCACTCCGTCATGTGGGTGACCTTGTCGACCAGCGGATGATCCTCGCGCCAGCGCATGCCCGGCACCGTGCGCGTCGCGGCGTCCAGCGCCTTGCGAATGCGGTGACGGCGCTTCTCAACATTGGCGATGACGTGAGCGTCGCGAAGACGCGTAGCGTACTCCGCAGGTGTGGCGATCTCTACAGGCGCAATGCCATGCAGCACACGATGGCCATAAGTCACACGACCCGCGGTGCGGCCCGCCCACTCCAACGGTAAGACCTCACCATCCAGCAGTGCCAGCAGCCACTGCACCGGACGCACAAATCGCTCCGGCTTGCCCGGCCGCCAGTACATGTTCTTGGCCCAGTAGATGGCCGCGATTTCAGTGGGAAGACCTGCTGTGACAATCTCCGCGAACGTGCGTCCGGCGCGCTTCGCCGTGGCAGCAAGGTATTCGCCCTTGGCGTTCGTCACGGTTCGCAGCGCATCGATGGCGACGCCCGCCTTTTTTGCAAACGCTTCCGCTGCCGCCGTAGGTTTGCCGTCCTTATACGCCGCTTTCACGGGCGGTCCCAGCAACTCCTCTTCCGCATCCGCCTGCTTTGGCAGCACGCCGCGTATCAGCAGGGCGAGACGTCGCGGTGTGGAGAACCGCTCCACTTCAAAGCCTTCGGCAAGCAGGCGCTCGCGGGTCAGCAGTTCCACGGTGCGCCGCGCGAGCTCTTCTTCCGCGCCGGCCAGCATGCGCGCCGGAACCTCTTCCAGGCCAATCTCAAACAGGAAATCCGGCATTATGCTTGCGCTTCCTTACCTGTGGCTGCGATGCGTTCACCCTGGGCGGCATAGGCTTTCGCCACGCCCACGATGAGCGTACGGATGCGCGCCATGACGCCCACACGTTCCGTCACGGAGATCGCTCCGCGGGCGTCCAGCAGGTTGAACAGATGCGAGCACTTCAGAGCCAACTCATACGCTCCAAGCACAGGAAATCTTCGCAGGCGAACCGTGTCTGCATCCTTTGGTAGATCTTTCTGCGCCTGCAACAGGGCGAGGCATTCCGCCTCGTACGCGTTCAGGTGCTCCCACAAGAGCGAGGTGTCAGCATGATCGAAGCTGTAGGCGGAAAGCTGCTGCTCTTCGGGCAGGCGAATGTCGCCATAAGTTGTCACCGCTCCCGTATCCGGGTCGCGCGCCCACACAATGTCGTAGATGGAGTCCACGTCCTGCAGGAACTGTGTCAGTCGCTCCAGGCCATAGGTAATCTCGCCCGAAATCGGATCCAGGTCAAGGCCGCCGCACTGCTGAAAGTAGGTGAACTGCGTGATTTCCTGGCCGTCCATCATGACCTGCCAGCCCACGCCCCAGGCGCCGCCCACCGGCCACTCCCAGTTGTCTTCTTCAAACTTGATGTCGTGGTCGGCAAGCCGGATGCCGATGGCCTCAAGGCTCTGCAGGTACAGGTCCTGAATGTTTGCCGGTGGCGGCTTCAGGATTACCTGGAACTGCGTGTGTTTATAAAGCCGATTGGGATTGTCACCATAGCGGCCATCGGCCGGCCGCCGCGAAGGCTGCGCATAGGCAATGCGAACAGGCTGCGGGCCGAGCACGCGCAGAAAGGTATCGGGCGACATGGTGCCGGCGCCCACCTCAATGTCATAGGGCTGCTGCAGAACGCAGCCACGTCCCGCCCAGAAACGTTGCAGGGCGAAAAGAGTGTCCTGAAAGGTCATGGCTGCTGCGGAACTGTTTGCGTGTGGAAGAGTGGCTTCTGCAACAGCAGACATCGATCTTGCTGGCTCCTTGAGGGTTTCTGCAGTTTACAGGAGCACGACCGCATGCAGGAGCAGCTAGATGTGTACCGTCCAACCCAGCTGCGCAAGCTGCTCTTCGATTTCAAGCAGCGCGGCTTCGAGTGCCGAGCGCCGATGAGGACTCGATGTGCGCTCCGATAGGATGCGTTCGCGCTGCATCTGCAAACCCTGCAGCTTTCGCTGCCGGTCACGCTCGGTCGCGCGTGCTTCTGCAGCCTGCGCGGCGGGCGTAGTGGGTGTTGCCTTCTCGGGCAGATCGACGTCTTCTTTCTCCCAGCCTCTAGCCATGTCGCGATTTTACGCGCGCCTCTCTCTTCCTGACTGCTGCCGTACAATCTGTTCAGCCGTAAAGACACAGTTTCGGTAAAGAGTGCCTCATCCAAAGCAGAAAAGTACCACGGTAGCCTTGGCCGCTTTTGCCTGAGGCTTCACCTCCAACCCTGCCGTCCGCACCCCTCGGGAGAGTGAGCCAGCATGTGGATCGTCCGCCTTGCACTTCGACGCCCGTACACGTTCGTGGTCATGGCAGTACTAATCCTGGTCATGGGCGTGGTCTCCATTGAGACGATGTCCACCGACATCTTTCCATCCATCGACATCCCCGTGGTCAGCGTGGTGTGGAGCTATAGCGGCACCAGCCCTGACGAGATGGAGAAGCGGTTCACCACCATCAGTGAACGCGCCATGACCACCACCGTGAACGACATCGAGCACATCGAGTCGCAATCGGTGAACGGTGTTTCCGTCATCAAGATTTTCTTTCAGCCGGGCGTCAAGATTGAGGCCGCCGTAGCCCAGGTCACGGCGGTCAACCAGACGGTGCTGCGCATCATGCCGCAGGGCACGACGCCCCCGTTTGTGCTGCAGTTCAGCGCGTCCAACGTGCCGATTCTGCAAGCCGTCATGTCGTCCAACCAGCTCTCAGAATCTGACCTGTTCGATCTTGGCGCGCAGTTTGTCCGCACCCAACTTGCCACCGTCCAAGGCGCACAGGTGCCACAGCCATACGGCGGCAGAGCACGACAGATCGCGGTCGATCTAGACCCGATGGCGCTGTACAGCAAAGGGCTTTCACCCACCGACGTGGTGAACGCGCTCACGGCGCAGAACCTCATTCTGCCCGCAGGCGATGCCCGGATCGGCGATCGTGATTACGTGGTGCGCACGAACGCCTCGCCGCAGGTGGTCACCACGCTGAACGACATCCCGATCAAGCAGATCAACGGCGCAACCATCTATATGCGGGACGTAGCGCAGGTGCATGAGGGAAGCGCGCCGCAGCAATCCATTGTGCGCATGGACGGGCGTCGAGCCGTACTGCTCACCATCCTGAAAGCCTCGTCTGCCTCCACGTTGGACATTGTGGAGAAGGTAAAGGCAACGCTGCCGCACATCATCGCGAACCTGCCGCCGCCCGCACCGGAGATCAAGATACTGTTCGATCAGTCGATCTTTGTGAAGGCCGCTCTGCAGGGCGTGGTGAAGGAAGCAGCCATCGCCGCTGGCCTGACCGCCATCATGATCCTGCTCTTTCTTGGATCGTGGCGTTCCACGGTCATCATCGCGGTGTCGATTCCGCTTTCCATCCTGGTATCGGTGATCGTGATGAAGGCGCTTGGCCAGACCTTGAACACGATGACCCTGGGCGGTCTCGGTCTTGCGGTCGGCATCCTGGTCGATGATGCGACGGTGGAGATTGAGAACATCCACCGCAACCTGGGTCTGGGCAAAGAGATTGAGCCTGCCATCCTGGACGGCGCAGCACAAATCGCGGTGCCCGCATTCGTTTCCACGCTGGCCATCTGCATTGTGTTTGTGCCGGTTGTGTTCCTTTCCGGCGCTGCAAAAAGCTTGTTTACACCGCTGGGCATGGCGGTGGTCTTCGCCATGCTGGCATCCTACCTGCTCTCACGGACCCTGGTACCCACCATGGTCAAAGTGTTGCTGGCCAGGGAGGTAGACGTCTATTCCTTGGCGGAAGCCGAGCATGGCGATCACACCGTCACCGCCGCAGAGATGGCCGAGATCGAGCGCAAGCGTCGCGGTCTTGGACTGATCTGGCGGACCCACTTCGCGTTCAATCGCGTGTTTGAAAAGCTGCGAGCCAGATACCAGCGCGGCCTGGATTGGGCGCTCACGCATTCCACGTTTGCGTTGACCTGCTTCGGCGTTTTCATCCTGCTCTCTGCCTGCACGCTGCCTTTCATCGGCCGGGACTTCTTCCCGGACGTGGATGCCGGCAGCTTCCGCCTGCATGTGCGCACCGCTCCCGGTACCCGGCTGGAATCCACGGAGCAGGTGTTCGGCCAAGTCGAGCAGGTCGTTCGACAGGTGATACCCGCCGATGAAATTACCGGCGTGCTGGACAACATGGGTGTGCCGAACGGCACGTTCAATCTCGCCTTTGGCGATGGTTCGCTTTCCGACGTGCAGGACGGTGAAATCCTTGTTTCGCTGGGCGAAGGTCACAAGCCCACGGCAATGTACCGGGAAAAGCTGCGGGAAGTTCTGCGCGAAAAGTTCCCGGAGACCACGTTCTACTTTCAGGCTTCAGACATCGTCAACCAGATCCTGAACTTCGGCCTGCCCGCACCCATTGACATCCAGATCAGCGGCAGGTTGGCGGCGCAAAACTACGCCACGGCGCAGGCCATACGCGCGCAGGTGGCATCGATACCCGGCGCGGTGGACGTCCATGTGCACCAGGTGGTGTATGCGCCAGAACTGCGCGTGAACGTGGACCGGACACGCGCGCAGCAGGTGAACCTTACGGAAGCCAGCGTGGCGAACAGCATGCTTTTCGCTCTCTCCGGCTCGGGCACCGCGACACCGAACTACTGGCTGAACCCGCAAAACGGCGTGAACTACTCGGTCGTCGTGATGGTGCCGCCCTTCCGCATGGATTCCGTCGCAGCTCTCAATTCGCTGCCGGTGAACGCGGGCACGACCGGCGCCGTGAACAGTGCGACTGCTAACGGCACCAGCGGAACGCCTGCCGCGCCACCTGCGCAGCTGCTGTCAAACGTCGCGCAAATTTCGCACGTATCCAGCCCCGGCATTACCAACCACTACAACGTGCAGCCGGTGTACGACGTGTTCGCGAACGTGCAGGGGCGTGATCTAGGCGGTGTGTACAGCGATATCGAGCGCATCCTGAAGGGGTACGAACCGGGCAAAGGCAAGCTGGCGAAGGGAGCAACGCTTGCCGTCCGCGGACAGGTCAAGAGCATGGAAGACAGCTTTACCGGCCTGGGTCTTGGCATGATTTTCGCCGTGCTGCTGGTCTATCTGCTTATGGTGGTCAACTTCCAGAGCTGGCTCGACCCGTTCATCATCCTGATGGCGCTGCCAGGAGCGGCGTGCGGCATCCTGTGGATGCTTTTCCTTACTGGCACCACCTTCTCCGTTCCGTCACTTATGGGAGCCATCATGACGGTGGGTGTCGCCACGGCGAACTCTATCCTGATGGTGACCTTTGCAAACGATCAGCGCTCGCTGGGCATGAACAGCGTGCAGGCGGCCGCGGCGGCAGGCTTCACGCGGCTGCGCCCGGTGTTGATGACCGCGCTGGCGATGATTCTGGGCATGCTACCGATGTCTCTTGGCATGGGTGAAGGCGGCGAACAGAACGCGCCTCTCGGCCGTGCGGTGATCGGCGGCCTGCTCGTCGCCACAGCGACCACGCTGCTGATTGTGCCGATCTTCTACTCACTCCTACGGAAGGCACCGCCTTTAGGCATGCAGGTAGAAGCAACCACGGAGCAGGAGGAGTTTTTTGAACACGCATAACTTCTGTCGCAGGACTAGCCTTAGGGAACTTCAAGGAGGGACTTGGTGAGCACGGCGCAGAACTACACGGACCCGCCAGTTGCAGGAGAGCACGAGGCAAGTGCCACGCCTGGAACGCAGCAACAAGCCGGACGCGGAGCGTATGTTGCAGCAGGCGCGGGCTTCCTGCTGCTGGCCCTGCTTGGCATAGCCTTCTTGCTGCCCAAGCTCCACCATCGCGACTCGCTGCGCGATCAGGCGCGTGCAGACGCGGGTCCGCCGCCTGTCGTGGTGGCGAAGATCTCTCTGGGACAGGCTTCCTCAAAGCTAGAGCTACCCGGCACCGTGCAGGCATTTCAGCAGACGCCGATCTTTGCGCGCACTGCGGGTTATGTATCCAAGCGCTATGTAGACATCGGCGACCACGTGCGCGCCGGCCAGATCCTTGCCACGATCGAAGACCCCCAGACCCGTCAGTCACTGGATCAAGCCAAGGCCACGCTGCTGCAACTGCAGGCACAACTGCTGCAGGCACAGGCCAATGCTCATCTCTCCACGCTCAACAACACGCGCAATCAGCAGCTACAGCAGGAAGGCGTGGTTTCGCAGGCTACCGCAGACACTTTCACTGCGACTGCCGGCGTAAACGACGCTACTGTCAACGCGGCGCGCGCCAACATCGCTGCAGGCGAAGCGAACGTGCGCTCGCTGCAGGAGCAGGCAAGCTTCTCGCGAGTCGTGGCCCCGTTCAGCGGCGTCATCCTTGCGCGCAGCATCGATACGGGCTCGTTGATTTCAGCAGGTTCTGCCACCACGGTCACACAGTTGTTCACTATCGGACAAGCCGGCACCGTGCGCGTGTTTACCAATGTGCCGCAGGCGAACGCGCCCGCCGTGTTGGGTGCAAGCACCGCACAGGTTCAGTTTCGCGAACTTCCAGGCAGAACCTTCACCGGCACTGTCACCCGTAATGCAGCTGCGATCGATCCCACGTCGCGCACCTTGCTGGCAGAAATCGATCTTCCAAATGCCGACGGCAAAATTCTGCCGGGCATGTTCGCCACGGTCACTTTCGCCACGCATGACGCGACGCCGCCAGTGCTCATACCCGCGAATGCTCTGTTTGTGAGAACAGCAGGGCCGCAGACGTTTGTGGTGGACAACAACCACGTGGCCCACATTCACAACCTGGTGCTCGGCCGCGATTTCGGTTCGACAACCGAAGTGCTGAGCGGTCTCAAGCAGGGCGACATGGTTGTACTCTCACCCTCTGACGCGATCACAGATGGAACAAAGGTAGATCCCGAGGTACAGCATGAACGGGGTGCCTGAACTCGCTGGCGGCATGGTTTCGATCCGCGGTCTTGAGAAGAGGTACGACGGAAAGCCACCCGTGCAGGCGCTGGCCGGCATCGACCTGGACGTGCGAGAGGGCGAGATCTACGGCTTGCTTGGACCGAACGGCGCGGGCAAGACCACAACCATTTCCATCTGCACCACTCGCGTCCTTCCCACGGGCGGTACCGCGCACATCGCAGGCGTGGACGTTGTGCGCAATCCATCGCAGGCACGCCGGTATATGGGTGTGGTGCCCCAGTACAACACTTTGGAACGGGCCTGCACGGTGTCTGAAAACATCCAGTTTCACTGTCTGTATTTCGGCTTCTCAAAGGCGGAAGCAAAGGCGCGTACAACAGAACTGCTGCAGCAGTTCCACCTGGAAGAGCGCGCCGCGGCCTATCCCGCCCAGCTTTCCGGAGGCCTTGCGCAGCGTGTTCAGATTGCTCGTGCCATTGCTCACCGGCCCAAGGTGCTGTTCCTGGATGAGCCTTCCGCCGGGCTCGATCCGCAAAGCCGCATTGCCATGTGGGAAGCCGTGCAGCGGCTGCACACCGAGGGCATCACCGTCGTGCTGACCACCCACTACATGGAAGAGGCAGACGAACTCTGCGACCGCGTCGCGATTGTCGACGGCGGAAAGATCCTGGTAGAAGACACACCGGCTGCGCTGAAAAGTTCGGTGGGCGCAAGCACCCTTTACGAGCTCGACCTGCGCGAACCGGCGGACAATCTGCTACCCATCGTGCGAAATCTGCCGCACGTTCGCAATGTCGAGAGCACACCACGGGGTCTGCGCGTCATGGCGGAGGCAGCCGATGGCTTGCTTCCACAGGTTGTGGCTGCGGCCACAAGCTACGGCCTGAGCGATCTCCGCATTGCCGAACCTACACTCGAGACCGTGTTTATCCGTCTGACCGGACGAGATCTTCGCGAGTAGCTCCGGAGCCATACTGATGTCCACCGCCACAGCAACTCCGAACACCAGCGCACTGGCGAGACCCGCCGCGGTGTCGCCCGCCAAGCAGTACGTTCGGGCCTTCCTTGGCCTGTTTGTACGTGACCTGCACGTGTTGCGGCGTGAAATTGGGCCGTTCATCATACGCATCGTGATGAACCCGCTGCTGTTCCTCTTCGTTTTTACTTACATCATGCCGCACATGACGAACGGTGCTGCCATGAACCCGACCGCGAACATGGCCTCTGCTGCGGGTGGAAACTTCTCCACCGTGCTGCTGCCCGGACTCATGGCCGTTGCCATCATGTTCAGCGGAATTGCCGCGGTGGCATTGCCGCTGGCAGTGGATTTCGGCAGTACGCGCGAGATTGACGATCGCGTCATGTGCCCGCTGCCCACGAGCTTCGTTGCCGTTGAGAAGATCATCTTTTCCGCACTTCAATCCATCATTGCGGCAGCGGTCGTATTCCCACTGGCGTATTACATTCCAAGCACGCCGGTGCATGCGCACGTAGGCAGTTGGCCGTTCCTGGTCGCCGTGGTGCTGCTCGCTTCGCTCACCGCGGGCGCGCTCGGACTCACCATCGGCACCCTCGTCAAGCCGCAGCAGATCGGTCTGATCTTTGGAGTGGTGGTGATGCCCATCACCTTCCTTGGCTGTGTGTATTACCCGTGGCGGGCGCTCGGCGCCATTCGCTGGCTGCAGATGGGTGTACTGGTCAATCCCATCGTCTACATGAGCGAAGGTCTGCGCGCGGCGCTCACGCCCAGCCTGCCGCACATGCACCCCGCCATGATCCTGATCATGTTGCTGGTCTTTCTTTGCCTGCTCACCTGGATTGGCACCCGGGGCTTTCTGCGGCGCGTGATCGGTTAAGCACCCACACGCTTAACTGACCATGACCGGTCCGCGCGGAACGCCGTGAAAGGGCAAAAAGACCGAGAACACCGTGCCCGAGAGAACAGACGGGATGCCGGCCTGTCGGCTGCGCACCTGCAGTGTCGCCTGATGCCTTTGCAGAATCTCGGTACTTACCCAAAGGCCCAGGCCTGTGCCGCTCGCCTCCTTGGTGGTGAAGAACGGCTCAAAGATGCGCTGCCGCACTGTGTCGGGAATGCCGGCCCCGGTGTCTGCAATCGTTACCCGGGTGCCACGCCTGCCAAACTGCCGCGCCACGCGCGCACGGACGCGCAGCCTGCCACCCTGCGGCATGGCGTCAATGGCATTGCCGACCAGGTTCGCGAACACCTGCCCCAGTTCTCCAACAAAGCCGAAAGAGATCGCTTTTTCGCTCAGTTCCAGTTGCACATCAATGCCGCTCGATTGCAGTCGGGACTGGTGCAGCAACAATACCGATTGCAGCAACTCCGGCAGACGAACGTCTGCGGGCAGTGTCGATCGGCGATGGAACTTCAGCGTCTGCTGCGTGATCTCTCCCGCTCTGCCAATCTCCTTCTGCGCCAGCGCCACATACTCCTGGGCTTCCCAATCGAGCGACTGGTTCATACGGAGTAAGTACAGCAGGTTGGTAACGCTTTCCAGCGGGTTGTTGATCTCGTGCGCGATCGAAGCTGCGAACCGGCCGGCCGAGGCCAGCCGTTCGCTCCGCCGAACCGCTTCCTCTGCCAGCTTGCGTTCTGTCTTGTCCAAAGCAATAATGCCGACCCAACGTACTGTCTCTCCGGAGAGGTGAACGGGGAAGATGGTCGTCTGCCAGGTCTGCAACGAACTGCCATCCAGCCGCGTGATCGTGACTTCATGGTCTGCCATCGCATTGCCCGTGTCGAACACGCGCTGCATCAGCTCCTCTGTTTCAATGGCCGTGGTGTTGGAAACGCCGGGCGCGAGTAGGTCACGGTATCGCCGGCCAAGGTGGGCTTCCATGGGCAAACCGTCCATGTGTGCCAGCGTCCCGTTCAATCGCACAAAACGGAATTCGTGGTCGAAGAACGCAAAGCCCACGGGCGCGCGCTCCAGGAGGCTATCCAGCAGGCTCAGGGTTTCCTGGCTTCCCCTGCGCTGCAGCGCAAGCTGCTCCACCATGGAGTTGAAGCTGGCCTGCAGTTCGCCGGCCTCGTTGCGGGCCGTGGCCGGCAGCGGAAATCCAGACAAATCGCTCGGATTGTTCCGTACCTGCTGCGTCGCCTGGCGTAGTTGGCGCAGAGGACGCGCGGTCGAAGCAGACAGCCACCAGACCAGCAGCAGATTGCCCAGAAACGCGCATCCGCCATAGATGCTCACGCTCTGCAGATTGGCTGCGGTAAACCGCCGGGCAACACCTTCCGGAGTAATCCAGACCAGACCGCACACCATGCCGTCGGAGACAACGGTTTCCACACCCTGGTCCGAGCCCTTCTCGTCCTTCTCCAGACGGTAGCCGGGATGGAGCATCAGATCGGCCAAGACGTTACGCTCGCGCGCGCTCAGCGAAGGAGAAAGGCCCGTCCCGCTGACGCGCAGCGTGTTGCCCTCCTTGTCTGTAATCCGGACTGACCCGATCGTCAGGCTGATGGGAAGCGCTTTTGTGATGTGGTCGAGCAGCTGACCATCATTGGATGCGAGCGAACCCCGAAGCACGTCAGCCATGGTGTCTGCCTGCCGCATCAGCCGCTGCCGGTCGCGCTGCTGGTTCTCACGGTACTCGTGACGCACACTAATGCTCAGAAATGCAGCAAACACCACCGCCTGAACCGCCACCGAGCCGGTAACAAGCTGCCCAAGGATGGTTCGAGGCGGAAAGTGCATGGTCTCTTCTCTGAACCTGCAGAAATCAAACAGCAGCTTCCTGCAGGTCAGGCTGCGGCGAATTGGACTCCAACAACTTCTGCGACAGGTCCCGCGCGATCAGCGCACCATGAAAGCGGCCGTTCTCGATAAAGATTTCGTTGGTCCGTTCCCCCGCCACAATGACGCCCGCCAGGTAGATGCCGTTCACGTTGGACTCAAGTGTGCCCGGGTCGCATGCCGGGCAGCGATCGTCGTTAGCGTCCAGCCGTACGCCGAGTTGCTCCAGAAAGCTGAAGTCCGGGTGGTAGCCCGTGAGCGCGAACACAAACTGGTTCGGTAGGATACGCTCACCTTCCGGCGTGTTCAAAGTGACGGTGTCTTCCGTGATCGATGCCACGGTGGAGTTGAAGTACGCGGTCACTTCGCCGTTCTTGATGCGATTGTTGATGTCGGGCAGAATCCAGTACTTCACGTGCGGATGCATGGCGTTTCCGCGATGCACCAGCGTGACTTTAGCGCCATGCCGCCACAGGTCCAGCGCGGCAATGGCCGCAGAGTTCTTGCCCCCGATGACCAGAACGTCCATGCCAAAGTACGGGTGCGGCTCGTTGTAGTAATGCTGCACTTTCGGCAACCGTTCTCCGGGCACACCGAGGTAGTTCGGCAAATCGTAATAACCCGTGCTCACAATGAGCTTGCGCGCGTGAAACACCTGTTCGCGACTGAAGCGGTCCCGCGTGTGCACTGCAAAATTGCCGTCGCTGCCGGTAACCGTTTCCACTCGGTGGTACTGCTGCACGTTCAGGCGGTAGTGTTCCGCGACCTTGCGGTAGTACTCCAGGGCTTCGCTGCGGGTGGGCTTCTGGTTGGGGCTGCTGAACGGCATGTCCCCAATCTCCAGCAGCTCCGGTGTGGTGAAAAAAGTCATGTGCGCCGGGTAGTGGAAAAGCGAGTTGCAAAGGCACCCTTTATCCACCAGCACCACGCGCAACCCTGCTCGTTGCGCGTCAATGGCGCATGCCAACCCTGTCGGGCCGGCACCGATCACCAGCGCGTCAAATAGCTGTTTGTCTTGCAGCCCCAGCATCTTCTTATTGAATCACGGGACCTAAGCCAGTGCGGCAAACGCAGAGGTCACCATCCCTTACGCCGCGTCATTTCAGGACCGGAGATATCAGTCCACTGCACCGGCTGAAGGCAGTTCCAGTTGAGGACCACTGATTCGGACGAACGGAACACGATATCCAGCAGGTCAGCGGCGCGGTTTGACAGCGTGTATGCTGTTGCACAGACTGCACCAAGCTTCCTATGCACCAGACATTTGCGAACGCATGAACCGCTCGCTGCAGGGGTCAATCACTGCCCTGCTCCTTCTGCCGAAGAGTACATTCGTAGTCTCCCATTGGCCTCGTTAAGCTTTTCAAATCCAACAGTCCCTGCCCTCAAGGAGCGGATCGCTTGAAGCGACATACTTTTGCGTACACGGCAATTCTTGCGTCGGTTGCCACGATCTTTTTCGCGACAAAAACCCGCAGCCAAGTGGCTGCCACCTTTGGCGCCAATGGACTTCAGAAACTAAGCTACAACGGCACGGTCCTGGAAGACACCTCGATGTATGCCGGGGATGCCTTTCATATCTGGCACATGAAGATGACGGACCTTTCCGGCAACGTCTTAACGACGGGCCAGACGGGCTGGGGAGAGAACAACTCGGGCCGGCAGTGGGACGCTGCGTCCCGGCAATGGACCTACACCTTTACCTGGGGATCGATCCAGGTGCAGTACGTTCCGGCGTCTGACCGGCTGGACATGATCGTCACGAGCGGGTTCCGGCGTGATCCTGAACGGAGCCGTAATCTACCCGCTTGCGCTGCACTTTCCAACGCTCCCCGCGAACTTCATGGACAGCAGCTACCCGCAACTGGCCTACACGACCGTTGCGCCCGGCGTAACGGCGGCAGACTACGGCACGGGTGAGATCGTCGCGGTCGCTCCGGACGCAACCAAGCCCCTTTATAGCGGCTACTGGCCTACCGGCACCCCTAACACTTACACGGCCATGATCGCGTCAACCACGCCGGACGGTCTCGCCAACTTTCAGCCGCACTTCGATCGTCCTGTGCAGCCGGGCCAGACGGACACGTTCACCGTGTCGCTGCGGTTCGCTCCCACGGGAACTGCCGGCTACGCCGTGGGCGCCGATGCATACCGGAGCTTCGCCAACACCTTCCCCAGCCAGCTGCAGTGGACGGACAGGCGGCCCTTTGGAACGGTGTACCTGGCCAGCTCACCCCAGACCGGCGCGGCAAACCAGCCGGGCGGTTTCCCCAGCAATCCACGGCGCTACTTCAATGACGGCAACCCTTCTGATTTCGACGTCCGCACCGCCGCCGGACTGCAGCAATTCCAGAATCGCGTCCTGCAGCAGGCCCGGGCAAACGTCACGAACCTGATCGCACTGGGTGCGCAAGGCGTCGTCACCTGGGACCTGGAAGGCCAGCAGTACCCGCATGCCACAAGCTATGTCTGCTCGCCCAACCAGATCGCCCAGGTTGCGCCGGAGATGGATTCTGTGGTCACCGATTCCGGCTCACCCTATCGCGGCATGAAACTGGATGATGCGTACTTCAAGACCATGACAGACGCCGGTTTTCGTGTGGGCGTCTGTGTGCGTCCGCAGCACTTTGCCATTGCCGCGGACGGCACCGCGACACAGACAACGTTGAACTCAACGACCGACGTAAAGGCTGAGCTCGCCGGAAAGATTGCCTTCGCGCATGATCGCTGGGGAGCGCGTCTGTTTTACGTGGACTCCAGTGTGGACGCTTTCGGCGGTGCGCTGGACCCGGGCATTTTCCAGCAGCTGCAGCAGCAGTTTCCGGACTCGTTGCTGATGCCGGAAGAGTACACCCCACGGCACTACGCCTATACCGCGCCGTTACAAAACTTTATCAACCACGGCGATACCGGAACCGATCCCGCCGTTCGAGCTCTGTATCCCGGTGCATTCAGTCCTATCCTCATCAATGACGTTGCAGCTGCCGCCCTGGCCGCGGCCGTGCCGAAACTCACAACTTCGGTGAGGGCGGGAGATGTGTTGATGGGCCATGTCGACTATCCCGATCCAAACAACATCGTGATCGCGGCCATCGACACAGCGGCGGGTGTAACCGCGCCCACAACGACCACACCGGTAACAACCACGCCTCCCACCACAACCACACCGGTAACGACGACGCCCGTGACAACTACACCTGTCACAACCACGCCCCCAACCACCACAACGCCCACGACGACCGTTCCATCCTCCGCAGCGGTGACCATTCTCTCCCCATCAACGGGTGCCACACTCAGCGGTGCCGCCACTGTAACAGCGGCGTTGAACGTCAACCTGGACGCCGCGGGATCGTACCTCATGGTCGACGGCCGGGAATTTGGCACGCAGCGGGTCACCGGTCCGCCGTACAACTACGCCCTGGACACCACGACCCTGAGTAACGGCGCACACACGCTGCAGCTGTGGGCGCATGACACCGCGAACACCGTGCAGCTTTCCGGTACGGTTCCGGTTACGGTCGCCAACAGCACAACCCCGGTCACCACAACCCCGGTCACCACGACGCCCGTGACCACCACACCGGTGACGACAACACCCACCACAACGGCACCAACGGGGCCGGTCGCCGTCACCTATCCCGTGACCGGGCAGGCCATCTCCGGCACCGTACAGGTGAGTGCCGCAATCATTGCGCAACTCGATGCCGCGGGTTCCTACCTCTTGGTGGATGGTGCGCAGTTCGGTTACACGCGGGCCAGCTCGCCTCCGTTTGTCTACCCGCTGGACTCCACGGTGTTGGCCGCCGGATCGCACATCGTTCAGGTGTGGGCACACACAACCGGCAACGCAACCATCGTGTCTGATCCCATCACGGTCATCGTGCGGAACTGATCGCTGGTTGCAGCGCGGACAGTAAGCCCATCGCCCAATCGAGCGATGGGTTTGCGCTTTCCGCCTAAAGAGTCGTCATCTCTGCGGGTGCCGGATCTTGCGGAACGCGCATCTTCAGCAGCTTCGCCGGTACTCCGGCATACACGCCCATGCTCCCGAGCGAGCGCGTAACCACGGAACCGGCAGCCACAATGGCGCCGTCTCCAATGGAAACGCCTTTGAGCACCACGCAGTTCACACCCATCCACACATCGGAACCGATGATAATGGGATCTTCCAACTCAACCTGACTCTTCATCACAGACGAAGTGTCCGTGCCATGGTTGTGATCGACAAAGCGGCACCCGCTTGCGATCAGGCACTGATTTCCTACAGTGATCGCGGACGTGATGTTGAACTCACAACCACTACCGATAAATGTGCCCGCACCAATGGTGACGCCGCCGGACGGGCGGTAGCCCCCCGCGACGTTGAAGTAAATGTTGTGCTCCAGGCTACAACCGTCACCCAGGTTCACGCGGTGTGGCCATGTCACTCGCAGTGAGTTCATGCGAACGTTCCGCCCTACTCGCATGCCCAGCGATCGCCAGTAGATGGAACGAATGCGGCTTAAGAAGATCGGCAGCGTGTGGCAGCGGAATCGAAAGAGGAGCTTGCGGCTTAGAGTCGAAGTCATCAAGGGTCAGAAGGCAGGCGCGATGCCGAGCTGAGAGAAACATGGTGGCGAGTGTTGCTCCGCGGCGGAACATGTTTGCTACGCAGCGTCGTGGGCTTCAGTCTACACTGCCCACTCTAACCCTGGGCAGTGCATCTATCTTTGCGCGGCAGGGTTGCCGCAATTCTACCGACAGATTCGACGGAACGGAGGTTCCATGCGCACTCTTCTTCTCTCTTCTGTATTAGCGGCCACACTTACGGCCGTCGCACCGATGCCCGCAGCCACGTACCTGGCAGCGCCTGCTGACAGTTCCCTGCTCAGTGAAAAGTTCACGGTTGACGGCAGCACCGCGGTCCCGGGAACTGTCCTCAAATCAGGCAGCTACGTGATTCGCGTGGTCGATCACATGTCCGATCGCAGCATCCTGCGCATTGAGAAAGAAGACGGCAAGGTGGTCTCAACCTTTCTGGCCGTACCCAACCGTACCCTGGCGGGCAGTTCCGGACCGGTTGTCTGGACCGGCGGCGGTGACAAAGATAAAGCTCTGCGCGGATATAACTTTCCGGGCAGCTTTTCCGTTGAGTTCGTTTACCCAAAGGCAGAAGCGGTGAAGATTGCCACCTCGCACTCCTCCGCCGTCGAGGCGATCGATCCTCCCTCGGACAATCTTGCGTCTGCAAAGCAGAAGGAACTTTCCAGCGATGACATGCGCATCGTCACCCTGTGGACCCTTTCGCCCACCCGCGTGAATGGAGCCACTGCCATCGCCGCGGCCAAGTACAAGCCTGCGGACAATGCTCCCGAGCCACCTTCCACTCTTGTCGCCCGCAATGAGCCGCCCGCATCGTCGGCGACTCCTGCGCCGTCACCGGCACCTCGCACCACACGCACGGCATCCGCGCCGGCAGCTGCAGCCTCTCCGGCCGCCAAGCCGGCTCGCAAGCCTGTCGCCACTGCGCTGCCGCACACGGCCAGCAACCTGCCGGAAGTGCTGCTCGCCGGCATGGGCGCTTTGGCCGGGATCGTGACGCTGCGCACACGCCGCTTCACAGGGGAGCGTCGGACCAACTCGTGAGAAGAACAGCGCTGCTTGAGGCAGCATGTTGGACGGTGCTAGCCGGTTCCACCGGATACGGTGCCTTTTGCCTATACCAGGCGGAAGGCACCCGTTTTGTTGCGCCCGTGCATGCGCAGCAGGCCGCTGCCGATACGGACGGTCTTATCGTAGGGCGCATGAACGGCTCCGCCAGCAAGCCCTTGGAAGATGGCGTTGTCCTTGGAGCGGTGAGCATTCCGGCCGTGCACCTGAAGGTGCCGATCGTGGAAGGACTTACAAAGAATGATCTGTTGCGCGGCGTGGGCCATGTTCCCGGCTCAGCCCTGGCCGGTGGCCTGGGCAACATGGCGTTGGCAGCACATCGGGACACCTTTTTCCGGCCGGTGCGCAACATCCGCCCGGGGATGGACATCCTGGTGGCATCAGACGAGGGACAGTTCCACTACCGCATTGATCGCACGGAGATCGTCACACCCGAACAGGTGAGCGTACTGGAGATCGGCACCGTGCCGGAAGTGACACTGATCACATGCTATCCCTTCAACTACATCGGGGCCGCGCCCAAGAGGTTCATCGTGCACGCGCACCTCACCTCGTTGGTACCGACCCCGAATACACCGTAGGTTACGCCGCGTCTGGAAACGGTACCTGGTTCGCGGGCAGCTTATGCTCTCGCGCAGCGTAGGCACGGCGGAGGCATGTGAGCGCGTCGAACATCATCTGGGGCGGCGCGTCCTCGCTACTGCGTGCCAGGCGCAGGTAGCCGCGTTCACCTAGTGGCACGGTCATCTGCCATCCGTCATCTGAAGGCTCCGCGGTGAATCTCGCCTCAAAATAGCGGTTCTGGAAGTACATCTCGGCCGTTACGAAATGCAGATCCGTGCACACGGTGCAGGTGTGTTCCCAGCACTGCTCCAGCGTCTGCAAGGTGGCGAGTTTGCGGTCGAGCTCGTGCAGGTACACGTTGTCACGCACCATGTGCCGCAGGTGTGTGCGAGAGAGCACGCGGCGAGCCGTCGCAAGCTCCACGTAGTTCAGGTAGCGTAACCCGGCCCACACCAGCGCCATGAAGACCAGCAGCACGGCATAGCGGATGTAATGAATGTTCAGGGTCTGCAGCAGAGCCAGGGCCGCCGCCACAGCGCACACGGCGTACAGGATCAGAGCTGTTTCACGAGGCTGAAAGCCGCGCGATTGCACAATGTGGTGAATATGCCCGCGATCCGCAGAGAAGATCGGCGACCTTCTCAAGTATCGCCGGCATATGGCCAGGCACACATCGATCAGCGGCAGCGCCAGCACCATGAGCGGCGGCACAACGCCGAGAACGGACGTGCTGCTGCCGCTCCAAACCAGGCTGAATACGCCAAGCATGAAGCCCACGGTGAGACTGCCTGAGTCGCCAAGAAAAATGGAGGCAGGATTGAAGTTGTAGTACAGGAAAGCCAGCAGCGCGCCTACAAGAGGCATGGTGGCCAGCACGAGGCCGCTGCGGCCGCTGGCGACACCGACCAGCAACGTGGCGGCCGATGCAAACAGACCCACGCCCGAGGCTAGCCCATCCAGGCCGTCGATCAGATTGACAGCATTTGTGCAACCCACCAGCCACACCATGGCCACCGGAATCGCGACCCAGTAGTGCGCAAGGAACGGGTGGTTTGACGCGACCGGAAACGTGTCGGGCGAGAACCGCATGCCCAGAGCAATTGCCGTGGCCGCGCCCAGCACCTCGCCCACAAGCTTGTACTTCGGCTTCAGACCGAAAAGGTCGTCGATCAGACCGGTCAGGAAGATGATGATGGCACCCGGCAGCAGCGCCTTCAGCAAACCGCCATGCTGAATGTGCAGCATCTTGCTGGCAGGCGTCAGCAGCAGGACCAGCCCCACCGATCCGGCGTAGGCCAGCACAACGGCCACACCTCCAATGCGGGGCGTTGGCTTGCTGTGGAGTTTGCGCTGGGTATCCGGCTTGTCCACCAGGTTGTAGCGCAGCGCCACCTTACGGCACAACGGCGTAAGAATCAGCGCCAGCAGAAATGCGATCAGACCGAGAGCAGCAGTGGTGTACATCGTTGAGTCCTCTGGAGCCCGCATGCGTGGCGGGCCCATGTCAGCGAAGCGTTTACCTACGGGGTCGTCCAGGCCTCTGCGGACGGCGGATAGCTGTTGCCGCTCAAGACCGCGGCAATGCGCGCGGTTCCCAGCGGTAGATCAAAATGCTGAACGAGTGCGCTGCGCGCGTTGCGCGCTGCTGCCTCAACTTCTTCGGAATAAAGCGCAAGCCTTTGCAGCAGAGCCACGAGCCCCGCAACATCGCCACAGGCCACGTGCCAACCACAGTGGAAGCGGCGGATGATGCGGGCCGGCGTGGCTGCCGCAGGGCCCACGAACAGAATCGGACGCCCAGCCGCGAGCAGACCGTAGACCTTGCTGGGCACGATCGATCCGCAACAATCCTCGCTCTGCAGTACCAGGCCCACGTCGCCCTGTGCCAGTTCCCGCGCCAGTTCTGAGCGCGCAACATACGGGCGCATCTGCACAGAAGTCAGGCCTTCCACCGCAGCAAACCGCGTCAGCTCCGCGCGACGTCCGCCACTGCCTGAAAAAACAAACAGGAATCGCTCGTCTCCACGCAACTGGCGCATGGCACCGGTAACCGTGTCGAGGTCGTGGGCCAGGCCCAGGTTGCCGGAGTAGTGCACGACGAAGCGGTGGAGATTGCCTAACTTCGGTAGTACCTCAACCGCGCTGCTGTCTGCCCAGTTGTCCGCCACCTCGATCTTGGCAGCGGGCACGCCGCGTGCGATCAGCCGGTCGCGCATGCACTCGCCCAGAGCGATGACTGTATCCGCGTAATGGCGCGACGTATCCGCAAAGGAGCCCACCACCCGGTCCAGCACGCCACCACGGCGGAAGTAGTTCAGGTCCACCGCCACATCCGGGTACATGTCCATCTCCCAGATCACGTGGCGCGAACCGCGGAACAGCTTGATTACATTGCCAAGCAGCGAGAGCAGCGGGGGCGTGGTCAGCGTCATCACCACGTCCGGCCGGGGTACGCGCAAGGCCTTTACCGCAGCGAAGAAATAGAAGTTCGCGTACGACAGCACACGGCCCACGGTGCTGCGCGAAAAGCGGCGACCCTCCACGCGGTGAACCGTTACCGCAGGACGTGCCTCACCGCCTTCTGCGCTGTAGCCCGAAGCACCGCAGATGACATGGACTTCGTGGCCGTCCGCAACCAGCCGCCGCGCCACGTCGGTCAGCAGCTGGCTGGTTGCAGCCGCATCGGGCCAGAAGAATTGGTTCATCAGGAGAACTCTCATGCGGACACGGCCTCCTGCGCCGCTGCTCTTGCCGTGGTGTCACGCACCACGCGATTGCGGAGAAAGCGAGCCGGATTGCCGCCGAAAATCTGAAACTCCGGCACCGTGCCCGCGAGCACACTGCCAGCAGTGAGAATGGCTCCGGCACTTAGGCACGAGCCTGGCAGCAGGGTGCTCTGTGCACCTGCCCATGCGCCGTCAAAGAGCCGAATGGGCTCGATGCGCAGACCAAACGCTGGATCGCTCCAGTCGTGGTTGCCGGTGCAGAGATATGCGCCCTGGGAAACGCACACGTTGGAGCCAAGCTCCACGGTGGTCAGGCAATCAATCCAGGCGCGCTCGCCGATCCAGCAGTCGTCATCCACGGCAAGGTGCCACGGATACTTGACGATCACCTCGGAGTGAATGACCACTCCATGCCCTATTCGCGCACCAAACAGCCGCAGCAGCGCCACGCGCAGCGCGGACGAGGGCAGCAGCGGCGAGCGAAACAGGGGCTGACCGACCAACAGCCAAAGCACGCGCACCATGAAGGAGCGGCCGGGACGGTACCAGCTGTTGTTGTAATCACGAAGCCGGATGGGCGAGGTCATTGCGCGGCCTCCCTGTACTCCGAGAGCTGCGGCTTGCCGCCCCCCAGCACGCAGCCGTACAGCTCCGCCATCTGGGCAGTCACGGCAGCCCAGCTATAGCGTGTTTTAGCAAGGTGCCGTGCGTTCGCGCTCATCGCGGACCGATCAGCACCGGAGCCTTCGAGCGATGCGCGCAGCGCCATCTCAAGGGGATCCGCAGCTGGCGAGATCTCCCACCCTGCTCCTGCGGCGGCCGCTTCAGGCAAGTGGCACGCGTCCGTGATGATGACGGGCGTTCCTGCTGCCAAGGCCTCCAGCGTGGCTACGCTAAGACCTTCCGAGTAGGAGGGCAACACAAAGACGTGTGCCGCGGCCAGCGCGCTCCACTTCGCCGCGCCATCCAGCATGCCGGCAAACAGAACGTCATCCGTGATCCCGAGTTCCGCCGCACGCGCCTGCAAGGTCTGCACGTAAGCTTCCTCGCCCGGACCGGCCAGCACCAGCGCGGCGTCCCCGTGGTCCGCGCCAAGCCTTGACCACGCGCGCAGCAGGATCTCGATGCCTTTCTTAATGTGAAGTCTGCCGAGAAATAGCACGAGGCGGCGGTCCCGCAACTGCGGGAACATTTCTAGCAGAAGGCCCCTGTCGATTGAGGGTGGTGCTTCCACCGCGTTTGGTATCACCGCGACTGGCGGTGTGCACCCAAATCGGTGGTAGTCCTCTGCTTCCGCGGCAGTCAGCGCGTGCAGGCAGGCAGCGCGGTTCAGCGTCCCTCGCTCCACCAGCGCGCCATACACGCGCTTTTTCATCGCTTTCTGCTGTAGTGCCCACGGCTCCAGCATGCCGTGCGCGGAAACAATGGTCGGCTTTCCTTCCGCGCGCGCCGCCCGCCCAGCCCACAGCGAACTTGCCTGCCACAGGCCGTGCATGTGCACTCCATCGAAGTGCGAGACTGTTGCCGCCAGCCGCTTTCGGAGCTTGCCTTCCGACAGCCACGTACCGTGTGCGGCGGGCCAGATGCCCGCGTCCGCCATAGCTCCTGATGTGTCCTCGTCTCTTGCGCAAAACGCAGCCAGTTGCGCAGGCACGCCCGCCTGCACCCTGAGCTCTGCTGTCAGGGCGGGTACCACGGCGCTCAGGCCGCCATAGCTGCGGTCTAGATGAGACAGCACTTGAAGCCAGCGGCGCGGCTCTTTACAAGCAGCTGTCGGCGCTGCCGGCACCTGCTCGGGAGCTTCGGTCAGGATCTCGGTCAGGGTCGCCACGGCCTGGGCGACGTCGGCGCCGATCTGCGCCGCCACCCAGCGCGCCAGCGTGC
>CAXTBQ010000042.1:0-2423 GCA_964242065.1 uncultured Terriglobus sp. | reverse complement strand
GCGTCTCACTGGCGCGCTTACCGGCCGCGCGCACCTCTGCCAGGCTGCGTGTGTCCAGGCTGCCGGTTACTTCACTCGCAACCATCGCGCTCCGCTTCTGACGGGCAATTGCCGCAATCTGCGTGCCGAAGTTGTCCGGTGAATACTCAGCGATGCGCCGCCCGGACTGCGTTCCCATGGCCTCGCGGGCTTCCTGCGTGAGCCGGTCGAAGCCGAGCAACTGCTCTGTCAACTGCGCCGGCTGACCCGGATCGAAGACGTAGCCGTTGCTGCCGTGCTGCACCAGGTTTTCCGCGCATCCACAGTGGTTGGAAACAAACACCGGCAGGCATGCGGCCATAGCTTCATTGACTACCAGTCCCCAGGGTTCGCGCGTACTGGGCAGCACAAAGGCGTCGGCAAAGGCGAAGTACGGCCACAGCTCGCGAGATCCTTTGTGTCCGGCAAAATGCACGTCCGCGCCGAAGCCGCCGTCCCCGGCGAGCTGGCGCAGGCTCCTTTCACATTCCCCGGCGCCCACCAGCATGAGCGGACGCGAGCCACCCCGGTGCCGGTAGCTCGTCCATGCGCGGATCAGGCCGTCCACATTCTTTTCTGGTGCCAGCCTTCCCACGTATAGCAGGCAATTCCCCGGCATACCGTGGTGCGCCGCGTCTGTGGTGGAGCGCAAGGCGTTCACGCCGTCGCGCAACTGCTCGTTGCCCACCACGTCGTAGAAGCTGGCGATGCGGTCGTTGGGGAACTGCAGTGCCTGCAGGTATCGCACATGTGCTGCGCCACCCGTGACTGCCCACCCGAACAGCTTGCGAATGAGCAGCGCCTTGGCTTTTTCCTTCAGGAACGACCGCGCGTGGTCTGCTTCGGTGCTTTCCGTCATGAGCACACTGATTCGGCCGTGCTTCCGCGCCCAGAGCGCTGCTGTAATCGCTGGAAGCGTGTAGTAGCCGGGGACCAGCACCACTTGCGGATCGAGTTCGGAGAGCTTGTCCCACAGCAGCCGTGACAGCGCCACCTTGCCGGCGCTTCGCCAATCGGCGTCCGGCAGGAGCGTTTCGATCGGCAGGCCTTCGGGCAGGCTCTCGCGGAACTTGAGACCATTGTGAACGCCGACGCCGCCGACCAGTTCGATGCCGGTGATTTCACCCTGCGTGCCAAAGGCATGCTGCAGGCCAACAAAGCGTGCTACGTGGTACGCGTACCAGTCAATCCATATGACAACGGCCTGGCATTGCGGCTTCTTTGAAGAAAGGTCTTGCATGCTTAGGACTCCAACTGGGGGAATTGGGAGTAAGGTTTTGCGACGTACCGCGTACGAGTGACCCGCCGGCGCTCGGGCAGTTTCATGGCGTATTTCCAGGTGAGCCAGCACGGAATGGACAACAACAGCGTGCGGAAGATCACCGCCTCCATGGTCTGCATGGTCAGGTAAATAGATACGGCGGAAAGCACCACATATTGGCTGGTCCAGCCGCCACCACGGGTGACTGCGCGCCGCCATACCCAGCCATAGCCTGCACCGAGCAACCCCATGAGAGGGATACAGCCATACCACGCTTCCACCCACAGGTCGGCCACAATGCCGGGTGCGGAGCCATCAGCTCCCTTCCATCCCAGGGTGTCGCCAAAGCCCTCGCCGGTTCCTGCGTTGTGCAGCAGTTCCGGCACCCCGAAGTCCTCGTATTTGGTGGGCCATACTGCGCTGGGGATGGGCCGAACAATGATTTGTGCAAGGTAGCGGCGCATCCAGTAGTAGTGATCGCGGCGCTGCGCGCTCAGGATGGTACCCGCGCCGTAAATCCACTCATTACCCGTGTCCGAAGCCTGGACGATGTTCGTGACATCGGTCTTCACATCGAAGCTGGAGCCGATGTAGATACTGCCGCGGTTGGTGACCAGGAACAGGACCAACCAACCCAGGCAGCCGCCCACCACGCCCAGGGCAACGATTGGAGGACGCTTACGCCGGAAGATGTACCAGCTCATCAGGCTGACGATCGTGAGCTCAAAGGTGGGTCCGCGACGCGCCATGAAGATCGCCGCCGTCAACCAGGGCAAGCCGAAAATCACCAGCATGGCCCAACTCACCAGCTTTGGGCCACGGTTAGAGAGCGAAATCATCGCCATCATCACGCCCACCAGCAACAGGATGCTGCCGTCGCGAATGTAGCCGCTGTCGTCCCAGCCGCCGCTATACGACGTGCTGTAAGCATTCACGATGCCGCCGACGTTGATGATGGTGATGATCCAGCACAGAAAGCCGAGCGAGCCTGCGATTGCGCCGCCAACCAGCAGCCGGCGAATCATGCGCTGCGAAGGCGGACGCAGCACCGTGCGGCCGCTGCCCTTGCTCGTACGCAATCCCACGGCCAGGCAGCAACCGCAGAATGCGAGCACGCCCAGCACATTCAATGTCGCCACAAAGA
>CAXTBQ010000041.1:11471-30449 GCA_964242065.1 uncultured Terriglobus sp. | reverse complement strand
CCTCAAATCCGCTTTCATCCTGCGCCCGCTCCGGCGCTCCCTCCGCAACGCCCACCGCGGCTTGCTTCATGGCTTCCGTGGCCAGCATCACGCTTTGCGCGCACCACGCCAGGCCGTTCACCTTGCGTAGGCGACCTTTTGCTCTTGCCAGGCGTGCGTCGTAGCGGTCAAATGCTTCGTCAATGCCGCGCAGCACGGCTGCCAGCGGAATGCCTGCTTCCCGCCACGCTTCGATCAGCGCCCAGTCCAACGTGCTCAGCAGCAGGATGCTGCCGCGCCGCGCCTGGAAACGCGTCTCAATCTCCGTGAAGTAGTTAAAGTAGTTCTGCACAGCGTGGCGCTTCAGCCGGCTTCTGTCGATGTGGCGACCGGCGGGGCAACCTGCGACCGTCGACGCACGCGCTCCTGCTGGCGCTCAAAGTTCCGCTCGTAGATCATGCGAATGCCGTCCAACGTAAGATTCTCGTCCACAGTGGAGATGCGGCGCGAGTGATCGGCCAGCAGCCGCGCGAAACCGCCCGTGGCAACCACCTTGGTCTCCGGTCCAAGCTCCGCAATCATGCGGTCGCAGATGCCATCGATCAGGCCGATGTAGCCGTAGAACAGGCCGATCTGGATGTTATCCACCGTGCCCGTGCCGATGACCTTGGCGGGTTTGCGGATGTTCACGCGGCTGAGCCGGGCGGCACTGTTGAACAGGGCTTCCGCGGAGATGCCCACACCAGGCGCAATGGCTCCCCCCAGAAATTCGCCCTTTGCGGAGATCACGTCAAACGTGGTCGCGGTGCCCAGGTCCACCACGATGGTAGGACCGCCATAGCGCTCAAACGCGGCCACGGAGTTCACGATACGATCCGCACCGACCTCGGATGGATTGTCTGTAACCACGGGCAGACCGGTCTTTACGCCGGGTTCCACAAACAGCGCCTTCATGCCAAACATCTTTTCGACGACATCGCGCAGCAGCGAATCGATGGGCGGGACTACCGACGCGATGGCCACCCCTGTGATCCCTGCGGTATCGATGCGATCCATGGCGAAGAGCGTGCCCAGTGACAGCCGCAGTTCGTCAACAGTGTTCTTCAGAGGCGTGGTCATGCGCCAGTGATGACGCAGGCTCCAGGGCTGCTCGACGGCCGCTCGTTCGTACAAACCCAGCACCATGTTGGAATTGCCCACGTCGATCGCCAGCAGCATTGCGGAACCCTCTTCCTCTTTGATCACAGCTCGCGCACGCCGCCATGCCGAACGGTGCGTGTCTGGCCGTCATCGCTGTTCACTCGCAGCAGACCCGCATCGGACAGCCCGGCAGTGACGCCAGTATAGCCGCCGTCCTCGTCCACGCGGACCCGCTTGCCGTAAATCCAGGTGCTGCGCTGTGCAAAGCGCTGAAGCACCGTGAAGGGCTCGCACGCAAGGTTGCGCAACTCCGTATCCAGCGCGCGCAGCAATGAAACGGCGAGTGCTTCGCGGCTGACGGTGCTGCCAGTTTCGCGCCGCAACGAGGTGGCGCTGGCCTGCAAGTCTTGGGGAAATGTCACCTGGTTCAGGTTGATACCGATGCCAATGGCTGCGTGCTGCAACGTGCCCTCCGGAGCAGAAACCGCCTCGGTAAGGATGCCGCCTAGCTTCCGCGCAGGCTGTGTGCCGGCGACCAGGTCATTGGGCCAGCGAAGGTCGATGCGGAGACTGGTGGCCTGCTCGATGGCGTCTGCCGCAGCCAGTGCGGTAAGCAGCGAAAGCTGCAACACCTGGTTGCTCCGCAGCGCGGGTCTGACCAGGACTGTGAGATAGAGGCCGCGCTCAGGCTCTGAGTGCCAGGTGTGGCCACCGCGCCCGCGGCCCGCGGTCTGCTCGTCGGCGATGTAGACCTGTCCGGCTTTCGCGCCTTGCTGTGCATCTGCCAAAGCCCGGGTGTTGGTGCTGTCGATGATTGGAAAGTGGTGCAGCTTGCCGTGAAACATCGTGCCCTGAAGCGCATGATCTACGCGCGCCATGCTGAAGCTCATCGTCACGCGCTAGTACACATCCGCCGTGATGCGCATGCTCAAATCCACGGCTACAGAAGACCGCGTTAGCGCGCCTACTGAGAGGTAATCCACACCAGTCTCGGCGTACTCGCGGGCGTTTTCCAGCGAGAGATGTTCCGCCACCTCCAGCAGCACCTCCGGCGCGGCCGCACGAACGGCGTCCACCGTTTCGGCCACTTGCGGAGGCGTCATGTTCACCAGCAACAGCACGTTCGCCCCGGCGGCCAGAGCGGCTTCCACATCGGCTGTGTTCGTCACTTCCACTTCAATCTTCATGCCGGGTTTGCGGCCCTTGGCAACTCGTTCGATGGCGGTGGTAATGCCGCCTGCAAGTTGTATATGGCTCTGCTTGAGCATGATGCCGTCCTGCAGATCCAGGCGGTGATTGCTGCCGCCGCCCACGGTCACGGCGTACTTGTCCAGCAGACGCATGCCCGGCACGGTCTTGCGCGTATCCAGCACCTTGGCGCGGGTGCCCCGTGTCAGCCGGACAAAGTCGTTGGTCAGCGTGGCGATGCCGCTCATGCGCTGCATCAGGTTCAAAATCACGCGCTCGCACGACAGGATAGAGGCCGCGCTTTGCCGGATCACAGCGACGGTCTGACCTCTGCGCACACGCACACCGTCAAAGATCTCCGGGTGGCTGATGACTTCGTAACGTCCTCCCGTGGCCGCGCCCGCTGCGGTTTGCATGGCGCGGAACGCATCGAACACCGCGCAGATCGCACCCAGACCGCAGATGACACAGTCTTCACGTACCAGCACGGTAGCGGAGGCACGCTGCGCCGGGTCTATGGCAAGCGCGGTGGTGATGTCGTGGGTGGCCTTGTCCTCTGCCAGCGCCGCTTCCATCACCGCGGCAATCTTTCTGCTCTTCCACTCCATCCGGTCACAATCCTATCTGCATCGATCGCATCCTAGGGTAAACGCAGGATGACAGGACCTGCAGGCAGCCAGCCCGGGGAGACAGGATGCAAGAGTATTTGACGTTGTCACAACAGGCGGGCGTGCTCCTGCTGCTGGCCATCCCTATTGCGTGCATCAGCTGGACGGTCACGCACGAAGAGGTGTTTCGCGAGCCGCGCGATTACTGCAGGGAGAAAAGCCAGGCGGAAGGCTCGCTGCCGAAGCGCAAGTTCTTCTACCTGTTCACCTGCGAATACTGCTTCAGTCACTACGTCACGGCGGTAGTCCTGGTGATTTCGCGCTTTCAACTGCTTTACGCCGGGTGGCGAGGTTACCTGTTCAGCGAGTTTGCGCTGGTTTTCATCGCAAATGTGTACATGAGCCTGTTCAACCGGCTGCGGCTCGACATTAAGCACGAAAACGTGTCGATTGCCGTGGAACAGAAGGAAGTACCCAAATCCTGAGTTACCGATTTGCCAGAGGCGCGGGTCCATGGGTATGCTATCTGCAGATCGTGGAATCCGATGTGGTTTGTATTGCCTGGTATCTGTACACGCAAACTTCCCAAACGCGTTCGCGGTACATCTGCCCCCCGGGGCAACAAGGGATACAGACATGGAACAGGGAACAGTGAAGTGGTTCAACGATGCAAAGGGTTTTGGATTTCTGAGCCGCAGCAACGGTGAGGACGTATTCGTCCATCACACCGCGATTCAGAGCAAGGGCTTCCGCTCGCTGCAGGAGGGTCAGGCAGTGACCTTCAACGTGGTCAAGGGACCCAAGGGCTGGCAGGCTGAGAACGTGCAGGCCGCGTAAGCAGCTTCCGTTAGAGCATGAGCAAGGGCGACCCTCGGGTCGCCCTTGCTGTCGTTGTGCGGCTTACTTGGACTTCTTCTTCGTCTTGGTGTGCGCCTTGTCCGCCGGCGTGGCCGAGGTCTTGGCGGTTTGCGCGCTGGCACCCACGCTATCGGGCACGCTGCCCTGGTAGCGGGAGTGGCGGCCGTCGTTCTCCAACGGTGAGATGCCGGCCTTCTTCATTAACTGCGCCGCAATCTCGTAGATCTCTTCCGTCGCGTAGTCGGGAGAGAACAGGGTGGGGCACTCGCTAATGACTGGTCCCTCTGCGGCATACTCCGGCGTGCCGGTAATCACTTCCAGCGGCTCGCCGTCTGCCCAGTCTGCGGGACCGGACCAGATGCCTGCGGCATCGGCATAGTCCGTATCGGAGAAGGTGTACAGCTTGCGGTGGCTGCCGATGGCCTGCCACTTGCGTGCTTCTGGGATCTTTGAGTCGTCGATGTTCGGGGTGGGCAGCATCTTGGTCATTTCCACGCCGGTAATCTTGCGCAGCGCCATGGCGTATGCCGCCTGGTGCACGCCGCCGCGCACCATCAGGTAGCCGATGACATTGCGCGCTGCTTCGTTGGTCGTCATCTGGTAGCAGCGATGCTTGTGCATGCGCGCCCCGGTCTCAAGAAAGAAGTTGTGCAGCAGGTCAGACACCAGGTTGCCGCTCGAGAACACGTTCTGACCGGTCCAGAAGTGCCCCATGGAGTCCATGACCTGGTGCCCGCCGCCACCCACGATGGTGTGGTGCGTGTTGCGAAGATTTGCCGCCTCCTGCAGCGGTGCGGCGGTTGGATCGCCCTCCGGCACAGAACCTTCCAGCATCAGGTTGATGGCCGTCGAGATCAGTTCCACGTGACCCAGTTCTTCGGCGGTAATGCTCGCGATCAGGTCGTAGAAGGGCTTTAGTTTCTTCTTCTCCTTGAAGCCAAAAGACTGGTGGAGGTAGTTGTTCAGCGTGGACATCTCGCCGAACTTGCCGCCCAGCAGTTCCTGGATGGCGGCTGCGCCGTTCGGGTCAGGAGCCGCGGGCTTTTCGAGCGGAATCAGAAGCTTCTCAGAGCGCATGAACATGGGTGCGTGCCTTTCGCGTCTGCCTGCAGAGCAGACTGTGTGGTGCGTTGCTTTTCGGGGACCTAGGGATGCGCCTAGTCGGATGCAGGTAAGCTCTTTGCTCGCGCAGTGCTGTCGTTGATTGGCGTGCAACTGCTTGCTCGCTTGCGCGGAGTGTTGGCTTTGGTGCATCGTTCGTCGTTGAAGTAACCCGATCCGTGCGCTGCCACTCTTATCGGCTGGAGGTCGCATGGCGACGAAAAAGAGTGCAGGGAAGAAGAGTGCAGCACCGAAGAGCATGCCGAAAGCGGGTCGCAATCCGCAGGGCGGGCTAACGGCGAGAGGTCGGGCATTCTTTGCCGCACGTGACGGCTCGCACCTGAAGGCAGGTGTAACCGGAGCGGCGGATACGCCCGAGAAGATGAAGCGCAAGGGCTCGTTCCTCGTCCGCACGTTTACGCACCCACGCGGGCCCATGAAGGACCCGAAGGGCGAATCCACGCGCCTGGCGCTGAGCGCGCACGCATGGGGAGAGAAAGTCCCAAACAGCGAAGCACAGGCGCACAGGCTCGCACAGAAGGGCCATCAACTGCTGGAGCAGTACCATCGGCACATGGGCGACCAGCCCGCGCCAAAGAAGGCCGCCGCAAAGAAGAGTGCGGCGGCAAAGAAATCTGCAAAGAAGGCGGCGGCAAAGAAGACCGCCAAGAAGGGGTCTTAGAAAAGGCGCATCCCATACTGCATGCAATTACGCGTGTTGTTCTTCAGCATCCTGCAGGACCGCTTTGGGGCCGAGGAGCGGCTGGAGTACTTTCCTGGGCGCACGGTGACGGACTTACTGCACTACTACCGCGTCGTGGCACCGGAGCTTGGCGGGTTCTGGGATTCAATCGCGGTTGCCGTCAATCAGCAGTACGCGAACGGCTCCCAGGCGCTGGAAGACGGCGATGAGGTGGCGCTGCTGCCGCCGGTGAGTGGCGGCAGCAGGATCGGAGCGGCACATGCGCGTTGAACTGGTGCGCGAGCGCATCGACACGCAGACGATCACGGATGCCATCAAAGCCGGTGAGGATGGTGCGGTGACAATCTTCGACGGCATCGTGCGCAACAACACCAAAAGCCGGGCCACGCTGTACCTGGACTACACAGCGTACGAATCCATGGCACTGCAACAGATGCGTGAACTTGCAGAGGAAGCGACCTCGCGTTTCGCCGTGCGCGACGTGGCGTTGGTGCACCGGTTGGGACGGCTGGAAGTTGGTGAAACCAGCATCCTGATCGCGGTGGCATCGGCGCATCGTGGTGCTGCATTCGACGCCTGCCGCTGGTTGATTGACACGCTCAAGAAGCAGGTGCCCATCTGGAAGCGGGAAGTGTTTGTGGATGGCGCGGTGTGGGCACCGGGTGAGCCGTTCCCAGGGAACCTGGCCGTTTAGGGGCCACGTTGTAGCCGCTTACCTCGTTATCGGCGTCCAGTCCAAATAGAGTTGCTTGCGTGGAGTTGTCTTTTGAAGTCTGGTGCGGTGATCGCTGCTTCTGCCATATTGTTCGCCGCCTTGCTGCCCGCGCAGCAGGAGGCACCAGTCATCCGGGTGGATACGCGGCTGGTCAACGTGCCGGTAAACGTGGTGGACGCGCACGGCGTGGCTGTTTCGGATCTTTCGCAGGATGACTTTACCGTGCGCGAAGACGGCCGCACACAGAAGATCGCTATTTTTGAGCGCGAGGCGAGTACTCCGCTGTCCATCGTGATGGCGGTGGACACCTCCGGCTCGGTCTACTCGCAGTTCAAGACCGAGCGCGATGCCGCCCGGCGCTTTGCCGAGAGCATCCTGCGGCCAGAAGACGAGATGGACCTGATCGCCTTTTCGTACGAAGCGAACGAGGTCGTTCCGTATACCAACGATCCGCGGCGTATTGACGACGGCATCAAGCGGCTGACGAAGGGCGACGATACGGCGCTGTACGACGCCGTCTACGTGGCGAGCGAGAGGCTCACCGAAGCCAAGGCTGACGCTACGCGCCGCCGTGTGCTGGTGCTGGTGACGGACGGTGGCGATAACAGCACCAAGCGCGAAATCGGCTACACAAAGGCCGTTGCCGAGGCCCAGCGAGCGGGCGCGGTCATCTACCCCATTATTATTGTGCCCATCCTTGCCGATGCCGGCCGCAACACGGGTGGCGAACACGCGCTCATCCAGATGGCCCAGGACACGGGCGGCAAGTACTTCTACGTGACCGGTCGCGAAGACCTGAAGACGGCCTTCGCGCACCTCTCGGACGATCTGCGCACACAGTACCTGCTGGGCTACTACGCTCCCCGCCGAGGCGCGGACAACAGTTTCCGCCGCATCGACGTGCAACTGAAGGATTCGGCAAAGTCTACCGCGCTGCTGCTGCGCAGCCGCACCGGTTACTACGCCGACGCACGCTGATTTGCCCGGCACGGATCGAGCATGGATATACTCCCGTCATGCAAGACAGCGCCACGGCAGGTGCGGTGAATGTTCCGCTGACCATTCGCTTTAGGAACGGAACCATCCGGACTGCCATTCCGGTGCCTGCGGGTGAGACCAACCTCACGCAGCTGCTGCCTATCCTGCGGCAGTTCACCTCCGGAATCGCCGGGCAGGCGAGTGCGTTTATGGAGCAAAACGGTCAGCCAGTCAGTTGCGGACCCAACTGCACCGCATGCTGCTACCAAATGGTGCCTGTTACGCCGTTTGAGGCAGAAAGCCTGGCGAACTGGATCAGGACCTTGCCAGAGAACCAACAGCATGCGTTGGCAGCGCGCTTTCATGCGGCGCTTCTCGAATTGCAGAGCAAAGGGGTTCTTGCGCGCTTGACTCCGGAGATGTTTGATCTGCAAACCGACAGCTTTCGCCAGCTGGCGCTGGACTACTTCGTAACCGGTGTGGCGTGCCCGTTTCTGGTGGAAGGGCTGTGCAGCATCCATCCGATACGCCCGCTTGTATGCCGCGAATACATGGTGGTGACTCCGCCGGAATACTGCGCGGAGCCGGGGCATGCACGCGTACAAGGGGTGGCGCTGCCTATGCAGCCTTCGCGGGCGATGATCCAACTGGGCAAACGCGTGGAAGACGACGCGCAGGGATGGCTGCCCCTGGTTTTCCTGTTCCACTGGATGGCGGCTCGATCCGACGCCGGCAAATGGGTGAGCGGTACGGGTCCAGCGGTGCTGACCGAGTTCCTGAACATGCTGGCGCAGCAGCCGGGTGTCAGCTTTGCGCATGATGCAGCGTCCGGTGCATAGCTGGCGAACGCATTTGAGGCCAACGCGTATCCTTTAGGCGATGAGCGTTTTCGATCCGAGTGAATTTCTGTTTGCCACGCCAGCCGCGCAGGTGGCGCGAGAGGCCGGTGCGTTGTTGCGCCGCTACTACGAAAAGGGCGTCACCGCTGAATTCAAGGGTGATGTGGACATTGTGACGGAGGCCGACCGTGCCAGCGAGAAGCTGATTGGCGAGCGGCTGCACACTCTGTTTCCGCACCACGGCATCTTTGGCGAGGAAGGCACGCGCGAGCAGTTGGGCGCGGAATACCGCTGGTATATCGACCCGCTGGACGGCACCACCAACTTTGCCCATGGGTTTCCCTATTTCTGTGTCTCGCTGGGCCTGGAGCACAGGCCGCCCGGCACGGCGGATGACGCGGACGGAACCCTGGTCGCAGCTGTCATCTATGAGCCGTTGCGCGACGAGCTGTTTCAGGCGGAGCGCGGCAAAGGTGCTTATCTGAACGGCCGCCGCATCCACACATCGAAAACTGCCATGCTGCAGGAGTCGCTGCTGGCCACGGGCTTTCCCTCGCACAAGCGCCATGAGAATCCAAATGCGCATTTCTATCACCAGCTCACGTTGCGCACGCATGGCCTTCGGCGAGCCGGTGCCGCCGCGGTTGACCTGGCGTACGTCGCTGCCGGCCGCCTGGAGGGCTTCTGGGAGTTCAACCTGAATCCGTGGGATACGGCGGCAGGCGCGCTGCTGGTGGAAGAGGCCGGTGGCGAGATCAGCCGGTTTGACGGCTCAGCCTTTCGGCTTGACTCGCGCGAAGTGTTGGCGTCCAACGGACTCATTGCAGAAGAACTGCAGCAGGTCTTTGCCGACATGTACGCAGGCCGAGGGCTTGAACGAATCCCCACGCCGGAAGAGTTCAAGCGGCGTAGAGACGAAGCGGCAGCGAAGTCGTTTCCGGCGCGGACCTGATCTCGCGAGCCGCCTTTTGGAACTGTTATCATCGATTTGAAGCCGAAAAGCTGTTTTGAAAGGGATTTCGCACCATGGCATACGTGATCGCAGAACCATGCATTGGCACCAAGGACACGGCCTGCGCCGATGCCTGCCCGGTGGATTGCATCCATCCGAAGAAGGGCGAAGACGGTAATGACAGCGTCGACCAGCTGTTTATCGATCCGGTCGAGTGTATCGACTGCGGCGCCTGCGTCCCGGTGTGCCCGGTTTCGGCCATCTACGCGGCAGACGACCTGCCAGACAAGTGGGTGGATTTCGCCCAAAAGAACGCCGATCACTTCGGGCGATAAGCCAGCAAATGTTACAAGCATCGAACGCGCAGCTTCGCTGCGCGTTTCCGTTTTTGCAGGAGGCAGCATCGCGGCAGCCTACCAGTCCGAAGCGATCGTTCTGCGCACCTGGCCTTTTGGCGAGGCGGACCTGCTGGTGGCCATGTTCACGCGTGAGCAGGGCGTGGTCCGCGGTGTGGCGCGGCATGCCATGCGCTCGCGCCGCCGTTTTGGCGGTGCGCTGGAGCCCATCACGCACGTGCGTGCAGCCTGGACCGAGCGTCCCAAACATGACGTGGTGCGGCTGGACCGGTTCGAGATCCTGTGGTCGCCGTTGCGCGACTCGGTGGATTATCGCCGCGCAGCCGGGCTTGCCTTTCTGGCGGAAGTGCTAGAGTCGGCGCTGCCCGACCGCGCACCGGAGGATGACGTATTCCGCCTGACGCTGGCCGTAGCGACGAGCCTGCGTAGCGATTGCATCGCGTTACCGGTGACCTATTTCGCGCTTTGGATCACGCGACTGCTGGGCTGGATGCCGGACCTGAACGTGTGCGCCATCACGGGCGAACCGCTGCGCGGCGAAGCGGTGTACTACTCGCCGCTGCGCGATGGCGTCACCTGCGCCCGAGCGCGGCCAAATGGGTCCGTGCCGCTAACGGCTGACGCAGTGCAAGCCGCATACCGCATGTTCCGGCAGCCGCTGCCAGCGCTGCTGGAGGCGGAGATCGTGGCGACTGCTGTGCAGCAACTGCGCCGCTTCGCCGTTTCCACACTGGAGCGCCATCTGGAAGAACGGCTCCGCAGCGCCCGCGCACTGGCTTCGCTCTAGCTCGCGGGCTTGCCGCCTGCCGCAATCCACGCGTTCACACGCTGTTCCAGAACGTCCAACGGCAGCGCGCCAGAGCCCAGAACCTCGTCGTGGAACGCACGAAGGTCGAACTTCGCACCAAGTTTCGTGCGGGCACGCTCACGCAGCTCCAGAAGTTTCAGCTGGCCAGATTTGTACGCTAGTGCCTGCGCCGGATTGGCAATGTAGCGGTCCACTTCCGCCTGCACGCTGCTTTCATCGATGGCGGAGTGCTCGTGGAAGAAGTCCACCATCTGCTGTCGCGACCAGCCCTTGCTATGCACACCGGTATCCACCACCAGGCGTATAGCGCGCCAGATGTCGAGTTGCAGGCGACCGTAATCCTCGTATGGATCCTTGTAGAAGCCGGCATCCTTGCCCAGCCGCTCAGAGTACAGTCCCCAGCCCTCGACGAACGCGTTGTACCCTCCAGACTCTTTGCGGAACTCTGGAATGCCGCTCAGCTCCTGCGAGATCGAGATCTGCAGGTGATGTCCGGGCAAGCCTTCATGGAAGGCGATGCCGGTTGCCGAGAACAGATTACGGTCGGCAAAGTGGTAGGTGTTCGCAAAGAACGTGCCGGGGCGCTTGCCGTCTGGGGTGCCCGGCTGGTAATCCGCGGGCGCGGAGTTGGCCGCGCGAAAGCCCGGTGTCGGCTGCACCTCTAAGGGCGCTTTGGGCAGACGTCCGAACAGCTCCGGCAGCTTCACCTGCATGTCCGCCAGCGGCCGCTTGAAGGCCTCTATGAGCTGCGCCTCTGACGTGGGATGTTGCTTTGGATCGTTCTTCAATGCGATGTTGAAGCTCTTCAGGTCGTGGTAACCAAGCTTTCTGGCGATTAGAAGCATCTCGGCTTCGTCGCGCCTGACCTCCTGAAGGCCTAGTTCATGGATTTGCTCCGGCGTGCGGTCGGTCGTGGTCTCTGTGCGTACCCGAAAGGCATAGTAAGCCGTGCCGTCCGGTAGTTGGTTGGCGCCCAGCGTGGTGCGTGCAGCAGGGATGTATTGCGCCTTCAGGTACCGGCCAAAGCGGTCGTAACTGGGCAACACTTTCTGCGCGATGGCCTCGGTTGTGTCTTTGCGGATGCGCTTTTGCTCCGCAGCCGGAATACCTGCGGGCATCTTCGCCAGCGGTGCGGAGTAGCTGCTTTCCACTGGCTTTGCCTGCGCCATGTCCTGCACCTGCTTCAGCACCTGTTCCATCAGGAGGCGCGGCTCTGTGCGCCCGTTTGCGATGCCCGCGTCCATGGCCTCCTGTATTTGCGCAAACACGCCCGGAATGGCGTTGAGCCGTGCGATGTAGTTGTCGTAGTCCTTCACCGTCGCGAACGGCATGACCGCAATTACTTGCGGCAGGCCGATCTGCGGACCATCGAACTGTGTCACGGGCATTTGCCAGGGTTTGAAGCGGGCACCCTCCTGGTCGTCGATGAGTTCCTTCAGCATGAGTGATGCGGAAATCTTTGTCTGCTCATCCAGGCCAGCGGTGTCGATGGTGCCCAGCTGCGTCAGGAACTCTGTCTCACGCTGCAGGCCGCTGTTAAAGGCGGCCGCGCTGTAGTCGCTCCAGCGGTCGTTGTAGCGCGGGTCACCCACAAAGGTGGCAAGCTCCGGGGAACGCTTCAACCGGAACTGCCAGTATTCGTCGAACAGACGATTCAGCGCGCGGGTGCGCTCCGCTTCGGTTGCGGCAGCGCTGCTTTGCTGCGTTGCAGCAGGAGTTTGCGCGGAGAGAATGGGGGAGCAGCCGAGTGCCACGGCGAGCACGGTCATCGGGTGAAGCAGACGCATAGAGAAAGAGCACTCCTGAAGTCGCAGTGTATCGCGCTGCGGCTTCGGGAGTGCCTATCGCGCTATGCTGCCGCCATCACGGAGAAGGTATCCAGCATGCGGTAAAGCGTCGAGCGGCTGATGCCGAGGATCTCGGCCGCTCTCAGCTTGTTCCCGTCGCAGCGGCGCAGTACAGCAAGTACGTGGCCGCGTACAACTTGGTCGAGCCGCCACGCGCGCAGGTCGCGCTCGGGGGCAACTGTGGGCGCCGTCGGTACGGTCTGCGTGCTCACACCTCCGTTATCGGCGGTGCCCGTGCAAAGCTGAGCGGGCCTGTGCCGAGCCGCAAAGCATTTCTGCGCAACCAAAAAGGAGGCCGGAGCCTCCTCTTGGCCCTGCTAACGTGCGAAGTCTAGGCGCTTGCCTTGGCGCAGTAGGTGTCAAATGCGCGCGAAAGCTCCTGCGCGATCGCCGGTGCGTTGGCGCTTTCGATGGCGGAACGCTGCATCAGGTACACCAACTGGCCGTCGCGCAGAATGGCGATGGCAGGCGAGGTGGGCGGGTGCCCTCCGAAGTAACCCCGCGCTTTTTCTGTCGCTTCACGGTCCTGCCCGGCGAATACGGTCACAGACTGGTCCGGCTTTTGCCCGTTCTGCATGGCCATGCGCACGCCAGGGCGCATCTTTCCCGCGGCACAGCCGCAGATCGAATTCACCACGACCATAGTGGTGCCCGGCTGCGCCAACGCAGAGTCTACTTCTGCGGCGGTGCGCGCTTCCTGAATACCGGCGCGGGTCAGTTCCTCGCGCATGGGGATGACCATAATTTCTGGATACATGCTTCCTCCAAGCAGCCGCGATCCGCGGGCTGCTTTCCATTCTAACTGGATGCAACGCGCATGCCGGGCGATGCAGCTCCGCCAGCCCGCGCTGTTAGCCTTAGGGGCGTGCACCTGCAGGAACATATCGAACTGGCACCCTTTACCACCCTGGGCGTGGGTGGTCCCGCACGCTGGTTCGTTACGGCAGCCAACCAGCAGGACGTGTCAGACGCTCTAGGATTTGCGAGCCAACGATCGCTGCCAGTGTTTGTGGTGGGCGGGGGCAGCAACCTGCTGATTTCGGATGATGGATTTCCAGGGCTTGTAATCCATGTGGCTCTTCGCGGTATCCAGCAGACCGAGCTCGGCGACGGGAGAGTGCTGCTGCAGGTTGCCGCAGGTGAAAGCTGGGACGCCCTGGTGCAGTACGCCGTCGAGCAGGACCTGGCTGGGATCGAGTGTCTCGCCGGCATCCCTGGCACAGTGGGCGGCACACCCGTGCAAAACGTGGGTGCCTACGGGCAGGAAGTTTCCGAGACCATCCGGTCAATATGCTGCGTAGATACCTACACATCGTCGTGCGCCGAACTGTCGAATGCTGACTGCGGCTTTGCATACAGGACCAGTCTGCTGAATACGTCCGCACGCGGGCGCTATGTGGTCTTGCGGGTCGATTTCGCGTTGCATCTGCAGGGCTCGCCGAAGCTCGAGTATGCCGATCTCAAGAAGTACTTTGCTGGGCAATCAGGGCCGTCGCTGCGCACGGTTGCAAACGCTGTGCGGCAGATACGCCGCGGCAAGGGCATGGTGGTCGACCCTGCCGATCCGAACTCGCGTTCCGCGGGATCTTTTTTCCGTAATCCCGTTGTCAGAGGAGAACTGCTGCACCACGTTGCAGATGCCGCGGGTGTGTCGTTGGCGCAGGTGCCGCACTGGCCTGCAGGAGAAGCTTTCAAGTTGCCCGCAGCCTGGCTGCTTGAGCGCGCCGGATTCGTGAAAGGGTATACGCTCGGCAACGCCGGTCTGTCCATGCGGCACACTCTTGCCCTTATCAATCGAGGTGGCGCATCGGCACAGGACATTGTTGCTCTTCGCGATCGCATCATCCATGGCGTGCAAGCGCATTTCGGCGTACGGCTGGAGCAGGAGCCAGTCAGCCTCGGTAACTTTCCGTCGTAGTGTCGCTGTGGAGTGCTTCCCGCAAAGCTTCGCGTTCTTCCCCTAGTACCGAAACGGGGTTGCCCTGCGCGCAGATGCGACCATCCCTCAGGAGAATCACGTTGCCCGTGGGGAAGCTCGCTTCGACCACATCATGCGTCACCGAAATTACCGGAATCGCAGATAGCTTGCAGTACGCTGCCACGCTTTGCAGCAGGCTGTCCCGCTGTGCCGTGTGCATGCCGGTGAAGACTTCGTCCAGCAAGAGCAGGCGCGGGGATGCGGCAAGTGCGCGGGCCAACGCCACACGCTGACGTTCTCCCCCGGAAAGACGGCGGTTGGCAGCGTGCCGAAGATCCTGCAAGTGGAAGAGCGCCAGGAGAGACTCGGCCCGTGCGTCTGATGAAGCACCTTTGCGACAGCCGAAGCGGATGTTTCCCAGCACGTCAAGGTGGGGAAAGAGTGTAGGGTCCTGTGCTACGAACCCGATCCCGCGGCGATGCGGGGCGAGACGGCTGATGTCCGTGCCGAAAAGGTGCACGGACGAGCCAGGCGGCATCCATAAGCCGGCGATCAGCCGCAGCAACGACGATTTACCCGAGCCAGACGGCCCAAACAGCACCGTCCAGTCAGCAGTTGTGGCGAAGTCGATGTCGAACCGGAGCGAACCGAGCTTTGCGGCACATTGCACCCGGAGATAGGGCTTATTCATCCTGCCTGCTTCCGCGCAGGACAGATCGGGCATATAGCAGCAGCAGAGCCGCTGTGGAAGCCGCCAACAACAACAGCGCAAGTTGATTCGCGGTATTGAAGTCGCCGTTCTCAACCAGATCAAACAGGGCAATGGAGAGCGTCCGGGTGCGTCCGGGAATGCTGCCGCCCAGCATCAACACCACGCCAAACTCTCCGACGGTGTGTGTGAACGTGAGCACCGCGGCCGAGAGGACGGAGCCTTTCGCGAGCGGCAGAGCGACCCGTACAAATTGCCTGACCGGCGATGCACCCAGGGTTGCCGCGGCAGCAAGAAATGAGGGGTCCACGGCACGCAGGCCTGCCACGATCGGCTGCACAGCGAACGGGAGGCTGTACAGCACGGAACCGGCTACAAGCCCCATGAACGAAAATGCAAGCGTGTGTCCGAGCAGGGCGGTCAGCGAGCGCCCCAGTGCAGTGCGTGGGCCCAGCCCTACAAGCAAATAAAATCCCAACACCGTGGGTGGAAGCACCAGCGGCAGAGCTACGACGGCCTCTGCAATCAGCCGGATTCTTGTACGGGACAGCGCAATCCACGCCGCCAGCGGCAGACCAAGCAGCAGCAGGATGATCGTGGTCATCCCGGCAAGCTGCAACGTGAGCAGGAGCGCATCCGTGTCCATCAGTTCACAAACTTGGTCGCTCGCTCGCCGACGAGCCGATGCACTTGAGACGAAAGATAGAGCACAACCTATTTTGGAGTCTGTAGGCCAAGCTTCGGAAGGTTATTTTGCACGGCGTCGCTCAGGATAAAGCTGAGCAGGCGGTGGGCACCATCCTGGTTCCGGCCGGCCTTCAGCACAACGGCGCACTGGCGGATCGCAGGATACTGCGATATCGGAAACAGGACAGAGGTGCCGGAGTCGCGATACTTCGGTGCCATGGCAAGGGTTTGCGACATCAGGGCGAGTTCTGCATTGCCGCTAAGCGCAAATTGCCCGGCTTGCGCCACGGTTTCGGCTTGCACGATGTGAGGTGCGACGTTGTCCCACAACTTCATCTTCTTCAACGCGGCGACGCCGGCACGCCCGTATGGCGCGCGGTCCGGGTTGGCAAGCGCAACGGATTTCAGGTCTTTCCGCTCCAGCACATCCAGGCTCAGCGGCTTGAAGCGCGAATCCTTACGCGACCACAACACAAGCAGGCCGTTGGCATATGGTGTGGGCTGTTTTGTGTCTGTCAGGTTTGCAGCCACAAGCTGTTCGGCGAAGTAGAAATCGGCCGAAAGAAAGATGTCGGCAGGCGAACCGTTCTGCAACTGCTGAGCCAGCGCCGCGGATGATCCAAACGACACCTTGAGCTTGAGACCGGTCTGCCGCTCGAAGATGGGTCCGATCACCTGCAGCACCGGCTCCATGTCCGCGGCGGCAGCTACTGTAACCACCTTCTCGTCGGCTGCATGTGCCGGTGCGCACCATGCCAGAGTGGTTAGGGCGAGAGCAAAAAGAAAGCAGCGGCGTGCCTTGCGGTAACCTGTACCTATCCATGTCATGGCGTTCACATCAACTTCGATGCATCGCAGGCGGTGAGAGAATCGCGCCCGATGCGGTGGCCAGCGATTTTCGCCACGTTGCCACGGGTGAGCTGTACGAAGTGGAATATCCGTGGAGCGAGACTCGCGGCGCTGCGGCGGCAGCAAATCGACCCAATGCGCAGGCGTTGCGGCACCTGTGGGCCGAGCGCCGGGATTCCACGCTTCCCATCGATCAGTCGGGCGTTTGGCGATACCGTGAGCTGCTGCCCATCCTGAACGAGGACGCGCACGCCGTGACACTGCGCGAGGGCAACACGCCGCTGTACGATCTGCCGCGGACGGCCAAGTCGCTGGGCCTCGACTTCCTGCTGGCGAAGCACCAGGGCATGAATCCCACGGGTTCTTTCAAGGACACCGGCATGACGGCCGCGCTTTCCGTGGCAGCCGAGCGGGGATACGAATGGGTCGCCTGCGCCAGCACGGGCAACACCTCTGCCGCCATGGCCGCCTATGCTGCGCGCGCCGGTCTGCGAGCCATTGTTTTCATTCCCGAGGGAAAGATTGCCTGGGGCAAGCTGTCGCAATCCATGGACTACGGCGCGCTTACCGTTCAGCTGAAGACCGACTTTGACGGTTGCGTGAAGATGCTGGCGGAACTGGTGCGGCGGCATCCCATCTACCTCCTGAATTCAGTGAACCCCTACCGGCTGGAGGGGCAGAAAACGCCCGCGATTGAAATCTGCGAGCAGCTTGATTGGCAGGTGCCGGATCACGTCGTCGTTCCCGGCGGAAATCTGGCAAACGGTTCCGCGCTCGGCAAGGGCTTTGGAGAACTGAAGCACCTCGGCTTTATTGAGCGTATCCCGAAGATTTCGGTGATCCAGGCGGAAGGTGCAAATCCGCTCTTCCAGTGGTTCACGAATGCAGAAAAGCTCCTTCAGCCCGTCGCTGCGGATACGCGTGCCACGGCCATCCGCATTGGCAATCCTGCAAGCTGGCGCAAAGCAGCTCGAGTGATCGAGAGCACGGGAGGCTGGTGCGAGCAGGCCAGCGAATCAGAGATCGCGCTGGCAAAAGCACAGATCGGTGCGGAGGGCATTGGCTGCGAACCCGCAAGTGCCGTCACGCTTGCAGGTTTGAAGCGGCTGCAGGCACAAGGCCGCGTGCAGGCCGGCGAGCGAGTCGTGCTTTTGCTCACCGGTCACACGCTGAAAGACCCTGAGTACACCATCGACTTCCATAAGAACCTGCTGGCAACAGGACTAGCCGACGCGGACCCATACCGTAAGCCGCCCATCGTGCTTGAGGCGGATGAAGCTGCCGTGCTTCGGGCGCTTGAAGCTGAAATGGCGCGCAAGGAGTAGCGTTGGGCGAATCATTGCGCCTTCGGCTACCAGCGACCTCCGCAAACCTCGGTCCGGGCTTCGACGCACTGGGCCTCGCCATGGATTTCGCGCTCCACGTGGATGCGCGGCTTGCCGACACCTTCACGATCAGGGCCTCCGGCCGTGATGCGGACCGGTGTGGCGACGCAGCCAGCAGTCTGGTACTGCAGACCTATCGCAGTGTGTTGCGGGCGCTCAACCGTGCCGCGCCGCCGCTGCACCTGGATCTTTACAACGAGATCCCGCTCGGGATGGGTTGCGGATCGTCCGCAGCGGCGCTGGTGGCAGGGGTGGCGCTGGCGTCACACTTTGGCGATCTCGGCTGGACCAGACATGAAATCCTTACGGAAGCATCCGTCCGGGAGGGACATCCCGACAACGTCGCGGCCTGTGTAATGGGCGGCCTCACCGTTTCAGCCATGAGCAGGCCGGAGGACGGTCCGCCGCAAGTGCACGCGATTGCCCTTCAGCCCGCGGCGGCGTGGCCGTTGCTCCTGGTGATCCCAAAGGAGTCGCTCTCCACCAGCAAAGCCCGCGCGCTTCTACCGGAAAGCTATAGCAAGGCTGACGCAATCTTCAACGTGCAGCGGGCAGCGATGCTGACCGCCGCTTTCGCGCAGGGCCGCGCCGACCTGCTTGCACCAGCAATGCAGGACCGGATGCACCAACCCTACCGCACCGCATCCTGTCCGTTGCTTGACCCTCTGCAGGCCCTGGCGGGAAAGCATGGCATCGTCGGCGTGGCGCTTTCTGGTGCCGGGCCGTCAGTGATGCTCGTGGTAGAAACGCCTTTCAGGCTCGTGGATGCAGAGGCGGTTGTTCGAGATACACTGGGCCGGGCCAAAAATTTCTTTGATACGGAAATTTTTTCCACGAAAGTGGGTGTAGCTGCCGTTTTATGAAAATAAGTTACTGAGGCATTACTGGCGTGTAGTGATATCACTTCGTCAAAATGCTACCTTCGGAGGGTGGAGAAACCCTGGGGGAGGGTTTTATCTGCGGGCGCCCGTCGATCTCTTTTCGAGATCCGGGCGTTTCCCTTTAGCGCTAACTTGAAGGTGCTTGGTTAGCCCGGCCGCTGCGCGGGTCAGCCCAGTCGCGCACTGCATCTCCAACAAACGAAAAGGCCAGCACGCAAAGCATTACCGCCGCAGCCGGCACAATGACGGTGTGCGGAGCGTCGAACAGGTGTGCCCTGCCGTCGTTAAGCATGGAGCCCCAGCTGGCCGTCGGCGGGGGAGCCCCCAGACCAAGAAAGCTGAGGGTGGCTTCCGCAAGCACGGCGCTCGCCATCCCAATGGCCGCCTGCACGATAACCGGCTGGATGATGTTGGGCAGAATGTGACGGCCAAGCAGCCGGAGGTTGCTGCTGCCCAGCGAGCGGGCGGCTTCCACGT
>CAXTBQ010000041.1:0-11461 GCA_964242065.1 uncultured Terriglobus sp. | reverse complement strand
ATCACCTGCGCACGGACGAGCCGTGCGTAGCTCACCCAACCGGAAAGGGTAAGCGCCAGGATCACGTTTCCAACGCCGGGTCCAAGGAAAGCTACGAACGCAATCGCAAGCAGAATGCCCGGCATGGCAAGAAAGGCGTTCATCACGTAGATGTTGAGCAGCGCGTCGCGCCATCCGCCATAGAAACCAGCTACCGATCCAATCAGAAGACCCAGCAGCAGCGAACCTGCAACCACGGTCACGGCGACCAGCAGCGAAAGTCTCGCTCCAAAGAGCACCCTGGACAAAATGTCCCGGCCAAGCTCATCGGTACCCAGCAGAAAGCCGTGACCGGGCGAAATCAATCTCTGGTTCAGATGCAGAGCTGCCGGGTCAAACGGCGCGATCCACGGCGCAAAAAGCGCAGCCACCGTAAACATCGCGAGCACGCACAGCGCCGTATACCCCAGGGAAGATCGCACCACTCCACTGTATCTTTGCGCGTGGCACTGTCGTTCCGCTCTCTTGCCGTAGAGTGTGAGGCCGCTCGTACACTCAAGTAGGCATGATCGACCGGGTTCCATTCCTCAGTCTCATCTTCGGTCTCAATTACTCGCCAGAGCTGACCGGCATCGGCAAGTACACCGGTGAAATGGCGGCGTGGCTGTCAAGAAAGGGGCACCAGGTCCGAGTGGTGACGGCGCCGCCCTACTATCCGGCGTGGCGCGTCAGCGCGGAGTACCAGGGTCGGGGCTACCGGCGAGAAGGTGGCGGTCCGCAGGGCGATGGAGCAGGCGAGCCGTTGGTATTTCGCTGCCCGTTGTATGTTCCACGGAACCCGACAGGCCTTCGCCGCATGCTTCACCTGTTTTCCTTCGCTGGTAGCGGTTTGTGGATCATGCTGCAGCAGGTGTTTGCCCGGCCGGACATTGTGATCACTGTGGAGCCGGCTTTTTTTTGCGCGCCCGTGACCTTGGCGACGGCGGCGCTGGCGTCCGCTCCAGCCTGGCTGCATGTTCAGGATCTGGAAGTGGACGCAGCATTTGACCTGGGATTGCTGCCCGCCGGCGGACTGGTGCAGCGCTTTGCGCTTGGTATGGAAAGCGTCTTGACGCGAGCGTTCCGGCGCGTGAGCAGTATCTCTGTCCGCATGCTGGAGCAGTGCCTGGGCAAAGGCGTTCCGCTGGATCGGGCCGTCCTGTTCCCTAACTGGGTGGATATTGACGCCATTCATCCGCAGGACCACGACGCACGGAACAGCTTCCGGGAAGAACTTGGGCTCCGGGATAAACTCGTGTTCCTGTACTCCGGCAACATGGGCAACAAGCAGGGGTTGGAGCTGCTTGCTCCGCTTGCGGCAGCGTTCGAGCACGATACTTCCGTGCACTTCCTCCTCTGCGGAGACGGTACCTACCGCAAGACGCTGGAGAAGGAGGTTGGCGGCGCTTGCAATGTGACTCTGTTGCCCTTACAGCCTTACGAGCGGCTGAACGATCTCCTGAATGCGGCGGACGTCCACCTGCTGCCGCAGCGCGCAAAGACGGCTGACCTGGTGATGCCTTCCAGGCTCACGGGCATGCTGTCGAGCGGACGTCCCGTGCTGGCGTGCGCGGAACCGGGCACGGAGGCTGAAGCAGTGTTGACGGGCGCAGCGGGCGCTCATGCCGCGTGCGGCCTGGTGGTGCCGGTGGGCAATGTGGCACCGCTTGTTGAAGGCGCACGCGTTCTTGCGTCTGACCATGCGCTTCGCGAGCGGCTGGGCAGCGCCGCACGCGAGTACGCCGTAACACACCTTGGCAGGGAGCAGGTGCTGCTGCGATTTGAGCAGGAGCTCGACCGGGCGGTCGCGGAGTATCGGGGACGCGTGTTGCCGGCAAGCACCACGCCACGTTGAGGCGCCGTTTTCCAGCGGGGTCAGAAGTGTCTTGCGACCCGGTAACGTTGCGCTCACATCAGCTGCTTTGTATGCTGAGCAAGCATGCTCCCCCCATGTGATGCTTACCAGTCCTGCCTGCGCCTTAAAACAGCCAAGCTGCATCTCGCAGCGGCGGTGTGGTTCGTGTGTGCTTTGTATTTGGCAACGCTGACTGCCGCGGCGCAGCGTACCGTAGCGGAGCAGTACCTGTTTCAGGCGCTGAATACGTCGCGTTCCGCGGCTGGCTTGCCTCTGCTGGTGTGGAGCGACCAGCTTACTGCGGCAGCCGCTCAACACGCGGAGCGCATGCGTCTGGAAGGCTCGCTCGAACACCAACTCGATCGGGAAGCGGACCTGGCACAGCGCGCTGCCGTCAGTGGCGTACGCTTCTCGCTGATAGCCGAAAACATCGGCGTGGCGCCCAGCGCCGCAGAACTGCACGACCTCTGGTTCCAGTCTAGAGGCCATCGCGAGAATATGTTGGAGCCGGAAGCGAATGCAGTTGGCATTGCACTAGTCGAGAGCAATGGCGAGTACTGGGCCGTAGAGGACTTTGCGCGAATCCTTGCCGATCTGTCGCTGCCTCAGCAGGAAGCACGCGTCAGAGACTTGCTGGAGCAAGCAGGCGTGCCCGCAACGACTACATCGGCTGCACGGGCCATGTGCCGCACTTCCACGGGGTACGTGGGCAACACGCCCGCCTTTGTTATGCGTTACAACGGAACAGAACTGCAGCGCCTGCCCAGCTCGTTGCTCTCGCGTCTGCAGCGAGGACGCATCGGCTCGGCCGCAGTGGGTGCGTGTGAATCGCCCAGCAGCACCTTTCGGAGCTACAGTATCGCCGTCGCGCTGTACCGCTGAGACACACTTCCAAACCTAACGCTGACGGAGCGAACCGGACCTAAGCCGAACGGCTATCGCCGTTATCGCGCTGCCAGCAGACCGGCCGCTTCCAGCTCCTCGTTCGTGGCAGGTTGGGTGATTGCCATTTCTAGCAGGTCATTGGCTCGGTTGAAGTAGTTGAACAGGCCAATAGCGCACACCAGTTCCACCACTTCGCCCTCGCTGAAATGTTCGCGCAGTTTCGCGAACTCTTCGTCGGAGTAGTTGTGCGGGTCTGCCGTCATCACCTCTGCCAGGTGAATAGCTAGTCGCTCGCGCTCGTCGAACTGTTCGTCCGTCTCGTAGCTTGCCAGGGCTTCCAGCTTCTCATCGCTGCAGCCCAGCTTCTTTGCCATGGCTGTGTGTGAAGCCAGGCAATAGGGCGTCCGGTTCAGTTGCGACGTTCGCACCACGGCGAGTTCTTTCAGGGCGCGGGGCAGGGTGCCTTCCGCAAGCACGGCCTGCATGTGCGCCCAGGCCGTCGTCATGATCGACGGGCGATGCGCGAGTGTGCGGAAAAAATACGGCACGTTGCCGCGCTCGCGCAGACTCTCATCAAACACGGAGACGATGGACGCGTCTACCTCATTGCGGTTCAAGCGAGAGATGCGGGGGGTGGACATGTGCGCCTCCTTGGCGACGACTCAATACCGAGCAATCACAGTGTAGAGCCACGGGCCCGACGCTCTTCGCCGCAGAACGAACAGGCCAGTGTTTTTTGACCGGCTCGCGAGCCTTTGTTATAACTGGTGTGTGAGTCGAGCCGGCACCCGCCGGCACCTCAGCTTGACTATTCCGCAGTAGCTCAATGGCAGAGCATTCGGCTGTTAACCGAAGGGTTGTAGGTTCGAGTCCTACCTGCGGAGCCAATCTTCCTGACCCGCTCCAAGTGTTCTCGATGGAAGTGCGCACTTCTCGCACCTGGCGCACTGCCGTCTTCGCGTCGAGGAGGAACCTCTGCAATGGTCACAGCGGCTGACGGTGTGGTTAGATCTATCGAAAGCGGGCGCGATGGGTGTCAGCTAAACCGTTCTCTAGAAGTGAAAGACGACATCGGTGGCCACGGTGAACTGGTTTTGCCGCTTTCCGTTGTCATACGCTCGCCGATCCCACGCGTGATCGTAGCGGATTTCCGGACGGATCTGGACCGTGGTCCCAACCCAATGGCTCAACATCAGGGTCTCTTCGGTGTACTTGGTGGCGGTGCCGGTACGCTGCCCTTTCTTGTCGTTGAGAAAGTCGCTGCGTAACGAGACAAAGTCGTGGGCGGAAAGTTGTTTGTTCAAGTAGTTGACTGCTGCCCACTCCGGAGCGAAACAACGCTCCAGACCCGCGCGGCAGTTTGCACCGTTGGTCCCCGTTTCCGGAGTGATAGGACCGTTGGTGCTGGGCACGCCCCTCTGCGACATGGAGTAGATTTCCGTGGCCAGGTGCCAGCTCTTGTTGAGCTTGTGATACCAGGTAGCGTCGTACATCTGCAGATTGTTGAAGGCGTACTTGCCGTCGTTGATGCCGTTTGCACAAAGGTAGAAGTTATCGTTCACGCTGGCTGTGGTGTAGCTGACGCAGCCCGTAAAGGCAGGTTTGGCGTCAGGAGTCCAGGGCGCTACGTCATGGCTGGCTGAAACGCCCGCCTGAACGGTCCAGCGGTCGTTCAACTGAATGGTGGCAAGCGCCCCTGTGTCCGTAAAGGGATCCACTGCGTAGAGCAGGGAATGGCTGAACATGTAATTGTTCGGCGTGAGCTGGGCTTCAATGCCGGGTATGGAGATATAGCGCCCCATGCGCAGGTTCATTCCTCGCCCGACTTGTGGAAAGTAAACGTCAACGTACTCCAGAACAGGATCGAAACCGTACTGCCGATTGTTCTTCAGGAGCTGCTGGCTGAAGTAGCCCTTGTTTGTGGTGGAGCGGTAGTCTGTGCCGAAAAAGCCAGTGATGTGGAATCCCCAATCCACATGATCGCGCTGTACGGAATCTGGCAGGCGCTCCACGTACACCACTGCCTGGCCGAGTTCGATCCGGTTCGAATAGATGTCGTTGGTCTCGGGATAGTTGCGGTCACGGGAGGTTGACAGGTTGGCTGTGGGCTCAATCCACCCATAGACCTTTGTCCGGCCTTCCGCCCCGTTGATGGCGCTTTGCAGGGGATAAACATTGCCATCCGATTCACCGATGGTAGGCGAACCGCCGTAGGACCAGTCCGCGCTGGGGAACGGTGGAGAGTTTAGGGGTGAAGGAACGCCGCGCCGCGGGGCAGCCGGTCCGGACGTTGCGGTTCCGTTCCAATCGGAACGGTAGAAGCTGATCCATCGACCGACTAGGTTCTCATGATGCGGTGTCGTGTTCGCTGTCTCCTGCGGCACCTGTGCGGCACCGGTCGCAGCGTCTGTCTGTGCGCTGGCTGCGGTTGCGAGCGCGGCACCGGCCAGCAGCAACTGTGTGGCAACTCTGCTAAAGCTTTTCGCGGTCAAGTTTCACCCACTTCGACAAAGCGCCCGTCCGTAGAGGTCTTCCCAGAAGGGTCGCCTTGTTGGATGCGCTGTAAAGGCGAACTACGGGTGTGCAATTCCGGCGGCGCTGTCCCCGGTCAGAGGTGCTGAGGCCGCATGGCTCATCCTATGAGTTGGCTCATAAGAAGCCCATAAACTCCCCAATAGCTGAGCTCACGAACGAATTGTTTCCACAGCCGGTAACGTGAAGCTGAAGACAGAACCCTGGCCTAATTGGCTTGTGAGCGAAAAGGTGCCGCCATGCGACGCAATGATGGCTTTGCTGATCGCCAGACCCATGCCGGTTCCGGCGACGCGGTTTCCATGGCTTCTGCCGCGATAGAAGCGATCGAAGATGAGGACCTGCTCGCTGGAATCGATGCCCATTCCCCAGTCGGCAACGCTTAGCTCCACAAAGCTGCCCTCGCGGCGCGCGGAAACGAAGATGGGTGATCCGGCGGGCGAGTACTTGCCCGCGTTCTCAAGTAAATTGCACAGTACTTTGCGGATGAACTCCGCGTCGACCCTGACCGCAGGCAGGTCCGGTAAAGGATGCACGGTGATGCCATGCAACTTCTGATCCACGGAGCACTCAGAAATGGCAGACCGGACAAGCTCCTCTACGGCAACTGGGGCAAAGCTCATGTGCACCTGCTGCGCATCCAGTTGAGCCATCTCCGTTGCCTGTGACACCAGCGCGTTAAGTCGGTCACTTTCTTCGTTGATGATCTGCAGCAGCTCTGTCCTGGAATCGACCGGCACGTCCAGGTCTGACAGCAGCGTTCCCGCGGCACCCTTGATAGAGGTGAGCGGGGTCCGTAGCTCGTGTGTGATGGAGTCGATCATAAGCGTTCGCAACCGCTCGGTCTCGCGATTCGCTTCTCCCTTGGCAACACTTTCCAGCGCTTGTAAACGGTCCAGCGAGATCGAGACCAGGCCGCCAATCGTTTCCAGACTCTCCTTGGAGAGCGACACGCCTTGGATGCTCACAAGGCCGCGCGGCATGACTCCTACTTTGAGCGGTATGCGTGCTTCGCCAAGTTCCGAGATCGTCACCCGGGAGAGGCTTTCGGAGAGTTCACGCAGATGAGGTGTCTCAAAGCCGGACGCCTTGAGAAGGCCATGCTCGAAAAAGCGATCTCCTTCCATAAGGTAGAGAATGACGGAGTTTGCCCCTGTTACACGCGCGATGAGCATGGGCAAAGACGAAAGGAGATTGGCGATATGATCCAACTGAAGAAGCTCGCGGCTCAGCTGAAAAGACAGTTCGACTTCGCGCCGGCGAGCCGTGGCCTGGTCTGCTTCGTCACGGGCACGTTGTGACAGCCTGCTGCCGATCACGGAGGTTGCCAGAAACGCCAGCAGCGCGAGCCAGTTCTGAGCGTCTGCAATGGTGATGGTGCCCACGGGCGGCAGAAAGAAGAAGTTGTACGCGAACGTGGCCGCCAGCGATATCGCAACGGCATAGCGCAGGCTGAAGTTTGCCGCCAGGATCAATATAAAGAGCAGCAGGGTAAGCGCAACCGTCGTCTGGTTGACATGAAGCCACCGGCTATACACGAGTACAATTCCGGCGAGGGCCGCAAACGATGCGACCCACCGAACAATCATGGCAAAGCGGCGAGAGTTCATGGGGTGCATTGTAGATGTTCGAAGGTGAACGCAAAACACCCGAGGATTGGCTGGAGTCCAGCGAAATAGAAAAGAAGACGGGAAGGTTCAAGGTCTTTCTGGGCTATGCCCCTGGGGTCGGTAAAACCTACAGCATGTTGAGCGAGGGCATTCGCCGCAGAAGCCGGGGCGAAGACGTTGTGATCGGGGTCGTGGAGTGTCACGGACGCCGCGGTACCGCAGAAATTAGCGGCAAGTTGGACAGCGTTCCGCCGCGTGAGCTTGATTACAGGGGGACGCTGTTCCGCGAGATGGACGTAGACGCCATCATCGCGCGTGCACCGCAAGTGGTTCTTGTGGACGAGCTTGCGCACACCAACGTGGAGGGCAGCCGCTTTCAAAAGCGTTACCAGGATGTACTGCTGCTGCTTGAGAACAACATTGACGTCCTCTCCACCATCAACATCCAGCATATTGAAACATTGACTCCGCGCGTGCAGGCCTTGACGGGCGTTGTTGTCAGGGAGCAAGTGCCCGATTGGGTTCTGGACCGGGCGGATGAGATTGTTATCGCGGACCTTACACCGGAGGCTCTTGCGACTCGCATGCGCCGTGGCGATGTTTATCCCATGGAGCGCGTGGAGCGCGCACTGGCCAACTTCTTTCGCAAAGGCAATCTCATCGCTCTGCGGGAAATGGCCCTGCAACGCGTGACCAGGGCGGTCGATCGCAATCTTGACTCCTATGTGCGTCGCAAGCGGCTGGGAGCGCACTGGTCAGTGTCGGAGCGTGTCGCCGTTTGCATCAGCTCGAATCCGCAATCGCGAGAGCTGATTGCCCGGGGCGCCCGCATTGCGGAAGGTCTGGACGGCGAGCTCTACGTGGTGCACGTGGAGACGCCGCGCGATTCAGAAAGCCGCAGGAGGCAGACGCTCGACGCGCATCTGCAGTTCGCCCGTAACCTTGGCGCGAACATCGTTTCGCTCTCCGGCAGCAGCGTGCCTTCCGCCACCGCGGCCTATGTGAAGGAACAGCGAATTACCCAGGCCATTTTCGGCAGGTCAGCTCTGCGTGGCATCAAGCGGTACATGTACTACCTGGCAATCGGCAAGTTCATGACAGAGGCACCGCATGTGGACTTGCACGTGATCACGCAGGATGCCGAATGAGTCTGATCCTCATCGTCGACGATGAGCCGCAGATTCTGCGCATGCTGCGTGCCACCCTCTCCGCGAACGGGCACGAGGTGAAGAGCGCGGGTGACGGTCTGGAGGCCTTCACCGTCTTCGAGCAAACACACCCGGATTTGATCATCACAGACATGAGCATGCCCGTGATGGACGGGCTCGCCCTGACCCGCGAGGTGCGGCGCGTGTCGAAGGTTCCGATTATCGTCCTGAGCGTTCGTGATATGGAACGAGTCAAGGTCGATGCTCTGGACGCCGGCGCGGACGATTACGTGACAAAGCCGTTCACCACGCAGGAACTTCTTGCGCGAGTGCGTGCCCATCTGCGAAGAAGCCGAGAACCCGAACGCGAGGCGAACGAAGCTCTCACAGTAGGAGACTTCGTGCTTAACCAGGCGACTCGCGCCTTGACGGTAAACGGAGTGGGCGTCCATCTGACTCCGAAGGAATTCGATCTCTTGAGTGTGTTTCTCAAGTACCCAGACCGCGTTCTGACACATAGAAAACTGTCCGAAGCGGTGTGGGGCATTGCCAATGATGGACAAACGGAGAACCTTCGCGTGCTGGTTGCACAACTCCGGCGAAAGCTGGAAATCGATAGCCAACAGTACATCGTGAGCGAGCCCTGGGTCGGCTACGTCCTTCGTTCTCGAAGCATTGCCTCTTAGCAAGCTTTTCTACGCTTCTTACGGACTTCTTATGGCCTTGCGAGATGCAATGGTCACTGAGGTCCTGTATCGCCATGACGCATGTCATAAAGTGCGAGTTCTTTCGATGGAGGTCCATCTTTCCCTTGCCCTCGCGGAGGTTCTATGGATCGGCCGCATCCAGCATATGCCGGTGCGGTGAAGGACGGAGTTAAAGATGCTTGATCTACTTGCCGTTGCGCTCCTGATCGTTCTGTTCGGCCTGTGCTTTCTCTATGTGCGTGGATGTGCTGCTTTGAAGGGTGGCCGCTAGTGCTCGACGGCATCCTTCTGGTACTTGCGACGCTTCTCATGGCTTACCTTGTGTACGCGCTTCTTCGTCCGGAGAAATTCTGATGTCGCTCAACGGCTGGCTGCAAATTGCAGTCTTTATCGTTGCCGTGCTGGTGCTCGCGAGACCGGTCGGCTCTTACATCACGCGGGTCTTTGAGCGTCGGCGCACATTTCTGGATCCAGTGCTAAAACCATGCGAACGTGTTCTGTACCGGCTGACAGGTGTGGATCCCGAAGCCGAAATGACCTGGTCGCAGTATGGCTTTGCTACGCTGCTGTTCAGTGCGGCCAGCCTGGTTCTTACCTACGTCGTGCAGCGCCTTCAGCATTTGCTGCCGCTGAATCCGCAGCATCTGCCGGGCGTTCCGGCTGACCTGGCCTTCAATACTGCGATTTCGTTCACCTCCAACACGAACTGGCAAGCCTACGTTCCAGAAACCACGATGAGCTACCTGACCGAGATGGTCGGCCTGGCGACACACAATTTCTGGTCGGCTGCGGTAGGCCTTGCTCTGGCGATCGCCTTTATTCGTGGCATTGCACGCCGCGAGTCAAAGACGATCGGCAGCTTTTGGGTGGACCTGACGCGTGGCACGTTTTGGGTGCTTCTTCCGCTGGCCCTGATTGTGGCCCTTGCCCTGATCTCGCAGGGCGTCGTGCAGAACCTGCGGCCATACGATACGGCCAAGCTGGTTGAACCACAGCAGGTGCCTTCGACCGACGGCAAAACGGCAACGCTGACCACGCAAACCATTGCGCAAGGGCCGGTGGCCTCGCAGGAAGCCATTAAGATGCTCGGCACGAACGGGGGCGGCTTCTTCAACACAAACAGCGCACATCCCTTTGAGAATCCGACACCGCTCAGCAATTTCCTGGAGATGCTATCGATCTTTCTGATCCCCGCGGCACTGACAGTGACGCTTGGGCAGATGGTCGGCTCGCCAAAGCATGGCTGGGCAGTTCTGGCCGCGATGACGGTGCTATGGTTCGCCGGCACACTGACGGTGTTCTGGGCCGAAGCGAAGGGCAACCCACAGTTTGCCAACGTCGATCAGGTAGTTTCGATGTCGCAGTCCGGCGGCAACATGGAAGGCAAAGAGGTGCGGTTTGGCATTGCCACCTCCGCGCTGTTCGCCACTGTCACCACAGATGCAAGTTGCGGGGCAGTGAACTCGATGCACGACAGCTTCACCCCGCTGGGCGGTTTTGTTCCGCTGACAAACATCCTGCTTGGGGAGATTGTCTTTGGGGGTGTGGGCGCCGGCATGTACGGCATGCTCGTCTTCGTCATCCTTGCGGTATTCATTGCGGGGCTTATGGTAGGCCGGACTCCGGAGTATCTGGGCAAGAAGATTGAAGCCTATGACGTGCAGATGGCCATGCTGTATTTACTTATTTTCCCCCTGATCATCCTTGTGCTCGCTGCGCTCTCGTTGCGTCTGCCCGCCGGTCTTGCGGGACTGGCGAACCACGGCCCGCACGGTCTTTCCGAAATCCTCTACGCCTTTACTTCCGCTACAGGCAACAACGGATCGGCTTTTGCAGGGCTGAGTGCAAACTCGCACTGGTATAACTTCACGCTTGGCATTGCGATGTTCGCAGGCCGCTTTCTGATGATTGTGCCGATGCTCGCCATTGCTGGGAACCTGGCAGCAAAGAAGATCACCCCGGCAACCGCGGGCACCTTTCCCGTGACCACACCGCTGTTCACCGTGTTGTTGACAGGTGTGATTGTGATCGTGGGTGCACTAACTTTCTTCCCGGTTCTGAGCCTTGGACCCATCCTGGAGCACCTGCTGCTGCGGGCGGGGCAACTCTTCTAAACGTCTGCAAAGGCTTACAAGGAACAAACCAATGGCAACGCCGAGAAAGTCTCTGTTTGATCGCGCAATCGTAAGGCGCGCCTCCCTGGATGCGATGGTAAAGCTGCACCCACGCGGCATGGCGAAGAACCCTGTCATGTTCGTTGTGGAGATCGGCAGCGTTCTCACAACGGTGCTGCTCATCAAGAACATGTTCGCGCACACCGGGCACTTCCGCTTCGATCTGCAGATCACCCTATGGCTCTGGTTCACCGTGCTGTTTGCCAACTTTGCCGAAGCCATGGCGGAAGGGCGGGGAAAGGCGCAGGCGGATGCGCTGCGACAGGCGAAGTCAGAAACAACGGCATACCGCGTGAACAAGAACGGCGATGCGGAGGAAGTGCCAAGTTCGCAGCTTCGTACGGATGACGTGGTCCGCGTCACCGCCGGGCAGATGATCCCTGGGGACGGAGAAGTCATTCACGGTGTTGCGTCCGTGGATGAATCGGCCATCACCGGCGAGTCGGCACCCGTGATTCGCGAAGCCGGCGGCGACAGGTCAGCTGTTACCGGCGGCACGCGCGTCCTCAGCGACGTGATTACAGTACGCATT
>CAXTBQ010000040.1:30806-31096 GCA_964242065.1 uncultured Terriglobus sp. | reverse complement strand
TGGTTCTGTATGCGTGGTGCAGCTCGGATCTTTGCCAGCAGAAGTGGACGCTTCGCTCTAGCTGGCCTCCATCATGGCGCGCGAGATCGATTTCGTCGGCAGCTTCCGCTTCTATGAGGAGCACCCGCTCGCGGTGGCGCTGCTAGAGGCAGCCGCATAGACGTGATGGCCTTACTCAGTGCCACCATCCCCCTGGAACGCGCGAAGGAAGCGTTTCACCTGGCCAGCGATCGAATGCGTGCCTTCAAGGTCAGCCTGGTCGCATAGACGCTTAGGTTGCAAACGCCGCG
>CAXTBQ010000040.1:0-30796 GCA_964242065.1 uncultured Terriglobus sp. | reverse complement strand
CATCCACAGTGTTGGCATGGGGTGGTCCGGCCTGGTAGCTCTTAACGCGCTGCAATGCAAAGACAATGGCTGCTTGTAGTTCCCCGTGATCTTTTGGGTCGATCATACGCGCAAGCCGTCGAAGAGCCAGCGCTGCGTTGTAGAGAATGAATGCCTGAGTTTCTTCCACGAAGCGGCCGCGCAGCCAGGGAATGTAGCTCATATCCGAGCGAACCTGCAGGATGGCGATGGCTGCCAGGCGTTCACCGGGGCTGGACGACACGGAAAGCTGGGGCAGCAACGGCAGCGCTGGCAACGCGAATGTTCGCATCAGGCTGATGATCTCGTTCATGCGGCGGGTACGATACTCGCCGGAGGGTGCCTCCGCTCGGAGCCGATCATAATTGGCTGCCAGCTTGGTCAGCCGGGTTTCGGCAACTGGCAGCCGCACACTCAGCGGTACGCCACTCGTGTCGAGCTGTTGCTCCAACTCCTCAGACGACTCCAGTTGGTCGTGCGGAATGTCGGGCGGCGCTACAGGAGCCTTGTTGAACGCAGCTTTGGTGCGCTGGGCAGCTGCGTCGAAATACCACCAATCTCCACCGGCCCGACCTTGAAGGATTCCGCGGATGACAGGCGTTCCGTGACTACACGCAACAACTCGGCGAGTTGTGAACGGTAGACCACGACCACCGCACTAATGACAAGTGGCCACGCCAACCCCGTGATCAGAGTCACGGTCGTAGCGTAGCCGCTTGCGGGTGCCGAGGTGTCGAGCATCGAGCAGTTCTCTAATGAATTACGTAGACATAGCCATCTTCGACATACCGGTCGCCGAACGTCTGCCCGCCCAATCTCATCCCACTGACGTCAGCGGCTTCGGCAAAGGTCGCTCGCAAAGCAGTGATGAACTTATCTTTGAGGCGCAAGATGACAAAGTTTGGAGCGGACCACGTAAATACTGGCTCGATAGCGTCTGCGATGCGGCCATGCGCTTCTAGCTTTGTGAGTTGATCAAATGCAGGAGACGCGATAAAGATGCGTGGTACCTCATAATCAGACGTCTTCGCCCACAGGGCAACGGTCGGCAGGATGCCGGTTGCAGCAAGAGCGCTCAAAGCCTTCTCGCCTGCTGCAACGTCAAACCCTACCAGTGTTGCGTCAGCCATAGGAGTATTCCCTCCTCCCTGTTCCCAACGGCATCCAGCATCGAGCGGGCATCTTCCTGCCCAACGATCTGATAGCGGCTGCCTTCATCCCACTCCTGAACTGTAGCCCACTTCCGGCCAAGGAGCGGCTTCTCACTTCGCGCGTTCTTTAGTGCCTGTTCCAGCGCCGCTGTGCGAAGAAGTTGAGCCAAATCGTGACTGTAGGAATCGTTGACACGTTTCTTGTCAGGAAAGTCGTGCTCTTGCGTTCCCTTGGCAATACAGGCCTTCAGCGCGCATTCCACCGCATAACCTGCCAAGTAGTACGCTCCACTGAAATATCCTGCCCGCAATAAGTGCTCCGCCTCATCCAGACGCACAAACGCCATCATTTGGAAGTCGACCCGGTTCATCGCTTACGCGCGGCTCATGTACGCGCCTTCCGCGGTGTCGATGCGGATCTTCTCGCCTTCGTTGATAAAGGCCGGTACTTGAACCGTCAGGCCGGTTTCGGTCTTGGCCGGCTTGGTGACGGACGATGCAGTGGCGGACCGAATGCCCGGCTCGGTCTGGACGACGGTCATCTCGACCACGTTCGGCAGTTCCACACCGACTGGCTTGCCGTCGATGAAGCTGATGTCGATCTTGATGTTGGGCAGGAGGTAGTCCACGGCGTCGCCCAGGATGTCGCGGCCGAGCGTGGTCTGCTCGTAATTATTCATGTCCATGAAGATGTAGTCGTCGCCATCGTTGTACAGGTACTCCATCTGTACGTCGTCCACGATCACGCGGTCAATGGCATCGCCGGAGCGAAAGCGGTGCTCGAACATGGCGCCGGACTCAAGATTGCGCAGCTTGGCCTGGATAAAGGCGCGCAGGTTGCCGGGCGTGCGGTGCTCTACGGCAAAGACCGAGTGCAGCTTGTCGTTGTGCTTGATGACCATGCCGGGGCGCATCTGGGTGGCGGGAATCGCCATAGGAACTACTCCTGAAGTGTTGAATTGATATGGCCAAAGGCGCTGGGAACGCCGGCCCGCACACCCGATTGTAGCGCGGCAAGTCTCGTTACTTGCCGCCAAACAGCCGACGGAAGAAGTGGCCGATGGCACGGAACGGGTTAGGACCCGCTGGCGGAGGTGCGGTCTGCTCAATATGCGCCCTTTCGCCGGAAGGTGCCCCGATACTAGCCGGCGATGTGGGCGGCGTGGATAGCGCAACGGTGGTTGCTGCCGGTGGGCCGTCCGTGGCTGCGCCCGCTGCAGCACTGGTAGCTTCTCCTGGAGGTCCACTCGCCGTGTTGGTCGTGCCGTTATAGTTCAGCGTGGTGGACACCTGCACATGCGTCTGGTCCGCGGGTGCCTGCGGCACGGTTGGCTGCTGCACACCCTGGCTCACCGCCTCAGGAAATGGATTGTTGCGGGCAGCCTCTGTGATCTTGCCGTTGCCACGCTTGCCCTTGCCGGCCAGCACCAGCGGCTCGGTTTGGGGGCAGCCGCAACTACTGCTCTCATGGTCCACCACCTCACGCATGCTGCCGTGTTCAAACAGCACACGCTGGCCCGGCCGAATGAAGTAGGCCGCCATGCCGAACGCCTCGGTGGCGTGGAGGATCGGAGCGTCTTTGCCGGAGTTATCGATGCAGGTGTCGCCGTTCGGCACCAAACGGATGAGCACATGCAGCGGCGCGTTATCCGAGATCTGGATGCGAAAGTCGGGCGTGGCGATGATGTCGTTCTTCTCGGCCTTGGTGTGTATCTCCAGTCCACCGTGATCCAGGGCAATCAGCATCGGCGGACGTTTCACGTCCACTGCTGGCTGAGCCAGTCGCGCCGACGAGCCTCTGCAGACCCGCACGGAACCGCCGCGCGCCAACGACACGTCCGCAGGTTCCGCATTCGTCTCAATGGATCCTGTGTTGGCGATCACGGCGCGCCCGTTGCTCACCGTGACCGTACCGGTGATGGCCACGCCTTCCGTCTTCACCGATCCCAGCGCCTGCTGCGCCCTGGCTGCAGCGGGCAAGAGGGAAAGGGCGGTGAGTGCGGCGGTAATGGAGCGGGCCATGGCTTACATCTCCAGGAAGTTGCGGATCAGGCTCTTGCCGCCTGCGGTAAGCACGCTTTCCGGGTGGAACTGCACGCCCTCGATCGGCAGTTCGCGGTGGCGCAGGCCCATGATCACTTCGCCCTCAGGGTCCTGCGTGCGCGCGGAGACTTCCAGCTCTGCCGGCAGGTTTTCCGGACGGACCACAAGCGAGTGGTAGCGCGTGCAGGTCATCTGCGGCTCTAGCCCTTGAAAGATGGTGCGACCATCGTGCTCTACCTGGCTGGTCTTGCCGTGCATCAGCCGCGCGGCACGCACCACGTCTCCGCCAAACGCGGCGCCTAGCGCCTGGTGCCCCAGGCACACGCCTAGAATTGGCGTGCGTTTGCCCTTGGCAGCATAGTGGCGGATCAGGTCAATGGACACGCCCGCTTCCTGCGGTGTGCACGGGCCGGGCGAAATAAGGATGCGCTCAGGGGCCAACGCCTCGATCTCCGCAGGGGACAACTCGTCATTGCGGCGGATGACCATTTCCGCGCCGAGTTCGCCCAGGTACTGCACCAGGTTGTAGGTGAACGAATCGTAATTGTCGAGCACAAAAACCATTCGCTGCCTCAATCGCTAGTCTATCTGGCTGCTGTTTTGCACTGCTGCTTGTGCAGCCTTCTCTGCACGAGGGAAAAGAAACAAGCAGCAGCAGAAAGGATGCAACATTTTTTTGGGCGAGACCTTCTTAGTTGTTGGCGATGTAGCGCAGTAGTACACCGCTACACCAGAATCCGATTCAGCCGATAGATGCGGAAAGGACACCACGGTGAACACTCTCAAGCTTTGCCCAATTCTGCTGGCGCTTGCCTGTAATGCCGTGGCTGTTGCCGGGGTACGGCATGCGGATGCCACGGCTCCCGTACTCATTGCCAGCGCTGAATCCGTTCCCAACGTGCACCTTGGTTCGCCTGCAGAAGAAGCAAAGCCGACGTCGGCGGGAGTAGCGGAAGACTTGCCCGACCTGCCGCAAGCCGCAATCACATCCACGGCTTTCCGCGCCAATCCCGCCGTAGCTTACGTGCGCCCGGCAATCAGCGGCGAGAGTTACTCCGTGCCGCTGTCACAACCCTCGGCGCTAAGCCTGGTGCAGAGCAGCCCGCTGGCCGGCGCCGCGCGGCTCATGAGAGCGCAGCACTTCAACACCGATGACGGCTCCTCGGCGGACGCCTTTGCCATCTGCTACCGCGTTTCGAACCGTTCCAGTGTGCAGGTGATCCCGGGCGATCCGGCACCTGTGAAGATACCGGTGAGCAGCATGGCCAACAACACCGGCGTCACGGTAGGCATGGTGCTGCGGCTGCGCAAGTAAGCTTCGTCTGTCATCCCGAGCGCAGCGAAGGATCCCTACATCTTCATGTTCCGGCTGGGAAGCTCGAGGCTTTTCGCGAGAAAGCAATAGTCTTTATAGCTCGGCCCAATGCCAAGGGATCCTTCGCTTCGCTCAGGATGACGGATGTGTGCCTAGGACTTGTCACCCGGAACCTGCGGCCACACAGGCCGGTCCAGCTCGAACAGGTTTCGCGTCGTGCAGTAGCCTCCACCTCCGTGCATGCGCCCAATCAGTTGCAGCACATTCGGGTCGATGTGGAAGCGAGCCTCATTGAAGAATGCGTCGCGCCGCACGTGAACATGCAACACCTTTGCCAGCAGGATTGTGCTGCGCGGGCTTGGCTCGATCCACTGAAAGGTTTGGCACTCCAGTGACACGGGCGACTCTGCGATGCGGGGCGGTTTCACCTGTACAGAGGATGCGGTCGCCAATCCGGCCATCGCAACCTCGTCCGTGCCCCGCGGCGCGTTCACCGCGGTGATGTTCATAGCCTGGGCCAGCGGCTCTGACACCAGGTTGATGACCAGGTCGCCGGTCGCGCGGACGTTGGCCAGGGTGTCCTTGCCTTCGCGGTCGCTTGCCGCGGAGAAGCCTACCGCCGCCAGCAGCGGATCGGCAGACACCAGGTTGAAGAAGGAATACGGTGCGGCATTGACCGTACCCGCAGCGTCGATCGACGTGATCCACGCGATGGGTCGCGGCATAACCAGCGAGGCCAGCAGCTTGTAGCCATCGGCCGGCGACAGGTCTGTCAGGCTGTAGTTTGCGTGGGTGCTCTCTTCAGACATGCATGGTTCCAATCAGCGTGAACGGGCGCGTTCAATGGCGCGCACCACGGCTTTTGACTTGTTCACGGTTTCCTCGAACTCGGTTTCGGGCACAGAGTCAGCCACCACGCCGCCGCCCGCCTGAATGTAGCCCTTTTCGCCGTGCATGAACAACGTGCGGATGGCGATGCAGCTGTCCAGATTGCCGCTGAAGTCGGCGTAGAAGACAGACCCGCCGTAAACACCGCGGCGCGTCGGCTCCAGTTCTTCGATGATCTCCATGGCGCGGATCTTGGGCGCGCCCGAGAGTGTGCCCGCCGGGAAGCAGGAGCGAAACGCATCGACCGGTGCCATGCCTTCGCGCAACTGGCCTTCCAACGCGCTGACCAGGTGCATCACGTGTGAGTAGCGTTCGATGAACATGAGCTTCTGCACGTTGACGGAGCCGAACCGGCTCACACGGCCCACGTCGTTGCGGCCCAGGTCCACCAGCATCACGTGCTCGGCAACTTCCTTCTCGTCGTGAAGAAGGTCGTCTTCCAACTGCTTGTCGGCAGCCTCATCCGCGCCGCGCGGCCGCGTGCCGGCGATCGGGTGGTACTCGATGCGGCCATCATGCACGCGCACCAGCAGTTCCGGAGAGCTGCCCACGATGTGCGCTGAGGTAGGGTCCGTCGCGCCCCGCGCAGCCATGGGAAACCGCAGAAAGTACATGTACGGCGACGGATTCACGATGCGCAGCGCACGATAAATCTCAAACGCATCCACACCCGGCACGCAGTCGAAACGCTGCGACAGCACGCACTGGAAGATGTCGCCCGCGGCGATGTACTCCTTCACCTGTGCCACGCCGCTCAGGTAGTCCGCGCGCGGCGTCCGTGGCGTCAGTTGCAGCGGGCCATCGGCAGTCTTCTTTGCAGGCGCGGGCAAGGGCGCGGCGAGCTCTCGCTCTAGCCTGTCCAGCCGCTCCAAGGCCTCTGCGTAAGCGGCATCGGCATTCGGCTGCCGCTTCAGATTGGCGGTAAGGATGAGGAAGATTTCCTTCTTCACGTGATCGAACGCCAGCACCTCGTCGAAGAACATGAGGTACGCATCCGGCACTTCGAGTTCATCGGTCGCAAGCTCGGGCAGCCGCTCAATCTGTCGCACCACGTCGTACGCGAAAAAGCCTACCGCGCCGGCCGTAAACGGCGGCAGGCCGGGCAGCTTGGCAGGCGTGTGCTCGCTCAGTGCCTGCTTCAACTGCTCAAAGATGTCGCCTTGAAAGTCACGCGACGCTCCGGCTTCCGTCGCTGTAATGGACGTGCCGCGCGACACCAGTTTCTTGTACGGCCGGATGCCGATAAAGGTGTAGCGCCCCACGCGCTCACCGCCTTCCACGGACTCCAGCAGGAAGGCCTCGGGCTCGTGCGCGGCAATGCGCAGGAACACGGAGACCGGCGTGTCCAGATCGGCTGTCACCGTGCGATAGACGGGGATCAGGGTGTGGCAAGTACTCGCCAGGGCGCGAAACTGCTCCCCATCCGGAGTGGCCGTCTGGGTAGGCGTTACAGGCACTGCTCCACTCACGTCTGCGGATCCGTGGCGGATCCGGATGCCGTGTCATCCGCACGGTCAGAGTCTACCTCTGCCACAGCGGAGATTTCGTGGAACCCGCCGGGATCGACGGCGTTCTGTGAGGGTGCAGGCTTCTGCTGTCCGGTTGAGGCAAACTCGTTGAAACCGCCGGGATCGACGCTGTCGTTTTGGTTCTTTGGAGTGGCCATAGACTTGCCTCCATCGTACTCGCTGAAGATGCTGCCGGACCACGGCGCGGCCTACAGCCTGCGAGCGTTTACAACGCTTAGCTGTATTTGAGCCAGCGCCGAATTTCACCGAAGCTCGGCCGCTTGCCATACATCAGGATGCCCACGCGATAGATGCGGCTGCTGACCCAAAGCACGGCGTAGATGGTGACCAGCATGAGGGCAATGGACCCGGCGATCTCATACCATGGCACTGGCGAAACCGAGATGCGCATGTACATGAGCAGCGGCGTGCAGAACGGGATGAACGAGAGCACCCTCGCCGCCAGACTGCCCGGCGAGTTCAGCACCAGCGGCAGTGCCACCATGCACGCGGCTAGCGGCATGACCAGAAACATGTTGAGCTGCTGCAGTTCCTGCTCGGAGTTGGTCATGGCACCCAGCGCAGCGGCCATTGCGGAGTACAACAGGTAACCCAGCAGGAAGAACACGATAAAGAAGCCCACCTGCTGCACGGACAGGCTGATGTGCGTGCCGCCGCCCAGCAGGTGCGCCATGAGCGGCGTGGCCGTGAGCAACACGGCAGCCAGCATCCAGATGCTCACCTGTGTAAGCCCTACTGAACCCACACCGATGACCTTGCCCGCCATCATCTGCGCGGGCTTGACCGTGGCCAGCATTACCTCAAATACGCGCGAGGTCTTCTCTTCGATGATCGATCGCGCCACGTTCATGCCGTAGAGCATGATGACCAGGTACATCAGGAAGAACAGCGTGTAGGCACCCGCAAAGTTCGCGGAGGTGTTATCCGCCTCGTCGTGGGTGCTGTTCATTTCCACGGGCTTCATCATGGCTTCGACATCCGCCGCGCTCATGCCCTGCTGGATCAACCGCTCACGCTGCAGCACCTTGTCCAGCGAATCGCGCACCGTATCGCGCGTGGCCAGGTCAGCGGAGGAACCCTGCCGGTAGCTGATCTGCGGCCGCGCGCCCTTGACCGGGGTCAGCCAGATGTAGCCGTCAATGTCTTTCTTCTTGATCATGCTGTCCAGAGAGGGCCGGGTGTTCGCGCTGGGCGGCGAGATCAGGTTCACCTGCATGTTGTTGTCGGTATCGCGCAGCAATTGCTGCTGCAGGTCGGTGCCCAACTGCATGTTCGGCGTCACCACCACAATGTGCGAGCTGGACTTGGCGTGCTTCGCGATGAGGATGGACGCCGCAATGCCGCCGCCCATCAGCAGCGGGATCAGGATGGTCGCGATCATGAAGCCTTTGGTGCGCACCCGCTCCAGGTACTCGCGCCGAGCAATCAGCCAGACGTTACGCATCGACGGCACCTCCCACGCGCTCGATAAAGATCTCTTCCAACGTTGGTTCCTTTACCTCAAAACGCGTAATGCGCGTGCCGTTGCGGACGGCCTCTGCCAGCAGCGGCTGCGCGTCTGGCGCGGTGCCGCTCAGCTTTAGGCTGGCCGTGCCGCCGTACTCCTTGCACGACTCGACAGACGGGTGCCGCAGAAAGCTGTTGTCGCCCTCGTACACTACGTCCACGCGGTTCTGCGGATACTCGCTCTTGATTTGCCGCATGCTGCCTTCCAGCACCACCACCCCGCGATGGATGAGCGCGATGTTGTCGCACATGCGCTCCACCTGGTCCATGCGATGGGTGGAGAACAGGATGGCTTTGCCCGACGCGCGCAGTTCCAGCAGCGTGTCCTGCAGCAGGGCACCGTTCACCGGGTCGAGTCCGCTGAAAGGCTCGTCCATGATGATGAGTTCGGGGTCGTGCAGCAGCGCGGTAATGAACTGGATTTTCTGCTGCATGCCCTTGGACAGTTCCTCCGTTTTCTTGGGGAGGGCTTCGGTAATCTGCAGCCGGTCAGCCCACTGGCGGCCGCGCTTTTCGGCTTCTGCAGCGGACAAGCCGCGCAACTGGCCCATGAAGACGATCTGCTCCAGCACGTTCATCTTCTTGTACAAGCCGCGCTCTTCCGGCAGGTAGCCCACGCGGTCCAGCATGTTGCGACGGAACGGCTCGTCAAACAGCTTCACCATGCCCGAGTCCGGGATGGTGATGCCGATCATCATGCGGATGGACGACGTTTTGCCGGAGCCGTTTGGCCCCAGCAGGCCGAACATGGTGCCGGGCTCGATGCTGAGCGACAGACCGGCCACGGCGACCTTGGTCTCATAGACCTTGCGAATGTTTTCCAGTTGGACGGTGGGCATGATGTGCGGCTGGTATGAGTCTACCGGAGCGTCGTGCAGACCGCACCCGGCATCCGGCGCGACACATCGGTATGCTCAACGAGCAGCGGGCACCTTCGGCCCCGCATGCCGCGTCTCATGCTGCATGAAGTTGATTGCCATCGAAGAGCATTTCGCGACACCCGCTATTCTCCGCGCCTGGACCAGCTCTGAGCTCGGCCAGGAAGGAGTGGAAGCGCTGGACCAGGGCGACCTGAAGCAGCAATTACTGGACCAGGGTGAAGGCCGCATCGCGCGCATGGACGAGGGCGGCATCGACGTAGAGGTGCTCTCCGTCACCACGCCGGCCCTGCACAATTTAGAGCCGGATGAGAGCGTCACGCTGGCGCGCAGCACCAACGACCTGCTGGCCGCCACCGTAGCTGCCAATCCCGAGCGCTACCAGGGCTTTGCCACCCTGCCCATGCCCGCGCCCGCTGAAGCAGCAAATGAGCTGGAACGCACCTGCCGCACACTGGGCCTGCATGGTGCCATGCTGTGCGGGCGCACCCGTGAGAAAAACCTGGACTATCCCGACTTCTTCCCCCTGCTGGAAACGGCCGCACGGCTGCGCGCGCCGCTCTATATTCACCCGCAGATCCCGCAAAAGCCGGTGCGAGAAGCTCTGTACGGTGGCTTCGGCGACCCGCTGGACACCATGTTCTCCACCTTTGGCCTGGGCTGGCATTACGAGGCAGGCATCCAGTTTGTCCGGCTGATGCTGGCCGGCGTGCTGGATCGGCTGCCCGACCTTCGCATCATCCTGGGCCACTGGGGCGAGGTGGTGATGTTCTACCTGGAGCGGCTGGAGAGCATTGCGCGCATTGCGAAGCTCCAGCGATCGGCGGCGGACTACTTCCGCGATCACCTTTACATCACACCCAGCGGCATGTGGAGCCCCGCATACCTGCAGCGCACGCTTGAAATTGTTGGCCCGGAGCGGCTCATCTTCTCGCTGGACGACCCGTACCAGTACCGACCCGGCCGGGCAGGCCGAACCTTTGTTGAAAGCGCACCACTCAGCGACGGTGATCGCGAAGCCTTTGCGCACGGCAACTGGGAGCGGCTGGTGAGCGGAATCTTACGCTGATGCACGCGACCAGCACCTTACCAGTCGTTCTTCTGCACAACAGATGGCTGCTTTCCCTGCCTGCCGTGGAGAAGCCAGTCCAGCCGTGAGCGGATGTCCTTTTCGCGCGCCTCGCCTTCGATTTTGCCGATGACCTCTCCAGTGTCGTCAAGGATGAGTGTTGCGGGAACCAGAACACCCAGCTTAAGCTGCACCAGTGTCGCGTCCGTGGCACCGGTCCAGACAGGCAGCCGAAATCCGCGCTTCGCAATGACACCGTCGACCTTCTCCTGCGTCTCCGGCGCGTCCAGTGAGATGGCAACGAAGCGGACGCCCTGCTGCGCGTACCCCTCCGATAACTTCTGCAGGCGAGGCATTTCATCCCGGCACGGGCCGCACCAGGTGGCCCAAAAGTTCACCACGGCTGGATGCCCGCGAAGCTCGCCGATGGAATGCGTGACACCATCGCGGCCGCGAAACTGCATCTTTGCGATGGGTTCAGCGGGACTGCAGACAGCCGCTGCAAAGGCAAGAGCAACGACGCAGAGCAAGGCGGAGGGGCGTTTCTGAAACATCGGGAAGGCTCCTGAGAAAGACGTTTTGCAGGGTACACGAAAGTCGGCCTCCCATGAATCCCCTATTTGGTGGAGTTCGAACTCATCCGCAGGGGGGTTGGCGTGCGCCATGCGCCGCGCCTACGATTCGGCCACTATGAAAACACTCTCTTTGCGAACCGCTCTCCTGTGCATGGCGTGGCTTCTCCCGGTTGCGGCTCTAGAAGGCCAGGGCTGCCTAGCGGCACACACCAACAGCAATATGCAGGGCTGCATTACGGCTGACGGCCGCGCCAGTGGCGGCAGCGGTGTCGGTTTTCTACGGAGCCGCCCGCTCACGGTCGAGGTGGACTGGCGATCGTATAGTTCCTTCCGTCATTTCAGCGGCACCGTCGAAAACACCTCTCGTGAAGCGCTTGGAACCTTCATTCCGAATCACCAGAACCTGTACAACATTTCCGCGGAGGTGCAGCTTACGCCCCGCTGGAGTGTGAACGCCTTAGTGCCGGTGCTGCAGGGCACGCGTGACCAGAAGTATGCACCTGTGCAAAAGGTAGAAATCGCGGGAATCGGCGACATGGTCGTGGGTGCGCAGGCATGGCTGCTGCGTCCGCCGCCAGAAGGCGGTGGAGACATAGCGTTGAGTGTGGGCCTGAAAATACCCACCGGGATCAACAACGGCATGGGTATTGCAAATCTGGCAAACGGCACCGTGCAGCAGGTGGTTGCGGACCAGTCGTTGCAGCCGGGTGACGGCACCTGGGGCTTTTCGCTGGGCAGCCAGGCTTATCAAAAAACTCCCTTCCACACCATCAGCTACTTTCAGGGCTCGTGGCTCTTCAGCCCCGTAGACGTGACCGGCGTCCCAACGTTTCGCACGGCAAAGGGTGAGGGTGTCATGTCAGCCACGGACCAGTACCTGTTTCGCGCCGGCGTGTCGCGCCACGTGCCGCACGTGTACGGGCTTGCAGCCAGCTTTGGCGGGCGCATGGAAGGCATCCCGGTGCGCGATGCCTTTGGCAAGAGCAACGGCTTCCGCCGGCCCGGCTACATCATTTCCGTTGAACCGGCGCTGCAGTACCAGTACCGTCACAACATGATCTCGATCAGTTCGCCCTGGGCCGTGCAGCGGAACCGGCGCGCGTCCGTGACCGACCTGGCGAATGGCAAGCACGGCGACGCAGCATTCGCGGACTATGCCATCCTATTGGGCGTGGCACGCACGTTCTAGCTGAGAGCTCTGCGGAAGCGCCGCCCAACGACGCCAGAGGCAAAGCCTTTGCGCACGGCCATTGCGAGCAGCTGTGAGCGGAATGAATGGTACGTGCTACAAGCTAGGGATTGAACTCAGGGTCCAGGTGGCAGGAACACGTGCAGAAATACACCGTGCCGTGTTCATCCACCTCCTGGTACGGGCAACTGTCATGGTCGCCGTACAGGACGCAAAGGTCCGTTTCGTTCACGTGCGTAGCGGGTTGTGGATCTTCGACGGACATGTGGACACCCTGCAATCAGCTTAGTCCTGCAGGCGTTCAGCCGATGTGGTCCCACCCGCACGACCTGGTAGGCGCGTACCGGTCGGCTGGCCGGGCGAGCTGTGCCGCGACCGGCGGTCCAGGCTAGTGACATGCCCTGCAGGTCCTCGCCAGCGCCTGCCATGCACTACTCCCGCTGCCGTACACGCGCGCATTCAGCCGCCGTGCCTCCGGTGCTGCGCTGTGAAGTCCCGGCTCTGCCCAGGGCATGACGCTATTGGCGCGGATGAACACTGGTGTTTGTGCGTGTGACGCAGCGATCCGCAGCTTTGTGCCACCGGCATGCCGCTCGCCCGTCCAGAAGTCCTGCCAGTCTGTTCCTGTCGGCAGTGTAACGATCGCGAACGGGAGTATGAACTTCTGTTGCGCCCAGCCAGATACCCAGCAGCACAGATCTCCACTGCAGCGCCTGCGTGGCAGTGGCAGCACGTATCTGCGCCAGCGGCTGCAGCATGGACGAAGCGGCTGCAGCGGCCATGCCACCCGCAAGTTGCCGGCGATTCACCTTGCGCATAGCGAATCTCCTTACTGCTCCAGCGCGTTCACTTCGCGGATGGCGCCGGTGCGCCGGTCCATCCGCAGGGTCTTGATCTCAAACGGATGATAGCTGCCGGTCCAGCTCTTGTTGAGTGACAGGAACCGGAGTGTTGCGCGCGAAGGGCGGCCGGCGGTCTCGTACGAGCGAACGATTAGATCGTCCCCGTCCTCTGACTGCTTGACGGCTTCCACCACGATGTCCGGCGCATCCACCGACAGGAAGCTCGCCGCGCCGGGGCGGTTGCCGGGATGAATGCCCTGGTACAGGATGGGCGTTTCCGTAACCAGTTCTTCCGCCGCGCGGACCACGCCCGCATCCTGCCACGTCCCGCTATGCGGCACCAGCAGCATACGCAGGGTCTGCACACCCTGGTCCATCCACGTGTAGTCGGTTCCGGGCACCAGCGCACGCGGTTCGTGGTTGGCGTACACGGCGGAACGCGCGACCGACACGCGAAGGTCGTTGCCGTGGACGCTGTAGCCATACTTCGCATCGTTGATCACCGAGAAGCCGTAAGGCTGCGCACCGGCCGTGCCCGTGACGTCGACCCAGCGCTGGCCGGGATCCTCTTCGCCGCGGGTGTCTCGCTGGATGGCCCCATACGCCGTCTCATAAGTGGCCTGCGGCGTCGCCACATCCACGGGGAACGAAAACTTGAGAATCTTCAGGTGCTCATGCCAGTCCAACGTCGCGCGCACCTCCACGGTGCGGGCGCCTGCATACAGCAGCCAGTCCAGCCGCAGCGTGGAACTGCCGTAGGTAAGCGTCTCCCGAAGCACCGAACGCAATGGTCCGCTTTCCAGGATGTGCAGGTCCTTGCGGGTGAAGCTGCCCACTTCCTTATCGTAGACGTGCACCTGGTGCGCCCAGGTGTCGTTGTTGTCGTCCAGCACCACCGCACGCAGGCCCCTGTCCCGGCCCTGGAACACCTCGCGGTTGTTGTCCTTGTCGAAGAGGCTGACCGTGCCGGATGGCGACACCATGAGGCGCAGGTGTTCGTTCTCCAGCGTGTTCGCTGTGACAGTGGGAGCGTTTGCCGGAGACGGGTCTTCCGCTGCCGGCCTGCGGATGCGCAGCTGCCGATAGCCCATCGGCGGCATGGCCACTGCAGCCACCAGGCGCTGGCGATGGTTGACCACGGCCGACGCGGGTGCCCACTGGAACGGCACGCTCTTGCCCGTCTCATCTTCCACGCGCGTGGGTGTCCCCTCATCCCAGCCCAGGTCATATTCGATGTTCAGTCTTGCGGCCCACGCATGCGGGTTGAAGACGACGATGTACTTGGAGTCCGGATCGGTCGTGGGCACCTGCCACGCAAGCCGCTGCACTGAGGCGTAGAGCGCATCTGTGGCAATGTCGCGTGCGCGGCCGTAACCGTCGCGTGCCGTGTCCTCATGATCCGGCAGCGTGGTGGCGGCCATGCTGTCGTGGAACTGCAGCAGCAGCACCCGCTTCCACGCCGTTGCAAAGTCGTTCTTTGGGTATGGCGCGCCCCACGCCAGCGAACCGAGCGCGGAAAACTTCTCCGCTGTTTCCAACGCGGCTTCCGTGGTGCGGTTCAGCTTCTTGATGGCGGAGCCGCCCGTGTAGGTCCCAACCGAGTGGTGCTGCAGATCGCCGCTGTACAACTGGATGTCCGCAGGCAGCTTCCGCGCAATTTCCGCAAAGTAACGGTCCGGCGTGGAGTATAGGAGATACGGCGCGCCCGGCTCTTTCTGGATCGCGCGGATCGATTGCATGTTGGCCTTTGTTGGCCCGCCACCGTGATCACCGATGCCAAAGAACTCCATAAACGTGTGCTCCGGCTGACCGGACAGTGCTTTGACCGTGCGCTGCATGTGGCTGTGTACATCGCCCGGGTCGTCGTACCACAGTGGCACCCGGTAGGTGAGAGCGCGTGTGCCGTCAATGCCCTGCCACTGGAACAGGTTCTGGGTTATGACCGGCTTTTCCAGTGCGTTCGGCCGCATGAAGACGTAGTACGGCATGCCCTGCAGCTTCAGGATTTGCGGCATGTTGCCGTTGTGACCGAACGAGTCCGGGTTGTAGCCAATGTCGGTGCGCCTGCCGAAGATCCGCTCCAAGGAGCGCTGCCCGTAGAGCCCCTGCCGCAGCAGCGATTCACCACTTGGCACGTTGACGTCCGGTTCGACCCACCATCCGCCCACCAGGTTCCAGCGGCCGCTGCGCACGTGTGCTTTGATCTCTGCCAGCATGCCCGGGTCGGTCGTCTCGACCCACTCGTAGAACTGCGACGAGCTAGTGGTCATTGTCAGCTCCGGATCTTCCTTCATGCGATCGAGCGCGGACCGAAAGGTGCTGTGCACCACCGCCGTCGCCTCAGACAGCGGCCACAGCCAGGGCGCATCGATATGCGCGTTGCCGACCATGTGCAGCCGGAGCGACGCCGCATCCCGCGGCCACGCCTGCGGCGCGGTTGCGATGGGCACGGGCACCTGCGCAAGCCCACTCAAAGAAGCGCAGACGGCGAGCGCGCCTACATATAGGCATCGGCGAGTAACTAGCAGGGGCATGCTCTATCTTCCAGCGTGTACGGTACGACACAGAAGAGGGCTTGCATCCCGTGCAGCCTCACCACGCATCGCTGCGAACTCTAGCCGCGGAAAATCAGGTTGTCAATCCAACGCATTCACTATGACTCAGGACGGGCACAGAGCAGGCCGGGGGAGACGCAAAGAAGAGAGTCTGGCGGTGGATGCAGTCCCGGCTAAACCGGTCTGCGGTTTGGACTCATAACAGGGTAATTTACAGCGATTTTCTTCTTTCCTGAGCTGATCCAAGTCCGGAGGCCAATAAACAAGCCGTTTCTAGCCAAAGCGACGATCTTGGAACAGGAACGAACAGGGGATTGGCAGGGTAAGTGTACAACTGACGCATTCAGCGGTGGCAAATGTGCACCGCAGCTTCTGACATCTTCGGCGGCAGAGACGCTGTCGTCAGCCGCGTGAACCTGACGCTCCCGCACGTTGCTCCTCGGTTCTGGATGAGTATCACTTCGCATTGAGGCAAGCACATGACTCCAAGCTTCCACTTGAAGTCGCTTCGGTTTCTACCGCATCGCACAAGATAAGCCGCTGGTTCTTAGTTTCGTGGACACTTGGCAGGAGGTTGGGGATAGGAGACACGAGTGCATCCGAAGAGCTGATGATGAAACGTGCTGTGTTAGAGTAATCGCAATGTTTCGCCTCCTCAACCTGCGTTGTTGTCGCTACTGCTAAGTAGCCACAGGTGGAGCGCGCTTCAGCGTCGCTCCGGGTGAGTTGAGAGCATCGGTGCTGTCGTTCCCGGCACCGGTAAAGCACTCCCTCCCTTTCTATCCAAGTCCGCCAGATGTTTGCATGTGTGCCGCCTGCGTCGCAGCAAGGCAGCCTGTCGCGTCTGCCCGTTCCGATGGGAGTTTGCATTGCAAAGGGCTTCGTTCCTTACACGTCTTCGTTTCTCGTACAGCTATTCGCTATTGGCGTTGACCGCTCAGGCTCTGCTGCCTGCGCTACGACAGAGCCATGCCAAAGACACGTGCACTGTACGCCCTGCATAGCCGCAGATGCAGCCGCTCCCTGCCAGCCATCTGTTCAGCGGTGGTAAGCAGCCCAGAACATCACCTACAAGCCACCTTTACATCGCACTTGGAGACCCGTTCATGACGCTTCCCGACCGCACAGTCGCCGCGCTACTCTCCGTCTTTGTTGTTTAGTGCCCTGTACGTGTAACGCACACACGGCTTCACACAGGACGTTACCAGGTCGCTCATAGAGCAAGCCATTGCTGAAAGGTTCTACATGTCATTGCAGTTCCGTCGCGTTCTTCTACTAGCTTCAGTACTTGCACCCACTGCGTCGCTCGGAGGCCAGACACTTACCAGCGCGACCATTGTGGGCACGGTCACCGATGCCTCGGGCGCTGCGCTGCCGGGAGCACACATCCGCGTCCGACAACTTGCAACAGACGCCAGTAGCGAAGCGACTAGTGGCTCGTCGGGAGACTACCGCTTCCCATTCCTAAAGCCTGGTACCTACGAGGTGACGGCAGAAGCGAACGGTCTAACTCCGACCACGGTGCGCGTGGTGCTGTCTGTCGGCCAGGAGCAATCGATCCGTCTGAAGCTGGGCCTGCAATCCGTCCAGCAGAGTGTCGATGTAAGCACTGCGAGTGGCTTGATCCAGACAGAGAACGGCAACCAGGTCACCAGCTACAACCAGCAGTTTGTGGAGAACACGCCTATCAATGGCGGCGACATCACCAATATTGCGTTCTCCACGCCGGGTCTCCGCCTGAACGTGGGCGGTGGCAATGCCAACTTCAACGTCAACGGTCTGCCCTTCAACTCTGTGCTCTTCACGATGAACGGCGCTGACGTTGTGGAGCCCTACAACCTGAACAACAAGTCTGGCGCTAGCAACAACACGCTGGGTGCGAATGATGTCTCTGAAGCGGCTGTCATCACCAATGCGTACAGCGCGCAGTATGGGCGCGAAGCAGGTGCGCAGGTCAACTACATCAGTAAGTCCGGCACCAACAAGTTTCATGGCAACCTAGTCGAGAACTATAACGGCAGCTTCCTGAATGCCAACGACTACTTCAATAAGCTGAGCGGAACGCCACGCGCACGCTCCGTGGCCAACCAGTACGCCGCCTCAGTAGGTGGTCCCATCTGGCGCGACCGGCTGCAGTTCTTCGGCAACACCGAAGGCCTGCGTTATGCCCTGCCCTCAAGCGGCGTCGTTTCACTGCCTTCGCCGCAGTTGCAGGCATACATCCTTGGTCACGTAGCCACCACTTCGCTACCCACCTACCGTGCGCTGTTTGCCGCGTACAACGCGGCACCCGGCATAGGCCGTGCTGTACCCGTAACTAATGGCACGCTGCCGCTGCAGGACAGCAGTAACAACCTGGGTTGCGGTCGCCAAACGTTTACTGGCACCTTTGTCAGCGGCACCAGCGGCGCGCGATTTGGCCGGGAGGTGCCATGCGCTATCGCATTCGGCACCACTGCCTCTAGCGTCAACACAGAGACCTTCCTCTCTGGGCGTCTCGATTTCACCATCAACGATAAGCAGAAGATCTACGTTCGCGTAAGCCGCGACGCCGGCGTGCAGGCCAGCAGCACAAGTCCCATCAGCCCGCTCTTCAACCAGCAGAGCATTCAACCATGGGTCATTCCACAACTCAACTACACCTATGCCATTACGCCCCGCTTGGTGAACAACTTCATCCTCAACGGCAACTGGTACTCCATCCGCAGCGGTAATCCGGATTACGATGCAGCCGTTTCTGCCTTTCCTACGCAGTTCACCTTCAGTGACGGTGGCGCCAATGGCAGCGCAACGGGCAGCCGCTTCGCCCGTATCGGTCCGGTATACCCCACGGGCCGCCGCGGCCAGCAATTGGGCATCATTGACGACCTGTCGTACAGCATCGCAAAGCATACGCTGCAGGCCGGTGTGAACAACCGCAATAACCGCATCAGCGATGCCAATGTTGCCAGCGGTTCAGTGATTGGCACCTATGCCTTCGCCGACGTTACAGATTTCGCCAACGGCATTGTGAACAGTACGAGTAAAGGTAGCACCTACACTGAGTCATTCCCCGTGCTGAACACCGTGCATACGCGCTTGAACTCGCTCGGGTTCTATGTGCAGGACGAGTGGAAGATTCTGCGCAACCTGAACCTGACCTACGGCGTGCGTTTTGAGCTGCAGGGAAATCCTTCATGCAAGGAGAACTGCTACTCACGCGCCAACACCGCATTTTTGGCGAACGGCTACCAGGCGGGTGCAGCGGTGCCGTACAACACCACCATCCAGGCCGGGCAGAACAAAAACTTCAAGGACTTTGAGACGGTCATCACGGAACCGCGCTTTGCGTTCGCATGGTCACCCGCAGGTGAAGGCAAGACCGTGCTGCGCGGTGGCGTGGGCCTGTTCGCTAACACCATTGCCGGCAGCATCACTTCGAACATTTACGGCAATGCCCCGAACAAGTTCACGCCCACCGTCAGCAGCGGGACCGTGGGCGACCGCAGCACTACAGGCTCAGCACAGGCGGCAGCCCTTGCCAGCAACGCAGCCTTTCAAAACGGATTTAGTCAGGGCAGCACACTTGCGCAGTTGCGCGCAGCTGTTCCAGCAGGTACCAGCTTTGCCACGCCTACGCTCTACGTAAACCCTGACGTGTTCCACACGATCAAGGTGCTGGAGTGGAGCCTGGAAGTGGAGCAGCCGCTGGGCACGCGTGACCTGCTGAGCCTCTCGTACAGCGGCAATCACGGCTATGACGAGCCGCTGAACAACACCGCCGCCAACGCCTACAACAACAATCCCGCGCTGTATCCAACGGGGTTTGCAGGGTTGCCGAACACGATTCCGGACGCGCGCTTCTCCACAGTCACACAGGTGTCTACTGCGGGCTTCAACAACTATCACGGGCTTACGGTGACGGAGCGCCACTCGCTGACCCACGGCCTGCAGGGACAGGTGAATTACACGTGGAGCAAGGCCCTGCAATTTGGCACGGTCTTCAACCCCGGCCTGTTCGCGGCAGGTGTGAACGGCGGTGGATCCACGAATCCTGCGCTGGGGAACACGGGCAACCTTAGCGGTGGTGCTTATGGCCCTACCAACTTCGACACGCGGCACAATCTTTCTGCTGACCTGGTCTACATTCAGCCGTCGCTCAACAACCGCCTGCAGGATAGGTTAATCGGTCGCTGGACCTTGGGCGGCAAGTTGTATCGCTACAGCGGACGGCCCTTCTCTGTGACCAACAGCCAGATTGCCACCAGCTTCAACAACGCAACCTTTGGTGCGGGGAGCGTGCTTGCCAGTGCATTGTCGCCTTCCGTCGTGGGCACAGCATGCGGCAAGGCAGCGGTGCGCACGGCTTGCCTCTCAACCACACAGTTTGCGTCAGTCGTAACCGCAGCCAACCCGAACGGGCAGCGCGATTTCGGCAACACGGCACCGAATAGCTTTCGTGGTCCCGGTTTCTTTTCGATTGCTGCGCACCTCAGTAAGACCGTCCCATTGACCGAGAGCACCCGCTTCGACATTGGAGCGGATGTCTATAACCTGCTGAACCATGCCAATCTTGCAGTTCCCAGCGGCAACGTAGGCGGAGCGGGCTTCGGGCTCATCACCTCAACGGTCAGTTCACCCACCAGCATCTATGGCACGGGTCAGGGTGCCGTCGTCAGCGGTCGGGTGCTCGTGGTTTTCGGCAAGTTCATCTTCTAACGAACTCAGGAGAATGGCTATGACGTACCGTGCATTGATCCTCTCGCTGTTGCTATTGCCTGGTGCGCTTTTCGCGCAAACCGCTACCGCGCCACACCTGACGATCGACGACCTGCTGAACACAGGCGGCCGCACCGACGGAGTTGGGGTGTTGTCACCGGATGGTACATCCTTCGCAACCGTCGAGCGAGGGCAGATTGCTACGCGGCCGGCCAGTGGGGGCGAGGTGCACCCGCTGACCAGCACACCCGCTGCCAAGTCAGAGGTGAGCTGGTCGCACGATGGCAAGCAGCTGGCTTACATCAGCGAAGGGGACGTATGGGCCATCGCTTCCACCGGCGGCGAACCAAAGCGGCTGACCCACGACCCTGCCGGGACGGGCGATCCGCGCGGTGCGACCGACCACCACCCACTGTGGCATCCACATGGCGGCTGGATTTTGTATCAATCGGGTCGGCATGGCTTTAACGAGCTCTACGCCGTACGAGCCGACAGTGGTGAACAGCACCTGCTGGCTGCGACGGAAATCTACACCGGAGCAGACGTCATTCAGGCCAGCGGCGAGCCTGTTAACGACGCATCAGACCGCGGCGATGCCGTAGCGTCGGATCGCTTCGACCCCGTGCCGTCATGGTCGCCAGACGGTACCCACATCGTGTACACGGAGCGTTCGCGCCCGTTCTTCTCAGGCAAGCTGACGGTGCTGCCCTTCGACGAGCGTACGGGCACGTCCGGCGCCCCGAAGGTGATTTACACGGCACAGAACGATCCCGGCGGCGCGTGGGCTGTAAACACGTCGGCGTGGTTGCCGGATGGCCGCTCGCTCGTCGTGGTGCTGCAGGAGAGTGGCTGGGACAAGCTATGGCTGATTCCTGCTAATGGCGGCACACCTCGTCCGTTGACCTCCGGAACCGGCGAGGACGAGACACCTGTGGTCTCACCCGATGGCAAGTGGGTCGCCTTCACCTCGAACCGCGTTCTGGCGGAAGAGCGCCACCTCTGGATCGTAGCGAGCGCAGGCGGGGCACCGCATCGCCTGACAAACCTCGTCGGCATCGAAGGTACGCCGCAGTGGACGCGGGACAGCCGCACTCTCTATTTCTCACGCGGCACCGCGCTTGCCCCACCGGAGGAGTACCGCGTCTCGTTCCCTGGAGGCGGCCCAGCAGAACCGCTGCAGCCAAAGGCCGCGGCCACCAGGTTCTCCACGCTGGGCATCACGCCAGAGGTAGTCCACTTCCGCAGCGGCGATGGCACGCCGCTTGCGGGCATCCTTTACCGGCCCACCAACTTCGTCAGCACTCGCCGCTACCCTACCGTGATCTCCGCGCACGGCGGACCTGAGGGGCAGACCACACTCACCTTCTCACCGTGGTCGTTGTTTCTAGCGGATCACGGCTACGTTGTGCTGGAGCCGAACTTTCGCGGCTCCACCGGTTACGGTGAGCGCTTCCGCAACAGCAACGTGGAGGACTCTGGCGGCGGTGAAATCGACGACATAGCCGCTAGTGTCAAGTACCTGGTGGGTGCAGGAATCACCGATCCGAAACGTGTGGCCCTAAGCGGTGGCAGCCACGGCGGCACGGTCGTCGCCAATGCCGTGGCGAAGCTGCCGGACACCTTTGCCGCCGGCATCGAGATGTTTGGCGTCGTGGACCGGGCGCTTTTTCTGCAGTACACCAATCGGAACTCAGCCATCCGCTGGGAAACCAAGATGGGCGGTCCTCCCGCCAGCAAACCTGCGGTCTACCGGAAGGCCAATGTGCTTCTGCAGGTAAACGCTATCAAAACACCGCTGCTGATCCTGCATGGCGAGGAAGACCCGCAGGTTCCGCCACAGGAGTCGCAGCAGTTCGTTGCCGCGCTGAAGGCCGCAGGCAAGGTCTACGAGTACCACACCTACCCGCATGAGGGTCACGGCTTTCAGCAGCGTGACCACCGCCGTGACGCGTATGAACGTCAAATGGTGTTCCTCAACAAGTACCTTCATAATGAGCCGCGGACGAATGATCATTCCATTAGTTATTGACTTTCTTCGTAAAAGGCTTCATGGTGATTACATGTTCCTTCTTGCAGGCGTTTGTTGTTGCTCCCAGTAGGTTGATCCTCTGGTTGAGCTTCTTTGCCCGAGAAGTTTCATTAATCCACAAGATTGCCCAATGACATGCGACCCACTGCATGTGCTCGTACGTGGCAAGCCCTTGCACAAGCCGTTTTCTACGGCGCTATTTGGGATGCGTCATGCTGAGAATTTGGCCTTACTCCGCGATTACTGGTTTATTGCTTTTTACGCCTTCCCTGCTGTGGGCTGAAGGACATTCCATCAAGACACGAGCGGCCCATGTGCTCTGGAAAATCCATGCAGATCTGGATGCGGCTGCCGCAATACCCAGCAGCAGTGAGCCTGCAACCGGAGACGTGGCGGGAACTTACGACACCACCACGCACATGCTGCGCTTCAACGCGCGCTTCTACTCGCTCAGCGGACCTGCCTTATACGCGCGCTTTCACGGACCCGCTGCCATCGACCGGATGGCAGCCGCGATGGTGGCTGCGCCTCGTCCTGAAGCGAGGCTCGTTTCTGGCACCGCATGGCTGGACCAGGAACAGGAGCAGGACCTGCTGGAGGGCCGATGGTACTTCAACGTCACAACTGAGAAACATCCTCAGGGTGAAATCCGGGGTATGGTGCGTGCCAGCCCTGACCAGCAACGGAAGTAAGAACATGAAGCATTCAATTCAGGAGATCCTTAGTGACCTTTCGCGCATACACCCTTGCACTTAGCACCTTCGCCGTTTTGGCTCTTGCAGTACAAGCAGAGACCATCAAGCTCAAAGCAGACCTGAACGGCACCCATGAGTCTCCGGCCAAGCAGGTGGACGGCACAGGTAGTCTCGTTGCCGACTACTACACAGATACTCACAAGCTGCACTATCACGTGACCTACGATGGCCTGACCGGTCCTGCGACGGCTGCGCACTTCCACGGTCCCGCAGCGGAAGGCAGCAATGCGAATCCGCAGGTCCCGATAAAGGCTCCGCTCACCAGCCCTATCGATGCCGACCAGACGCTAACGGAGAACAGTCTGCCGATCTGCTTGCGGGTAAGTGGTACTTCAACCTGCACACGGCGGCTAACCCCGGTGGAGAAATCCGCGGACAGGTTGTGAAGGAGTAATGCGAACTGTGTTTGCGGGCGGTGTGCTCGCCGGCTCAACGCTTGCCCTGCTGTGCGGCATGGTTGCTGCGCAGCAGCCACAAGCGGGTGCTGGCCCCAGCAAACCTAAAGGTGCTACCGAAGACCACGTCACTTGCAGACGTGTACGGACAGATGGCAAAGATGCAGCGCGACCTGGGGTAAGTTGCAGCTTCTGCCACGATGAAAATCCGGAAGAAAAGCAGATGGATTACGCTTCGGACGACAACCCAAGGAAAGAGACAGCGCGACTGATGATGCGCATGACGAACACAATCAGTCAGAAATACCTGGCTACGCTCGCACCTGGCGAAGAGGCACCTTCCGTTACCTGCGGTAACTGCCACTTGGGGCAGACGCACCCGCCTGTCTACGATGCGGCACGCAAGGAGGCACGATGAAGGCAGCAATACTGATCGCTCTGCTGGCAGGTACCGCATACGCTCAAAAACCTGTAACCGCGCAGTGGAGCCTTACGCAACGCGCTGCGGCAAACAAGGACGAGCGTGTAGTGACGCTGCATGCCACCATTGAGCGTGGTTGGCACGTGTACGCTGCCACACAGCAGCCCGGCGGCCCCATTCCGTTGCTCGTGCGTGTGGAGCCATCAACGCCGTATCAGCTTGCGGGAGCCATCACTGGCACAGTGCCGCAGAAGCACCAAGACGCAAGCTTCAACCTGACCACCGAGTACTTTACCGACGCCTTCTCACTAGAGATTCCTCTGCGGCAGACCGGGCCCTCGCAGGACAGCGGTATATCCCGCTGGCGGTCCGGTTTCAGATGTGCAGCGACACCACTGTCCGCAGAGGCACGGCAGCAGCTTGAGCGTCCGGCAGAGCAGCTGCTGCGCTACCTGGTGTTTGCCAACGAGGCTTCGCTGCACGGCCTCGGCTTTGAGGCAGACAGCGACTCGGCCTTTGCGCGCAGCTTTGCCGCACAGGGTCCACGCGACACCAGGGGCCGCTCGCTGCGCGACTTCGACCTGCGGAAACGCACCTTTCGCTACCCCGTGAGTTATTTGGTCTATACGGATTCCTTTGACAGCCTTCCCCAGCCGGCCAAGGCCTACGTGTACCACCGGCTGCTACAAGTGTTGACCGGCGAGGACACAAGTGCGGAGTTCACCGCGATTGCACCGCAGCTGAAGCGAGCCGCGCTTGAAATCCTGCTGGCCACCAAGCGTGGTTTGCCCGATGAGTGGCAGGCCTACGCAGTTTCCAACCACCTGCACTTTGCAGGTTCCACCGCTCCCGCACGCCACAAGCAGGGCTAACCCATCACGCCCTTACTCACCTTTTCTGGAGGTTGCATCATGAAGGCATTTTTGAAGCGAGCAGGCATCGCACTGGCGTTCGCCGGCCTGAGCGTCAGCCCACTCCCGGCGCAGGCAGCCACATCCATCGATGGTCGCTGGGATGCGCAACTGGTTCGCCCCAGTGGCGATACGGTGCCCTTTCGGCTCGACCTTGCAACCACAGGTGACACCGTCAAGGGGACGTTCTACAACGGCTTTGAGCCGTTCGACGCGACGACTGGCGGATCGTTCCACGATGGCAAGCTGAACCTGCAGGTGGACCATTACCTTTCCGGCATTCACGCATCGCTAAAGGATGGCGCATTGGTTGGCGACCTGTCGACCCAGAATCGCGCCTCAACCGCAGGCTATACCTTTCGCGCGGTGCGACACGTGGATGCCAAGAACGTGAGCGGCGCACCCCAGATAGCAGGTTCGTACATCATCCCACTTGAGACACCGTCCGCGAAGGGCGAGAAGGCGTTCCACTTCATCGTGGAGCAGCGCGGTTCAGAGATCGCAGCTACGATCCTGCGTGTGGATGGCGACACCGGTGCGTACACCGGAAACTTTCAGGACGGCAAATGGCGCCTGAGCCACTTCGACGGTTCGCGCCCCGGCGTGATCGAGGTAAGACCCAAGGCAGACGGCACGCTGAGCGTTGAGCAGAACCCCGGCGTGAAGCAGAAAGCAGCCTCACAGAACGTGCAGGCCGCGTCTGCCAAGGCGTATGGCGAAGAGGCACCCGTGGACAGCCGCTACACGCCAAGCCCTATCGCCTACAAGGAGGACGTTGCGCTGGCGAAGGGTCTGCCTCAACCGGAGAACTACAGCACCCACACCACCGTCCGCGACAAGGATGAGGTCTTCGCATTCAAGTTCCCTGATGCCGATGGCAAGCTGGTATCGAATGACGATCCACGCTTTTAAGGGCAAGGTCGTTCTTGCCGTAGTCACAGGAACCTGGTGCCCAGATTGCCACGATGAGGCGCAGTACCTCGTGCAGCTCGACCGCAAGTACCGCGACAAGGGACTGGCCATCGTAGCGCTTGACTTTGAAGAGCCGGAGCAGCAGACCAGCCTTGATCGCGAAAAGGCCTTTGTGAAGCAGTACGGGGTGAACCACACCTACCTTATTGCGGGCGCACCCGCCGAAATGTGGGAGAAGGTGCCGCAGGCGGTCAATCTGAACACCTGGCCCGCGACGCTCTTCATTGGACGCGACGGCAAAGTCAAGTCAGTCCACTCTGGCTTTGCTTCGCCGGCGAGCGGCCGATTTCACGACGAGCTGAAAGCGGAGTTCACGGCGCAGATTGAGAAGCTGCTTGCTGATCAGCCTGTGCCGTACACAGCATCCACCACTGGTATTCAGGTTGAGCGCGAAGGTGGCCAGTAAACGTCTACGTGTGCTGCGTTTCGGGGCGAGTGCCGCACGCTCGTCCTCTGAACGCAGTGCAGACTTGCTGTTGGTCGATTACCTGAAACTGCTTACCAGTCGAGAGGGCAAGTGCAGCGACAGCGATCCAGCAGGTGCAGCGACAGCGATCCAGCAGGTGCAGCGCTGGTTCGCCAGCCTCGCCCTAGCATCGAGCGCCTCAGCTCTACAACACCGGAGAGGTATGACACAGTTGAAGCGAATCGTTTGCTCCGCGTCGGCCTTCGCAATGGTTGCTGGCGGAGCCGTCACGGTAGCAGCCCTCTCGCAGCTAAAAGACAGCGCGTCTCCTGACGTCACCCCATCGAGCATCCAGTAAACCATGCTTCTGATGATTGATCCCTCCGCCGATGCACTCTGGGAGAGCGTGGGCACGGAGGTGACGGCTAAAGGCACGCGGGTGAAAGCGCCCAAGACCGATGCCGAATGGCTGAAGGTTGCCGCTTACGCAGATACACTCGCGGCGGGCGCAAAGCGGGTGCAGCAACCCGGCTTTACCAGTGGGCCAGAACGCGCACAGCAAATTGGCTGACGCAGACACGCCGGGCACGAGAACGACAGCGCAAATTAAGGCAGAGATCGCCGCAGATCCCGCTCGCTTTCGTACCTATGCCAGTCATCTGCAAGCCGCAGCCCAGGATGCGGATGTAGGTTCCGAAGTGCGAGTCACACAGCAGCTGGCAGAGATGGTGTAACCAGTTCAAAGCCTATATCGCAGGATGGCCTGAAGGTCACCACGCTCGGCGCGTAGCGAGCTGTTGATGGAGGCGACTAGTCCGGGATGTTGGTGACGGCCGGGTGGTCTTTGTCAGGCGGCGGCGGCAATGGAGCCAAGGTGCCGTAACCACGCTGTCCATCCGGGCCGATTGGACCTGGGCCGGGCCCGATATGTGGGCCGTCCACGTTGTCTTCGGCGCAGGAATATTCCCGCACCCGCTGGTCGGGTTTGCCCAGCAGCCATGTGCGCTGATAGTGCAGCGGCTCCGTATAAAACTTCGGATCCGTGACAGTAAGTTCCAGGTGTAGGTGCGAGATGTCGGGACGGGTCCAGTGCTCGACCGTGTGTTGCTCGTCGCTGTGTGGGTTTGCGTTCTCGTCGATCCAGGTGCGCTCTTCCTTGAAAGCGGTGGAGTCGATCACGAAGGTGTCGCCATCCCACCAACCGAACTCATCGCCGAAAAAAGAGGGATCCGGATATTGCCGGACGGACGATCCTTTTTTGATGGCAGCCAATAACCAGACAAGTCAGGATGGCCGTCGGTGAGGCATGGCGCCGGACCTTTCGGCAGCGTGGACTCATCCAGCGCAAAGGGACTCGAGACACGCGGCTTGCCAGGCTGAACTCCCTGGTCTTGCGCGAGCAACGTGCTTGCTGATGCAAGCAGTGCGATAACGCTTGTGGTGCGTGCAGAACGCGTATGCACTTAGAACGCTCCTTCATTTGCATCGGTAAGGCAGAGATGCCGCGGGATCCGTGCGAAGCAGGAGATCGACCTCCACCACAACGCAGGAGCCATGGTGGAAGTGGCTAGGTACCCGTACTGCTGAATCCCAATGAGCACGCCCTGGCCCACTTGGTACGCACCGATGCGCTTAGGGTTCGTAGAATGTCCGCGATGTTGTTGGGGAGTGAACGGCACCACACATTACGGCTTCCTCTGCCGTTCTCTCGCTCGCGCCTATGTCAGATTGTCCGTCAGCACTGCTTCTCTGTACCTCAGCGTCATCGACGAGGTAGAGCCACTCCTGCAAGAAGCAAGCCAGGTACTGCCACGGATTCTACGCACAACAAGCGTGCCTCTGATGTAGGGGCGGGGACGGAACTGCTGCTGCTTAGGGGCAAACGGCGCGTTGCTAATTCGCCTGTGTAGAGCGACTCTGACGAGCGTCGAAGGCCTGCTTGGATGTTTGCGCCAACAAGGGAATCGCCTCGCTACAATAACTCCATCGCGTCTGCGGCACACCGTTGCGAGAGCTTACAACGAGCGACCTGTCTTCCTGGAGTCCTCAAAAGGTATAGCTAATGTTGAAGTCTGGACGAATGCCAGTGCCATACTGCGCCAAAGGCCCGCATACGGGGCAGCGAGGACGCCACAGGTACTCGAAGAAGTTCTGCCGATTGAGTACGTTGAGGAGTCCGGCATGGACGCGTAACACGCCGCTTCTCACATCGAAAGTGCGATTCGCTGCGAGATCGAGCCGGCTGTAGGCTGCGCCTCTCTGGGCGTTTACATGGCTAAGGTCGTAGATGGACCGATTCGCCTCGTACGAGGCCTGAACCAGGATAGGCGTGTAAGCTCGACCGGAACTGCCCGTCTCACGCATGGTGACTTCGAACTTCTTCAGCTTCGCTCCAGCAAGGACGTTCACCACGAGCGGGAGAGCGTTGGTGCCGGGCCGGTAGATACCGTCGCTGCCTGTGAACTCTGACCGCGAGATGCTCGCATTTCCACGTGCGAAGAAGCCATGCCATGGAGCGTGATCAAGGCTCAACTCCACACCCCGCGCACGCCCCATCCCGCCGCCCTGAAGGGCAAGGGTTGTAAACGGCTCGTCGATCACCGGCAGCAACGTTGCAAGAGAAATCTGCGGGTACTCCCTTGCAACGGGGTAGTTGGTATAGGTCTTTCGGTAAGCCTCCAGGCGCATTGAAACACGGCTGGTCAAGTGGACTGCAGCGCCCGCTACGAACTGCTGAGCATGGATGAGCCCAAGCGACGTGTTTCCAGGAGCGCCCGCCACAGTAGCAAAAGGTGGAAGTTGCGCTGTCCGGTTCCACGAGCCATTAAGGTTCAAGCGACCAACTGCTACGCTCACCGAGGCGTGAGGCAGGAAGGCGTTCGTCGAGCCGGCCGCAGTGGCAAGCCCGGCTTTCTGGTAGCGCGCGCCTGCACGCACGAACAAGCGGTGCCGCACGGCCTGGTTGAGGTCGAAGAAGAGTGCCCGATCCACCGTGCTGAACGCCGGGTTGAGTGCAAACGGGGCGGCCGGAGGAACGCTGGCAGCAGCGTAAGGGCTGTAAATGGCTCCGGATTGTGCCGTGGTGTAACGGATGCGACTGAGGTGCATGTCGCCGCCGAAGTGTGATCCGGAACCATCCTCGCCCACACACTGATAGCTGTACTTCAGCACGGAAGTTCCGTCATGATCATCTTGCTGAAAACTAGAGGGGGTGTCTGTAAGCTGACTGGTCTGCAGCAGGTGTTGCAGGTTTTCAGAGTTGCTGAGGGAGAACGTGCTGACGGCATCGTTCTCCAGTGTGTACTGCCAGACCGCACCTGTTGTATCGCGCCAGCCGCTGTAAGCGGTGTCGTACGCGTTGGTTTCCCAGATGTCGTTCCAGGTCGGGGTCACCTGCAGACGATCTCGGCCGCCCAGCGATTCGAGCCAGAAGTGATTGCGCGACGACAGGTCTACGGAGTACCTAAAGAAGGCATTTGTGAACTCAGGTGAACCGTTCAGACCCACGTCATGCAGGAACAAGTTGGTGACGCTCTCACGTGCGGAGATCAGCATGTTCCTGTTGTTTCCGATCGGACGCGCAATTCGGAAGCCTGCGCCCGAATAACCTACATCGAAGGTCGTCAGATTCTGTCCCGGAGTGTCCAACGTGTGGATGGCAGTGAGTGACGAGAGGCGACTCTCGTGGCTCGAACCTGTATCTCCGGCCTGGAACGTAACATTGCTCACCATCTCGGTGTCCAGCATGGAGCCCAGCCCGCCGGTGGAGTTGGCGAGCGCCAGCTGATTGATGTTCGGTACTTCGATCCCGTCCACTTCGAAGGCATTTTCGAACGGATTGCCGCCGCGTACATAGGACGCATTCTGAAGGTCCGAGCCGCCGATCAGCCCGGGCAGCGTTTGCAGGTACCGGGGCAGATCACTCCACGTGCCGGCAGACTGAAGAACTTCCTGGCCCGTAAACTCCACGGTGCTAGGCGGCAACGTAGAAGGGCCTGCCTCGTCGTGAGCATGCACATCCACACGAGTATGGGGTCCGACAGGAAGGGCGGGCGCTACGGCGAGCGGGGCAGGTGCTCCACTCGCTGGCGATGCGAACGGTGCCGTCACTTCGTGCAAGGGTCGCTTGGGGGTCTTCTCCGCGACAGTAGCTGTGCTGCTGGTTTGCTCACTAGAGCGAGTCTGCGCGGCTACAACAATCGGGCTTAGAAGGCTGCAAACAAGTACTGTACGAACGTGATGCATGTCTTTCTCCGGGACAGTCGTACCGCCCTCATCGGCGGTAGCCCGGAGAACTTTAGAATCGCTACGTTGTTCGGCCTGCTATCAGAGGGACCGGGAAAACACTTTGGTAGCGGCTTCCGTCTACAAACCTAGTCTGTCATTCACAGCAACGATGATGTCCTGCTCCGAGCCGAGGTAGCGCTCGGTTGTCTGTATCCACGAATACCCGAGGAGGAATTTGGTCTGCTCTAGGTCACCACCGGCCCTGTGGCACAGTTTTGCGCAGGTCCTACGCAGATCGTGCGCTCCGAACCTTTCAATGCCGATCTGCTTAGCCGCCTGCTCAACGACCGACCTCCGTGATCCGTGTTTGAGCACAGCTGGTGAAGGCAAGAACACTTTTGGTGAACACCGCACGTGGTGCCGT
>CAXTBQ010000039.1:0-31352 GCA_964242065.1 uncultured Terriglobus sp. | reverse complement strand
GAGAGCGCAACATCCAATTGCGCCGGGTGCGCCGTGACGTCGTTCTCTTTGCTATCGAGGACGACGTCGGCCGCCGAGGCGGTCAGGGCAACGCCGAAGTTCTTCGTGGGATTGGTGAGCCACCCCTGTACTAGGGAGGTCACGTCCACGGTGACGTACTGGTACTCGTCCGTGACGGGAAAGACCTCGACCGCAGTACCGGTTGGCGGCAGCGTCTGCAGGGTGACCGCGCCCTCGTTCCAGGCACCATTCACGGCGGAAACAATAAGAACGCCCGGCGTGTTCACCCGATTGACGAACAGGCGCAATGTCGCGCGGTTCACGTCTGCTGCGCGCGCCCCCGTGGGCAGGGCGCTCAAGTCAAAGCGCAGGAGTGAGGTGCTGGTTCCGCTGACGTATAGGTTGGTCAGGCTCCCGTAATTAGTGGCTGGATGTGCGCTGGTTACGGCAGTATCCGCTGCCACCACGCCGGTTTGGGCCGCTGCTGCGATGGTAGACAGAAGCACACAGCAGCCCACAGCCAAACGGCGGTGGATGCAGCGGCGGCGTCTTGGGCGCAGTGCAGCAAACAGCATGGTGATTAAAGCTTCAACGCAAACAGCCGGGGTACCCGCGTAACCCTCGATATCCGGCCACCCGGTCTACAATCCGTGTCAGGAGAGGCTTCATTGTATTGCGACCGGGCAGGGCAGTGCCATCCCAGGACGCGTGCTGTCTGAAGAAGCGTTGACTGGGTGAAAGCGACGCCGCGATACACTGCCTTGCGGTAGCACCTGCCACGTCGATTGCGATCGAAAGGATCCCATGAGCAACAGCCCCAACGCCGGCAAGCTGCCGGACCCGCACTGCCTAGTCGACCTTTCGCGCCTGGTTGCCGCCTACTACACGCTGCACCCTGACGCCGCGAACCCGGGAGAAGCCGTCAGCTTCGGCACCAGCGGACATCGCGGCTCCTCCTTAAAGGCGGCGTTTAACGAGGACCATATCCTTGCCATCACGCAGGCCATTTGCGAGTACCGCGCGGGCAAGGGCATCACGGGGCCGCTATTCCTGGCCATGGACACGCATGCGCTCTCCGAGCCGGCGTTTCGCACGGCGCTTGAGGTGCTGGCCGCCAACGGCGTGGCGACGCGCATCGACAGCGGCACCCCAGAGACCGGCAACGAGCACGGCTACACGCCCACCCCGGCCCTTTCGCACGCGATCCTGGTATACAACCGCGGGCGGCAGGACGGCTTCGCGGATGGCATCGTCATCACGCCCTCGCATAACCCGCCGGAGGACGGCGGCTTCAAGTACAACCCACCCAACGGCGGCCCCGCCGACACGGACGTGACCAAGTGGGTGCAGGACCGCGCTAACGACCTGCTGAAAGCTGGCCTGGCCGGTGTGAAGCGCATGCCCTACGCGCAGGCGTTGAAGGCGGCCACCACCTCAAAGCATGACTTTTTGGCGGAGTATGTCGACGACTTGTCGAACGTGGTGGACATGCGGGCCATCGCGGGCAGCGGCCTGAAGCTGGCGGTCGATCCTCTGGGCGGCGCAGGCGTCTACTACTGGGGCCGCATCGCGGAGCGGTACAAGCTGCCGCTGGAAGTGCTGTCCACGATTGTCGATGGTACCTTCCGCTTCATGCACATCGATTGGGACGGCAAGATCCGCATGGACTGCTCGTCGCCCTTCGCGATGCACGGCATGATCGACAACAAGGACCGTTACGACGTGAGCTGGGCGTGTGACACGGACCACGACCGCCACGGCGTTGTGGCGAAGTCCACCGGTCTGCTGAACCCCAACCACTACCTGTCGGTTGCCATCGAGTACCTGTTCGCCAACCGGCCCGGCTGGAGAACGGACGCGGCCATCGGCAAGACGCTGGTGTCGTCGTCCATGATCGACCGGGTGGGGCAGGGCATCGCGCGCAGGGTGGTCGAGGTGCCGGTCGGCTTCAAGTGGTTCGTCACCGGCCTGAGCGACGGTTCACTCGGCTTTGGCGGCGAAGAGTCGGCGGGCGCGTCGTTCCTGCGTATGGACGGCGGCAGCTGGTCCACGGACAAGGACGGCCCCATCATGGGCCTGCTGGCGGCGGAGATGACGGCGCGCACCGGCAAGGATCCCGGCGAACTCTACAAGAGCTTGACGAAGCGTCACGGCAATCCCGTCTACCAGCGCGTAGACGCTCCCGCCAACCGCGAGCAGAAGGCCAAGCTCAGCAAGCTTTCCGCGGAGCAGGTGACCACCCAGGAGCTGGCGGGTGAGCCCATCATGCAGGTGCTGACCAATGCGCCCGGTAACGGCGCAGCCATCGGCGGCCTGAAGGTGGCGACGGAGAACGGCTGGTTCGCCGCGCGCCCCTCCGGCACGGAGGACGTCTACAAGATCTACGCGGAGAGCTTCAAGGACGAGGCACATCTGAAACAAATACAGGATGAGGCCAGAGACGTGGTCAACGCGGCACTGAAGGGCTAGAGGTATGTGATGACAGAGGAACTGTACTTTGAGGATTTCCAGCTGGGACAGAAGTTCGTTTCGGCTGGTTCGGTCAAGGTGAGCGCACAGGAGATTACCGAGTTTGCGGAGAAGTATGATCCGCAGCCCTTTCACCTGGATGAGGCAGCAGGGAAGAGTTCGTTTTTCAAGGGGCTGGCCGCGTCCGGCTGGCTGACCGCAGCCATCGTCATGCGCCTGCGCGTGGACACCATCAAGGTGCACGGCGGCATGATCGGCGCGGGCGTGGAGGAGATCCGCTGGACGGAGCCGGTGCGCCCCGGCGACGCGCTGCGGACCGAGATGGAGATTGTCGGCCTGCGCAAGTCGCAGAAGCGCCCGGAGCTGGGCCTGGTGACGCTGTACACGCAGACACTCAACCAGGGCGACGCCGTTGTCATGAAAAGCACCATCAAGTTTCTGGCACCCTTGCGGGGCGATACACGTTCGTAAGTGAACCAGGCTGGTTACTGCCTCGTAATCCACGTTACTCGGCAGTAAACTCGAGCCATGATGCGGATGACGGTTCTCGCCTCGGGGTCCAAGGGGAACAGCACTGTCATTGCGTCGTCGAAGACGCGCATCCTGGTGGACGCAGGGCTGTCGTGCCGTGAACTGATGCGGCGCATGAGCGCTGCCGGCGAGGAAGCCGAGCAACTCGATGCCATCCTGATCACGCACGAGCATGCCGACCATATCAGCGGGTTGCCGGTGCTGGCGCGCAAACTCAACATCCCGGTGTACTTGACCGAGGCAACGCATCGCGCCTGGGTGCGGCAAATGACACCGCGCACCACCCTGAGCTACAAGCAGTGGCTGGAACAAACCCGCCGGGAGAAGCAGGAGCGGCTGGAAGCGGAGGCGCTGGCCCACCAGATCGCCACCTACACGCACAGCGCCGCGACGCCGGACGACCACTTCTTTGCCGCGGACATCGACGTGGACGCCGTCGCCGATGTGGATGCACGCTCCTCCACCCTCCCCGAAGCGACGAGCGACCCTGCCGCGGTTCTGCTGGCTGCCGCCACGGAGGACCTCTGCGACGACGTGGACCCGGGCACGCGCCAGAGAGTCCGCGAGAACCCGACGTTTCTGCCGTCTGTCGAGTACTTCCGCGCCGGTCGCCACCTCTGCATCGGCGACATCGACATCCTGCCGTTCACCATTCCGCATGACGCCGCTGACCCCTGCGGCTTTGTTTTCAGCGCGGAAGGGCTGCGCTTCGGCTTTGCAACGGACCTGGGCTATGTGCCGGAAAACGTGAAGCAGGCATTGCGCAACTGCGATGTGCTGCTGATCGAATCAAACCACGACCTGGAAATGCTGCGTGACGGCCCGTACCCGTGGAGCGTCAAGCAGCGTGTCCTGTCTCGCGTAGGACATCTGTCCAATGCGGCTGCGGCAGAGTTCCTGACGCGTGACTATGATGGTGGTGCACGTTACGTGGTCCTGGCGCATCTGTCTGAGAGCAATAATGCGCCGGAACTTGCCCGCTTAGCTGCCGAACAGGCGTTGGGTGATCGATTGAGCCTTCTGGGCAATCGGGTACTTCTAGCGCCACAAGAGGTCCCGCTGGAAAGTCTTTGCCTGTGAACTTTCCGGCTGGAAAACAATGCCGCTGAATCCTCACTGGATTCCTGACATCAGAACCCTCTAATATGAATGTTGAAACCATGATGAATCCGGACAAAGCACCGCACAGAGAGACGCGCAGCTACTTGCAAGACGTGCGGACTTTTGGTTTTGCATCATCCTTGCTCGGCAGCGACGCGGGCTGCAGCGATCAAGTTGTGGGCGACATTCTTTCTAGTTGGAGATATGACACCACGGCTGTTCCACCAGCGGTGCGTGGTGCTTACCAGGAGCACTTTGCCCAGTGCGCCCACTGCCGGGCGCGTCAGCGTCTTCACCGGACCGTTGATCTGCTGTTGCTCTCCTTGTTCACCGTGTCGGTTTTTATTTTTCTGCTAGCTACCATGATTCTGCATCGAGGCCCCTGGGCACAGGTCACTTTTGCGGAGTTGCACATGCGTCATCTATCGCTCGCGCTTACGCTGCAGTCCATTGCGGTGGTCGGACTTTTATTTTCGGTACTGATGTGGATCCTGGTGGCGATCGCAACGCCTGCACCTAGCCTGATCTCGCATACCGTCCAGCAGCGCCGGCTGCAAGCGCGCGAGCGTGTCATTTAGCGCAGACAGCCCAGTGAGCGATTCGTACCCGCCCGGCTTTCAGGCATCGCAACAGCACCCTGCAGTGATGCAACCCACTCAGTCAGGGGTCGCCGACCAGCAGCGGGATGGGAACGTACTGCGCACAGCCACAGGCTCTGCGAGTCCGCTCCGAAGCAGGTTTCGGACCTTACAGCAAGCTCCGGCAACGTACCTGCTGCTGTCCATCAACATCGCAGTTTACGGGTGGATGGTGCATGCGGGAGTTGACCGCCTCACACCGTCGCCGGTCGATCTGATTCGGTTCGGCGCGAACAATGGAGAAGCCGTGCTGCTGGGTCACCAGTGGTGGCGTATTGTGACCGCTATGTTTGTCCATGTGGGGGCAATCCATCTGCTCACCAATATGTGGTGCCTGTGGAACCTGGGTGTCATTGGGGAGCCTCTGCTCGGCTTTTTTGGTGTCTGCTCGGTATACGTACTTACAGGTGCAGCCGGCAACCTGCTTTCCATCGCAGCAAACGTGGTGCAGCGCCAGTATGATCAGGTCGGTGCCGGAGCCTCTGGCGCGGTCTTCGGGATCGCCGGCATCCTGATTGTGCTCTTTTCCAACCGGCGGTTAGCCCAGCCGAGACCAGGATTTGCAGGCATTCCCCTCCGGGAGTTGCACGCCATTCGTAGGTCTGTTGTGTCCTTCGCGACGCTCAATCTGCTTATCGGTGCAGGCACTCTGGTTCGTCCTGTGATGAACGGATTCGGGCTCGGCGACCTGCGCATTGACAACATGGCCCATCTGGGCGGTTTTGCGAGCGGCTTGTTGCTTGGTCTGCCATTGCTGTCGCAGATGACGAACGGGCGTATTCGCTATCTTCAGCGGCAGCGACTAACATTCGCTGTCGCCTGCATGGTGCTTGCATTGTTCGCGTTCTTTTTGCGTGCCATGCGATAGCTGGTGGCGTGTCGTCAAGTGAGTGTTGTCTGGGCAAACTTCTTCACCATGGCCAACAGCAATTTGCGGTCGATTTCTGATAGGTGAGAACTGTAGCGCCGCACCTCGGAGAGGAACCGGATCTCGTCCGAGCTCAACGCCATTGACGCCAGTTCGCGCTGAGCCGGCTCATCCTCAAAAAAGTGACTGAGCGGCACATCGAGCGCAATCGCAACCTTCTGCAGGGTGTCTAGTGAGGGCACAGTGTGCCCGTTCTCGACGCGGGACAAATAGCAGCGCAGAAGGCCGGTACGCTTTTCCACATCGCCCTGAGACATGCCTTTTTGCAGCCGGTAGCCGCGAATCGTGCTTCCGATGTTCATCGCCGCCGGTCCTGTTGCTCTTGCCGGCGCTGCTACCGGCACCATGATGTGCATGTCAGCCATTCATCACACGCTAACCAGCAGGGCAACTGCTGACAAGGGCAAACTACGTTTTCGCCGGCCCGTGTACCAGCGCGGATTCGTGACCAGCGGGGAACCGGCTGTGCCGGTGCAACTCCGCATTGGATGCAATGACGTGGTGCAAGGAGTCTCAGCGAGTTCAGCGGAGGTTTAGCCGCAGGAACTGGAGGCCGGGGACATCGTTCTTGTTGTAGCGTTCCGTAGGTAGGAAGCCGAGAGAGCGGTACAGCGCAGCCGCCTTCGGCATGGCTTCCGGAACGGTGTCAAGAAGCAGCATTGCTGCGCCGCGATCGCGCGCCCACTGAATGGCAGTTTCAGCCAGAAGACGCCCGAGGCCAGAGCCTTGCGCGGCGGGTTCTACCCAGAGACGCTTCATCTCGCAGGCTGCAGATTTGTCTGAACAGGCCTTTACCGCAACGCACCCAACAGCGTCGGAACTTAGAAATGCAAGCAGCATAACGCCGGTCGGCTCCGAAAAGCATGTTGTAAGTCTGGCGCGCTCCACGCCGTAGTCGGTCAGGCAGATGCTCGTTGCATCGTTCGGCCGGTTCGCAAGAAAAGCGGCATAGCTGTGCAGGAGACGGACCGCCGCAGCCTCGTCGTGTGGCCAGGTCGCCCGGCGGACCACCACCGCACTGTAGTTTGCAGCTTGCATACGCTAACCCATGTACATGCCGCCGTTAACGTCCAGCGTATGACCGGTGATGTACCCGGCCTGCTCACTTGCAAGAAAGGCCACGGCAGTTGCGACGTCATTCACCGAACCTGCGCGGCCAAGCGGCACGACACCCAGCATGGCCGACTTCTGCTCGTCTGTAAGCACCCCGGTCATGTCCGTCTCGATGAACCCGGGCGCAACGGCGTTTACAGTAATGCCGCGGCTTGCAAACTCACGCGCGAGAGATTTCGTCAGGCCGATGAGGCCGGCTTTTGATGCAGCGTAGTTCACCTGCCCGGCTTGTCCGGTCTGGCCCACGACGGAAGCGATGTTGATGATGCGGCCCCAGCGGGCTTTCATCATGGGCTGCAGCAGCGCCTGCGTAAGCAGGAAGGTGCCTTTCAGGTTGGTACTCAACACCTCGTCCCAGTCCGCTGATTTCATCCGGAGAACCAGGCCGTCACGGGTCAAGCCGGCGTTGTTGACAAGGACGTGAACTGCTCCAAGCTTTGAGGTGATGTCCTTCGCAACAGATTTAATTGCGTCGTCGCTGCTCACGTCCATCTGGAAGATCTCAGCCCTGCCGCCGGCGCTTTCAATTTCAGCCTTCACTTCGGAGAGTTTCGCTGCGTTGCGCGCCGCCAGCGCGACGGTTGCACCCGTGCGCGCTAGCTCGAGCGCGATCGCTCGGCCAATGCCCTGCGACGCTCCGGTAACAAGGGCCAGTCGACCCCCAAGATTAACCACCATGCTTCCGTTCCTTGTTCGCTTTCTTAGGGAAAGTATACGGAGCGTTCACGGCTACACCTCGCCGGGAACCTCGCCTGCGATGCCCGGGGTCGCTGCGGATCTCTTCTCCCGCAGCCGACGGAGCACCAAGGGTGGTACAAGTTCGCTGATGTCGCCATTCAGGCGGTAGACACCTTTGATCAGACGCGAGGAGACATAGGTGTACTTCTCCGCAGGCATCATAAAGACGGTTTCCAGCGCGCTATCGAGCTTGCGGTTCATCATTGCCATCTGAAACTCATACTCATAGTCCGAGATGGCGCGTATGCCGCGGAGCACGGCAGACGCACCCTGCTGTCGAGCAAACTCCACCAGTAATCCGTCGAAGGTTTTTACCGAAACGTTCCCGAAGGGACGTGTGGCTTCTGAGAGCATCTCAACCCGCTCTCCCGTGGTGAAAAGGGGTGTACCTTTACTCGAATTGCGCAGGACCGCAACGACGAGATGGTCAAAGATCTTGGCTCCGCGGCTAACTAGGTCAAGATGACCGTTGGTTGGCGGATCGAAGGTGCCGGGGTAAATCGCTCGAACGGGCTTCATGCGTTACGGAGAGGATACCGGTTGTTCGAGCAATGTACGCCGCATGACTGGAGAAAGGTCACGACCGGCGTGATGGACGCACGGCCTCCTGTGCACGTTCCGTGCCGTCCGCCGGAGTGGGCGGCACGGGTGCGTTTGCCCCGGAACCGATCTTCAGCTTGGCGCGAAGCTCGGCGTTCATACGGTCGAAGATCTCAGGATTGGACTTGAGGAAATTCCTTACATTCTCGCGACCTTGGCCGATTCGTTCGCCGCTGTAGCTGTACCAGGCGCCGCTCTTCTCCACGATATTATTCAGAACCGCGAGATCGAGGACATCACCCTCACGGGAGATGCCTTCGCCGTACAGGATGTCGAACTCAGCCTCGCGGAACGGGGCAGCTACCTTGTTCTTGACCACCTTGACCTTGGTGCGCGAACCGACTACGACATCACCTTCCTTCACGGCACCGATGCGACGGATATCGATACGGACGGAGGAGTAGAACTTCAGGGCACGGCCGCCCGTGGTCGTTTCCGGATTACCGAACATGACGCCGATCTTCTCGCGGATCTGGTTGATGAAGATCAGGCAGGTGCGGCTCTTGGACACGGTGCCTGTCAGCTTGCGGAGCGCCTGCGACATCAGGCGGGCCTGCAGGCCCACGTGCGAGTCACCCATCTCGCCGTCCAACTCTGCCTTTGGCACCAGCGCGGCGACGGAGTCCACAACCAGGATATCGATCGCTCCAGAACGCACGAGAGCTTCCGTAATTTCCAGTGCCTGCTCGCCGTAATCAGGCTGCGAGATCAGCAGGTTATCTGTGTCCACGCCAAGTTTCCGCGCGTAGACCGGATCAAGAGCGTGCTCCGCGTCAACGAATGCGGCCAGACCTCCGGCGCGTTGGGCTTCCGCGATGATTTGCAGCGTAATGGTGGTCTTGCCCGAAGATTCAGGTCCATAGATCTCTACCACACGGCCGCGCGGCACACCGCCCACGCCGAGAGCAGCGTCGAACGAGATGGACCCCGAAGAGATCACAGAGATTGGAACAATCGCATCTTTGGCCCCAAGCCGCATGATCGAACCCTTGCCGAACTGCTTTTCGATGCCTGCCAGCGCGAGTTCTACGGCTTTGTTGCGTCCATCATCCGCCACGTCTTTGATCTCCTTGCGTGAACCCAATCCTAGCATTCCCAGGTTCTTTGGGCAAACAAAAGGCGAAGTGGGAGTTCACAGGTTCCGACACGCGAAATGCTACTTTCATAGTGATTGGTTCAGCCTGAACACACTTTGCACAGCGACCCGGCAAGAACGCGGCACATGGGTCGCGGCCATGTTGCTGCTCTTGACGGGGTGCGTGGTCTTGCCGTGTTGGGCGTCATGTCCACTCACCTGATGGCGGGTAACCTGCCGCAGTTTGCTCCAGCGCTCAACCACTATCTCGGCTTCGGCGTCATGGGCGTCGACGTGTTTTTTGTGCTGTCGGGATTTTTGATTACCGGCATTCTTCGCGACTCGCTGCATGACTCTGCTTACTTCCGCAAATTCTATGCGCGCCGGGTTCTACGAATTTTCCCACTGTATTACGGCGTAGTCCTCATCTTGATTTCTCTCACGCCACTTCTGCACGTCCACTGGAATGGAGTGAACTGGTCTCTGCTGCTTTACCTGCAGAACACCCACGTGATCTGGCCTTCGCTGGTCCATTTTCATAATCCCTTTTTCTCTGTCGATCACCTATGGTCGCTGGCGGTGGAGGAGCAGTTCTACCTCGTATGGCCGCTCGTGGTGGCGTCGGTGCCGTCAAAGCGGAAGCTCTTCTGGGTGTGCATTGTGGGGATTGCCGCCTCGTTCCTGCTGCGTGTGTACTGCCTGTACGCGGGCTTCGGCTTTGACTGGACGAACCGCAACACGCTCTGCCGCAGTGATGAATTGCTTGCGGGAGCAGCCCTTGCGCTCGTCATGCGGAGCGAATACAGCAGCAGAGTCCTTGTCCTGGCGAAGCAACTTCTCCTGGCTGCCATTGCTTTTCTCGCTCTACAGCAGGTGCTGTGGCGTTGGGTCGATCACCACTCCACTGGCGCGGATTGGATTCCGTACCTTACCTCGCTGAACTACACCGGGGCGATGCTTCTTGCAGTGGGGCTGATCCTGTGTTGCCTGCGACCAGGTTCCCGTGTGCGTTCAGTTTTCCAATGGAAGCCGCTCCGCTGGTTGGGTCGATACAGCTATGGCCTCTACGTGCTTCACTTGATCCTGCTACCTGGTCTTACACTGCTTCTGCTGCAGCCCTTGAGATCCGCTACCGGAAGCAGGTTGCTGCCCCGGCTTCTGATCGGATTGCTCGTGTTCTGTGTTTCCTGCGCCGCCGCGTATGCCAGCTTTCATCTGTACGAGAAACAGTTCCTCAGACTGAAGCGATTTTTCGACTACGCGGACGTTCCCTCAGCAGGTAGATGAGGCGACTAACGAAGCAGCAGGTCGGCCGGCTCCTTCGGGTCGCTGATCCGAACATGCTCCGCCAGCGCCGGGAAAGCGGCTGCTATCGACTGATACATCTGCCAGGCAACGTTGCGGTAGCTCCAGTGCCCGGCGGGGGTTGAGCGCAGCTCGCTGATGTAAACCGCTTCTGCGAAGTCCATGGTGAACAGGGAACGGCAGCGAGTGGCCAAAGGCAGAACGTAATCGATCGAGCGGTCCTGTTTACTATCCGTTGTGCCTGTGCTGTTGAGCGGGTTTGCCCAGTCCATGGTCAGCCCGTTTCTTCCAAATTGCGGAACTGGTACCGCCGCGCTGGAGTGAGCCTCGATCTTGTCTGACTCATCACCGGTCGTACCAGAACCCGCAACCGATCTGTGGAAAGCGAATGCCTGCTCCACCAGGCTGTTGAAGCGGCCCTCCACCGGAGAACCGGAAAGCTGCGGCTGGCCGGGAAAATCGGGAATCTCGTACCCATGAGCGGTCGTGTAGCCCTGCAGCAACTGTGTGCATCGGCGATGCCGGTGCATGTCGCGAAACCCGCCAATATCCATCAGGATGTCGAAACGGAGATTGCCTCCGGCTGCAAAGGGCCGGGGCAGTTCATCATAGCGGCCGCGGTGCTTCGTGCCGAGCTCGATCAGTTCGGTGATCCGCCGCTCCGGCAGCGCTGTCACGGCCTCGCGCACCTGCCGGTAACGATGGTGGGTATGCGGATAGAGCAGGGAAGCCGCCAGGTCGATCTCCAGCGAGAGCGATTCGCCCCCGGGCGGCAGCACCAAATCCACGTGCGGCCGGTTTGCGGGCATGGGCAGGACGGCGACGCCGTGCATCAGCGTGCGCGCGGCCTCCTGGAGTGCGGCACGGCTCTGACGCTCGTACTCGCTGGGCGCCGTGTATTTCACCAGCGTGGGGCTGGTGCGGACTTCACGCAGCAGGTGTTCGCCGGCGCGCGCACCCAGCTGCGGATCAAGGTCACGGATGCTGCTCACCAGATCGGCAGCGGCGTCGTGCTGCACGTTCCACGCCGGGGCGGCGGCCGCAGCGCGCAGCTTCTCACCCAAATCGCGGATCTCACGGTAGTCGCTGCCCAGCAGCCGCGAGATCTGGCCCTCCAGGGTGCGCGCGTTTGTGATCTGGCCCAGGGAAGTGTAGGTGCCGAGCGGTAGAAGGTAGCGAGCCATGTCGTAGGCACGTGCGCGCAAGGTGCGAGTATAAGCCGCCTCCTCCATCTCTGCAGGGCGGGAGGTGTGCGCTTTCAGTTCCTGCAGCATGCCCTCGCCCACCTCAACGTAGCCCTGGAACAACGCGTCCATCAACGCTGTGTAGCTGGCAGCGTGAACAGGTGAAGCGAACTGCGGTGTGTAGTAGCCGGACTTGCGGAAGTTCTGATAGCGCGTGGAGCGTTCCTGCCCATCCCAGCGCTGCTCATCCACCAGCGCAATGGCGGCCAGCAGCGACAAGCGCTCTACAGCGAAAGCCACATGCGCCAGGTCTGCGATGGAGCGATGCCCGTATTGAAAGTAGAAGGTGTTCAGGAACTGCTCGGCGCGCTGCGCGCTGATTTCTGCAAGCGATTCGCGCAGCGTAAGCGCAGAGCGCGAGTACTTGGCCATGGCATAGGCAAGCACCTCCGGATCGGCACCGTGGATGGCGTAAACGTCAGTGCCGCTTTCGTGCGGGAGGGATGCTGGCTGGCTCATGGTTCCAGAAGGATATCGCCTCCCGCCTCTTTCTGCGCGCGCCGGTTCTTCGCAACAACGCTGCTGCCGTCGCGCATCTGATGGGGAGCGTGCCGGAAGATAACAGCCCGTTTCTGGATGTGACACACCGTCCGTGGCCGCATCCCACAACGCCGTGGAGGTTGCGGCAACGCTGGTCGCGGTTGCTGTTTGCCCACTGGCCCGTACCTGCGGCAGATGTGCAGGCAAAGCTTCCACGCGGCCTCCGTGTAGACACATTTGAAGGTTGGGCCTGGCTGGGCGTTGTGCCGTTTGCAATGGATCGGGTGCGCTTTCGCGCAGCAGGGCAGCGGTCGCTGCGCGTGCCTACCGCAACGGCGTTTCCCGAACTCAACCTGCGCACCTACGTTGTGGCTCCCGATGGCCGCGCGGGGGTGTACTTCTTCTCGCTGGATGCAGGCAGCCTTCTTGCGGTGGCAGGTGCGCGCGTCGGCTTCGGTCTGCCTTACTTCTACGCGAAGATGCAGGAGCGAGTGGTTGGTACTGCCATCCACTACACATCTCGGCGCCGGATGGGCGGCAGGCACGGTGGGGCCACATTCGACGGCAGCTTTCGATCCCTGGGCATGCCTGCCCCGAAGGATGCGCTCCAACACTTCCTTACCGCCCGCTATGCTCTGTTTGTGCGGCGCTTTGGAGGGGTGCAGATTGGCGAAATTCATCACCGGCCATGGTCACTGGAACTAGCCGAAGCGGAGTTTCGTGTCAACACCCTGCCGGACAGTTTTGGCTTTACGCTTCCCGGTCGTGCGCCTGTGCTTAGCTACTCGCACGAGATCGAGATGGAGGCATGGCTACCGCGCCGCGTGCGCTCTCTCTCGCCACCTTTCAAAGCGTGAGCCAGACACACCTTTCTATGCCTTGGTATAACTTCCTTCAAACCCTTTTACCGTTCTCTGGAGTTACTGGATGCGTCTTGCTGCCCTTGCTGCTCATGCCCTGCTGGCTTTCCCGGTACTGTTCGCCCAGAGCAATCTCACGCTGCCGCCCGCTGCACAAGCTGAGGCAAGGAGTATCGACCCGGAACGCCTGCGGCAGCATGACAAGACGTTGGCGAGTGATGCGTTTGAAGGCCGTGCGCCGGGCCAGCCCGGCGGCGAAAAGGCCGCACAATACATCGCGGACGCGTTCAAAGCAGCCGGCCTGGAGCCTGCCGGCGAAAACGGCAGCTACTTTCAGAAGGTGCCGCTGGTGGGCGTCAAGACCGATGCTGCCGCCACAAAGTTTGCGCTTGTGCCAAAATCCGGAGCGCCGCTCGATCTCACGTTCGGCACAGACTACGTGGTGAACAACCAGTTGCACATAGCAACTGCGGACGTGGACGCGCCCATCGTGTTTGTGGGCCACGGCATTGTTGCGCCAGAGTTTGGCTGGGACGACTACAAGGGCATCGACGTAAAGGGCAAGGTTGTGCTCGTGGTGGTGAACGAACCGCCGAGCGATGATCCCAAGTTCTTTAACGGCAAGAGCATGACCTACTTCGGCCGGTGGACATACAAGTACGAGGAAGCTGGCCGGCATGGCGCGGTGGGCGTGTTGATTGTGCATCGTACTGACCTGGCCAGCTACCCGTGGCAGGTGGTACAGAACTCGTGGTCGGGCGAGCACAGCTACCTGCGGAACGACCCCGACGCGCGGCTGACGGCCGCCAGTTGGGTCCAGCACGACGTCGCAGACAAGCTGCTGAGCAGCGTGAACATGACCGCGGACCAGGCCATCACCGCAAGCGATCAGCGAGGTTTTCACGCGCTCGAACTGCCCGTGCGAGTCAAGGCACATATCGTCAGCACGGTGCACACGTATGACTCCGCCAATGTCATCGGCAAGGTCACCGGCGCGAAGGGAGGCCGCGATGTGATGTATACCGCGCATTACGATCACTTCGGCATGGATCGCACGCGCAAGGGCGATCCCGTGTTTCACGGCGCGGCGGACAATGGCACCGGAACGGCAATCCTTATGGAAATGGCGCGGGCGTTTGCGATGAAGAAGATTCAGCCGCCGTCCACGGTGATCTTCGCCGCGGTTACGGCTGAGGAGCAGGGTCTGCTGGGTTCGCAGTACCTTGGCCTGCATCCGCCCGTGCCCGCACGCGATCTTTTCGCTGGACCTGAACTATGACGAGCTGCTGCCGCTGGGCGATGTAGCCAGTGTGCGCGCCGGCGGCGCAGAGCGCACCACCGTGTTTCCGCTTATGGACGCGCTCGCGAAGCAGGACGGACTTACGCTGCAGCGCGGAGGCGTGGATGCGGGCGGCGGCTACTTTCGGTCAGACCACTTCAGCCTGGCGCGTGTGGGCGTGCCTGCGTTTTCCTTGGGCGAGGGCTCGCTGTTTGTGGGGCATGACGAAGCCTGGGGACGTGAACAGCAGCGTGGCTTCGGCGCGAATAAATACCACACGCCCGCCGACGCCTACAGCGACAGCATGGACTTCGCCGGGAACGCGCACATTGCGCGCTTTGGCTTTGAGCTGGGCTGGTTGGTGATGGCACAGCCGGAGCGCGTGGAATGGGTCGCGGGCGACGAGTTTGAGGCAGCAAGAAAGAAGAGCGATGGCCGCTAAAACCCTCATTCTGAGTTGCAGTCTGTTGTTGTGGGCGACCGCAGCCAACTCGTCGGCACATACTGTTGCTCCGCCGCCCTTGCACTACGACTGCACCTACACGTCCACTCCCATCCGGATTGACGGCAGGCTGAACGACGCTGCCTGGAAGGCAGCGCCATGGACCGCAGACTTTGTGGATATTGAGGGTGCCAGTAAGCCCAAGCCACGCTTCCGCACCCGCGCAAAGATGCTGTGGGACAGCACCTACCTCTACATCGCTGCGGAAATGGAAGAGCCGGACGTGCATGCCACGTTGACCGAGCATGATTCCGTCATCTTCCACGACAACGACTTCGAGGTCTTCATCAAGCCGCTACCGGCCACACTGAGCTATTATGAGTACGAGATTAATGCTCTGAACACGGGCTGGGACCTGTTCCTGCCAAAGCCATACCTGACGGGCGGCAAAGCAGAGAACGGCTGGGATATACCGGGGCTGAAAACTGCCGTAGCTGTGCAGGGCACGCTCAACCAGTCCAACGATCACGACCGCGGATGGACGGTAGAGATCGCCTACCCGCTGGCTGCCTTCCAGTCCCGGCAGGACGTACCTGCCCCTGCCGAGGGCACCGTGTGGCGCATGAATTTCAGCCGCGTGGAGTGGAAGGCCGGCCAACCGAAAGAAGATAACTGGGTGTGGTCGCCGCAGGGCGTGATCAACATGCACGTGCCGGATCAATGGGGATATTTGCGCTTTCGCAAATCCTGAAACCTACCCGTTTCTCCATCCCGCAGCGTAGACGGCAGGATCTGCGTTCCGTCCGTGCGCCGCAAGGTCGGTCTGCCGGTTAGCTCCCGTCCGTAGGCTCTTTGCGCGAGTCCATCAACAACTGTCGCCTGAGACAGGCCGGTTGAAGGAACGAATACACCTGCAGATTCGTCTGCTGCGCCAGGAAATAACAACGATGAAGTGATGCGAGATAGCACGTTCCGAACGACGAACATACAGGCAGAGGGTAAAATCAACCGCATGAGCGCAGCCGCCGCACCGCCGCTGTCCCCGGCGAAGACGACTTTCTCCGACCGCATTAACCGCATTGAAGTGTCTGCCACCATGGCAATCACCGCCGAAGCGCTCCGGCTAAAGCAGAGTGGCGTGGATCTAGTCGATTTTGGGGCCGGCGAGCCGCACTTCAATACGCCGGAGCACATCAAGCAGGCCGTGATTGAGGCAGTACAGCAGAATCACACGCGCTATACCGCCGTGGCAGGCATCCCCCAGGTGCGCAAGGCCATCGTGGAACGGCATGCCGCCGACTTCGGCTCCAACTACGCGCCAGACGAGTGCGTCTTCACGGCGGGCGGCAAGCTGGCGCTGTTCAACGCAATTGAAGTGCTTGTCGAGCATGGTGACGAGGTGGTGCTGCCCATTCCGTTCTGGGTGTCGTTCAAAGACATCATTCAGTTTGCCGGCGGCTTGCCCGTGTTGGTGCATGCGCGGGAACAGGAAAACTTCCGTATCACGGCCGGCATGATCGAAGCAGCAATTACAGACCGCACCAAGGCCATCATTCTGAACACGCCGTCGAACCCCTCAGGCGCGGTGGTCTCGCCTGAGGACCTGGAAAGCATTGTGCGGCTGGCGCAACGGCGCGGCATCTACCTCCTGCTGGACGAATGCTATATCTATCTGAACTTTGAGGGCCGGTCAGTATCCGGCGCACAGTTTCAGGATTGCAGGGAGCACCTGGTGGTTCTCGGTTCACTCTCGAAGACGTATGCCATGACTGGGTGGCGCGCGGGTTACGCGCTCGGGCCGAAGCCGATCATCGCCGCCATGGGAAAGCTGCAATCGCAGAGCACCAGCAACACCACCAGCTTTGTGCAGCATGCCGCCGTGGCTGCCGTCAGCGGATCGCAACAGTGTGTTTTGGACATGCGCGCCGACTACATCAGACTGCGCGACCGTATGCTTGCCGGGCTCGCAACCATTCCGGGCATCACCTGCACCGTGCCACAGGGCGCCTTTTACGTGTACCCGAATGTAAGCGCATTCATTGGCAGGCGGAACGCCGCAACGGCTTCGCACATTGCATCTCGCCTGCTTGGCGAGGCGCACGTGGTGTGTGTACCGGGTGAGGCTTTTGGCACGGACGAGCACCTGCGTTTCTCCTATGCGACGTCCGCGGACGTTATCGACAAAGGCATCGAACGCATGCGCAGCTTCTTTGCGAGTCTGCAGGCATGAGTGCCCAGTCGCATTCTGGGGTGCAGGACCTGAAGCTTGTTCCCGTGGTGCTTGCCGGTGGCAGCGGGACGCGCTTCTGGCCGCGCTCTCGCCGGTCACGTGCCAAGCAGGTGCTTGCACTGGCGGGTGAAGATACGATGATCCAGCAGACCGTCGGGCGTTTGGAGCCCCTTTGCGCGCCGGAGGGCTTCCTGGTCATTACGAATGACCTGCTTGCGGACACGGTCGTGAAGCAACTGCCCTCACTCAATCACAGCCGCATCCTCCGTGAGCCGTGCGCCCGCAACACCGCGCCCGCGTGTGCGCTGGCAGCCATGATTGTGGAGCGGACATCACCCGAAATGGTGCTTGGCGTCTTTCCCTCGGATCACGTGGTCATTAATCAGCGGCGCTTTGCCGACGTGATCCGCGCGGGCATCCAGGTGGCTTCTGCCGGTGAGAATATCGTTGTGTTGGGCGCACCGCCCACGCGGCCGGAAACGGGCTACGGTTACGTTCGCATGGGCAAGCCGGTCCCTGGCTTTGCAGACTCTCCTATCGAACCCCGCGCGGTGTTGCGCTTTACTGAAAAGCCGCAGATCGATCGCGCCATCGAGTTCCTTGCCGACGGCAACTATAGCTGGAACGCGGGCATATTCCTGTGGAGTGCGCGTACGCTCTGCAATGCGATCCGTGAGCATCGGCCTGCCATGGCTGCCCCCCTGGAGCGCATCGCCGCCGCGTTCGGCACGCCAGATTTCTACAAGGTATTCGCGGAAGAATACCCCAACTGCGAAAACATCAGCATCGACTACGCCGTGCTGGAGCCGCGCTCGGCGAAAGGCGCAGAGAGCCACATTTACTGCTTGCCCGCGGACTTCGGCTGGAACGATCTTGGCAGTTGGGCAGCGCTGCATGAGCACAGCATGTCACAGGGCAAGAGCCTTGGCTTTGGCAACGTGATGGAAGCTGGCCTGCCGTTGCACCTTGACGCTTTTGGCAACTACGCCTATGCACCCGGCAAGGTGGTCGCATTATTAGGGGTAAGCGACCTGGTAGTGGTGCAAACGGACGATGCCCTGCTGGTGACGACGCGCGCACACTCACAGGAGGTGGGCCGCGTGGTGAGCGAATTGATCAAGCGTTCCCGGCCGGAGTTTGTCTAATCGGGCGGGGAGGTTGAACGCGCCTTGCAAAGTGATTAAGGCTGCCTGCGAAACGGCCGAGTAGCACCGTTAGACTCTAGAGAACATGATCGAGAACGACGCAAGCAAGCCCCCAAGCTCCGTCAAGTTCGGCACAGACGGTTGGCGCGGCATTATTGCCGATGACTTTACCTACGCAAACGTTCGCACTGCCGTGAGCGCGATTGCGCAGTACGTGCTGAAGCACGAGAACGCGTCACGCGGCGTGTGCGTCGGCTACGACACACGTTTTGGTTCGCCGCAGTTCGCGCGTCTTGCGGCAGAGGTGCTTGCGGAAGCGGGCATCCCTGTACAGCTTGCCAGCGGCATCACGCCGACGCCCGCGCTGTCGTATGGCGTGCGAAACCGCGGCGCAGCGGGCGGTATCATGATCACCAGTTCGCACAATCCTGCACAGTGGAACGGCGTAAAATATAAGGCCAGCTACGGTGGGTCCGGCTCGCCCGGCATCATCCGGCAGATTGAGCAGTATCTCGATCAGCCGTTGCCCGCCGCCAACAAACCGGTGGCGATTGTTGAGACGGACTTCCTGCCCGATTACATCGCAGCCATCGAAGCCTTTGCCGATCTGCCGCTGATTGCAAGGTCAGGCTACCGCTTCCTGGTAGACAGCATGTACGGCGCGGGTGCGGGTTTGCTGCGCGGGGTGTTCGAGCGTGCAGGTGTCCCCTGCGTTGAAATGCGGGCGGAGCACAACCCGCTGTTTCCCGGCATCAATCCGGAGCCCATCCTGCCGCACATTTCTGCAACGCAGCAGCGCGTTGTGATCGAGCGGTGCGATGCCGGCCTGGTCACAGACGGTGATGCAGACCGCATCGGTGCCGTTGATGAGCATGGCAATGTGGTGGATGCGCACAAGATCTACAGCCTTCTGCTGTGGTGGCTGCTCGAATACAAGGGCTGGCCCGGCGGGGTCACGCGCGCCTTCAATACAACCAAGATGCTGGACCGCATTGCCGCAAAGTACGGCCGCAAGCTCTACGAGCACGGCATTGGCTTCAAGTACGTATGCGACCTGATGCTGGCTGAAGACATTCTGATCGGCGGTGAGGAGTCCGGTGGCGTGGGCATCAGCAAGCACCTGCCGGAGCGCGATGGCATCCTGAACGCGCTGCTGATTGCGAATGTCATGGCAGAGGCGGGCAAGACGTTGGGCGAACTGGTCGCGATGCTGCAGGCGGAGTTCGGGCAGCACCAATATGGCCGCATTGATATGCATATCGACGACCGGCTGAAGCAGTCTGCCATTCAGCGCGCAGGCAGCGGTCTCCGTGAGATAGCCGGCCTTGAAGTCCTGCGCACAGAGAATATGGATGGCATCAAGTTCTTCCTGAGGAATCCCGAGGCTTCGGGTGTAAAGAACGCCGCGGAAACCTGGTTGCTGTTGCGCGCTTCCGGTACCGAGCCACTGCTAAGGGTTTACTGCGAATCCACCTCACAGGCATCGGTGGAACGCATCCTGAAAGCTGCTGAGCAGTTCGTGCTGGAGGGCTGAGGGAGTGACTTCGCCAGTAACGGTGCAGGTGGAGGCACAAGCATTCCTGTTCGACCTAGACGGTGTGCTGATCAGTTCGCTGGGCTCGGCGGTTCGCTGCTGGCGTCGCTGGGCCACGATCTATGACATTCCTGACGCGGAGAACTTCGAGTTACCACACGGCGTCCCAGCACGCGACATCATCGCCGTGCTTCGACCGGACGTGGATCAGGACGACGCCTTGCGCGTCATTGAAGACCTTGAGATCGCAGACGTGAGCGATCTCAAGGTGTTGCCCGGCGTCGCCGCTTTGCTCCACAGCCTGCCACCAAATCGCTGGACAATCGTTACCAGTTGCACGCGTCGCCTGCTGGATGCTCGCATGAAAGCTGCCGGTCTGCCCCGGCCGACGGCTGTCATTACGGCGGACATGGTCATCCGCGGCAAGCCCGACCCGGAGCCCTACCGCCGTGGCGCGGAGATGCTTGGCTTTGCACCTGGGGACTGCATCGTGGTGGAGGATGCAATTTCTGGCGTGGCCGCCGGAGCTGCCGCAGGCTGCCGCGTGCTGGCCCTGCTGAGTTCTACGCCCGCGGAGCAGTTGCAGGCAGCCACATGGATTGCGACGTCACTCGATGGCGTAGAGGCAGCGGTGTCGCCGGCTGGATTGCGGATCACCCTGCCACTTGCGCCGTAGCGGTATTTCCGCGAGCGATGGCCTCCTGCTCCGATTCGCGGCGCATCCTATGTACGATTCTGCAACACCGATGGAGGACGGAATGAAAAAGCTTATCTTCTGGGGAACGCTGGGCGCGGGTGTAGTAGCAGCCTACATGATGGTCAAGCGTGGCGCGCCGCTAACTGAGGTGCTGACCAACACGCTGCGTAACCCGTTCGGTGCGCTTGGCAACGAGATCCACCAAGCACTCTCGCCCAAGCAGAAGGCGCTGAACGCCTAAAATTCAGATTCAGCCCAGAGTTTTGCGGTGGCTAGGCGAAAGCCGGCAACCGGGCCTTCTCCGTCCACAACGTCTGGCCGCTGTAACGTCTCCGTTCCTGATTCGGACGGTAGATTGTCACCGTGGCTTTATAAGGGTTGAACAACCAAGCCAGTTTCGCGCCATTCGCCAGCCAGATGTCCATCTTTGCTTGCAGAAGCTTGAGGCTATCGCGCCGAGAGCGAACCTCCACGATAAAGTCCGGGCAGATTGGCAGGAAACGCTCCCGCTGATTGCTGTCGAATCCCTTTACCCGTTCCGTGCTGGTCCAACATGCGTCCGGCCTCAACGTGGAACCGTCTGGCAGATTCCACCCGGCATTTGCACCATTGGCCTCGCCTCTGCCGTCTTCATCGGCCCACTCCATAAGCTGCGAACCGATGCGCAACTCGCGCCGTCCACCTTCTATCCCTACCGGGGTCATGACCGTGATCTCCCCGTCCTTGTTTCTTTCTATTTGGTAGGGTTTGTTGCTGCGCGAAAAGGCGATCAGTTCGTCGTCCGTCCAAGGCGAAGGAGGGCGCAGAACAATCGGCAACGGCACTCCCGTTAGCGACCACTCCACACGCCCTCCTTTTGTACTGCTGTGCTGTATATGTCGGTTAGGCCACCACGTCCAAACCCATGGAGCGGGCGGTGCCCTTGATGCTCTTGATTGCGGCTTCAACGGAAGCGGCGTTCAGGTCAGGCATTTTCTGCGTCGCAATCTCGCGCACCTGCGCCTCGGTCACGGTGCCCACCTTGCTCTTGTTCGGCGTGCCAGAGCCCTTCTCGATCTTGGCGGCCTTCTTAAGAAGCACAGGCGCGGGAGGCGTTTTGGTGACAAAGGTGAAGGTGCGGTCGGCAAAGGCCGTGATGACCACCGGGGTCTTGGTGACGAACGAGAAGGTACGGTCTGCGTACACGGTGATGACGACCGGAATCGTCAGACCGGCCATTGCGGGGTCCTTGGTGCGGTCGTTGAACTGCTTGCAGAACTCCATGATGTTGACCTGCGCCTGGCCAAGCGCGGGGCCGATGGGCGGTGCAGGCGTTGCCTTGCCGGCCATCACCTGGAGCTTTACGTATCCATTAATTTTCTTCGGTGCCATGGTTCTCTGCCTCTTCGTAGGTTGGTCGCGAACAGGGTAGAAGCCACCTTCACGACGGGATATGGGTGAGTGGAAGGGCGCGAGTAGTTTCCGCTACTCCGCGTGCTTCTCCACATGCGAAAACTCGACTTCGGTGGGCGTTGGGCGTCCGAAGATGCTGACCATGACTTTCAGGGTCTGCTTGTCTTCGTTCACATCGTCTACCGCACCGTTGAAATTCGCGAACGGCCCTTCGGTAATGCGAACCTGCTCGCCCTTCTCGAACTTGACCTTGAGCTTGGGCTTGTCCTTCTGGACATCAGCACGGTTCAACATGCTGTTGACCTCGGCTTCGCTCAGCGCGTTCGGCGTATCACCAGTCTGCAAGAAGCCGGTAACCCGTGGCGTGTTCTTCACCAGGTGCCACAGGTCATTGTCCAGATCCATCTCGACGAAGACGTAGCCGGGCAGGAACACGCGGTCGATGGTGTACTTCTTGCCGTTCCGCAGCTCGGTCACGGGCTCTACCGGTATCTCAATGCGGCCGATCTTGTGCTCCAAGCCGAAGGCTCGCACACGGCTTTCCAACGACTCCTTCACCTTGCGCTCAAAGCCGCTGTAGGCGTGGATGATGTACCACTTGAGAGTCGACTCCGGCAGCGGCTGACCGGCGGCTTCCGCCTCGGCAGCCTGTGCGCCGTGCTCGGCCGCAATCCCTTCTTCCTCAACTGCCTTTGCACCTTCCGGAAGCAATACGTCGTCTGCCATCGTGTCCTTCTTAATATCTAAACTGTGCCGTGCGGTGCCGGAATTAGTGTTGGGTCAGCTTGGTGATCAACGCGTTCAGCGTGTGATTGATGCCGTAGTCCACAGCCCAGAAGTACGCCGCAAATGCAAACACCGTGACGATCACAACCGTGGTGGTGGTGCGCGTCTCCATTTTGCTGGGTGTGGACGTCTTGCGAAGCTCGCTGCGGACGTCACCCAGAAAGGTGGAGAGCCGCTCTACTTGCCCTTTGGCCTTGCCGATCCCGGTGTCTTCCGCTACTGCAATTGCCTTGGCCATAATCTGCCCTGCACCCTCTTCTGCGCTTCGGGCACGCCGCAACGCGCCTCAGAACTTGCTCTACTAAAGTGTACTTGCTTAGAACTTGGCAGGGGCGCTCGGATTCGAACCGAGAAGTTCGGTTTTGGAGACCGACAGTTTAACCGTTGAGCTTACGCCCCTGTGTCCCTGCAGCGTTTGCTCCAGAGAGCCTCATGCACCACGACACCGCAGGCCGGGCGAACGCCTTATCATAACGGATTTCCCGCGGCAGCGAAAGCTCTGCGCAGACTCACCACGTCGCGGCAGGGGAAAGCAGCCGGTAAAGGCTGCACGGATTCGTGACGGCGGAAATGCCGTCGCCCTCATCTGCGCCACCCAGCGAAGTCTGCTTCTGCCACATGCCTTGAATGCGCTGAACTCCCCAAGACATGCTCTTGTTCCGGGTAGAGCTACAGGATGTCTCCGGATTCGTTCAGGCCGGCAGACCGGCGGCTCGAGCTAGCTGCGGCTGCGGCGCGAATGCCTCTTTGCTGAAGGCGCGAAGGTCCATTGACGCACCGGCCCCACGTCTACATGGATGAACTGGCTCCTAGGGTAGTAACCAACCCCACCCGCACCAAGCGAAAGAGCGGCGTCACGCAACACCGCTGCCGGAACACCCGGGACCCGGATATCGATCGCCTTCGCTTCGATATGCTGCGAATGCTCCGCTGCGTTTGCTGTTCCGCTTTCGCGCAGAGCATCGTTGGTCGCCTGGGTCCGGTAGCCGGAAAGAATGTTGATTACGCTGCTCGACTTGCCTACTTTGGCCAGCAAGGTGTGCAGCACATCGAACTCGCGCGGGTCGTACGCTCCCACTTCCTGGTTATGGCTATCGCGCAGGAAGTGGCTTAGTTGGTCAAGTGCATCGGGAATATAGAAGTCGCCCACCCGGTATATGACGTGGATCATCTCGCCGCCTTGCCGCGCGAAACTCAACTCGTACCTCTTACCGTCTGCATCCGGCACGTCCTGATCATCCGGCAGCAGACCGATGCCCGGCAAGGCGGCGGTCAGGAAAGCACGCGCGACTGCTCGCAGGTGCGGGTGCCGACGCGTCTCTACTCTCCGGGCACTTGCCTGGGGAACAATCGTCGCGAGCAAAACGAGCGTGAAAAGTGCGGCGAGGCTGCGGACGGATGCAAGGGAACGAAGGGGCAAAGGGCGGAACTCCTGATGTAACTCGTGGCCCGGCTAGGCAACCAGGAACAGTCTAAATTGAACTTCCAGAGCCGCAATACGCGAACCGCTTGCGTTTTCAGAGCGCTGTGGTATCGACTATCCGGCAGATCTGCTGAGCGGTACGGTATAGTTCGTCGCATGAAGATCGGCCTGAAAACACCCGCCTGCATTCTTGCACTGTGTTCACTTACGACCTTGCTGTCTGCGCAATCGAAGTCTCAGACGACCGAACCCGTCGCCTGGGGCGCACTCACCGGGAACACGTCCTGCATCATCTTTGCCGAAAGCCGCAAGACCAGCGGACGCTTCTACGGTGTGGCCGTGACCACCAAATCTGTGGGCAAGCTGACGCTACTTGAGGCGCAGAACTCCTCCTATGACCAGAAGGAAACGCTCGAGACGCAGGAGAACCTCGACAACCTGATGCAGATGGCTCAGAAGGATCACATCAAGTTCGTAAAGATCCCGGAGAAGTATTCCGCGGAACAACTGGACAAGGCACGCGCTTCCTGCAAAGCGGACGCTCAGCCGTAATAAATTCTACGCGGCGGCCTGACGTCTCCAGAACGCAGAAAGGCCGCTCTTTCAAGCGGCCTTTCTGTTCTTAGTGCAACCTGGCGCAAAGCGCGTCCGCTGCACGCCATATTTACTTGATGATTTCCGTGATGGTGCCGGCACCCACGGTGCGGCCGCCTTCGCGGATGGCGAAGCGGAGACCCTTTTCCATAGCCACGGGCGTGTGCAGCGTTACTTCCAGGCTGATGTTGTCGCCCGGCATCACCATCTCGGTTCCGGTAGGCAGCTTGGCCGAACCGGTCACGTCGGTCGTACGGAAGTAGAACTGCGGACGGTAGCCGTCGAAGAACGGCGTGTGACGGCCGCCTTCTTCCTTGCTCAGGACATAGATTTCGCCCTTGAAGGTGGTGTGCGGCGTAATGGAACCGGGCTTGGCCAGGACCATGCCGCGCTCCACGTCTTCCTTGGCGATACCGCGGAGCAGGAGACCCGCGTTGTCACCGGCAAGACCCTCGTCCAGCTGCTTCTTGAACATTTCCACGCCGGTGACCACAGTCTGGCGCGTCTCGCGGAAACCCACGATCTCGGCCGGTCCGCCCACGTTGATCTTGCCGCGCTCAATGCGGCCCGTGACAACGGTTCCACGACCCGAGATCGAGAAGATGTCTTCGATCGGCATCAGGAAGGGCAGGTCGACCAGGCGGTCCGGCTGCGGCACGTTCTTGTCCACCGCGTCCATCAGCTCGTCGATCTTGGCTTCCCACTGTGCTTCGCCGTTCAGCGCGCCCAGGGCCGAGCCACGGATCACGGGGACGTCGTCGCCCGGGAACTCGTACTTGCTCAAGAGTTCGCGAACTTCCATTTCGACCAGGTCGATGAGCTCTTCATCTTCAACCGCGTCGCACTTGTTCAGGAACACAACGATGTAGGGCACGCCAACCTGGCGGGCCAGCAGCACGTGCTCCTTGGTCTGGGGCATCGGGCCGTCGGTAGCCGCAACCACCAGGATTGCGCCGTCCATCTGCGCCGCACCGGTGATCATGTTCTTGATGTAATCGGCGTGGCCCGGGCAATCGACGTGGGCATAGTGACGGTTTGCCGTCTCGTACTCCACGTGCGAGGTCGCGATGGTGATACCGCGCTCACGCTCTTCCGGCGCGTTGTCGATGGTGTCAAACGAGCGGAAGCTGTTCTTCGGGTTGTGCTTCGACAGAACCTTGGTGATCGCCGCCGTCAGCGTGGTCTTGCCGTGATCGATGTGACCGATGGTGCCCACGTTGACGTGGGGCTTGGACCGGTCAAATTTTTCTTTCGCCATGATGCTCTCCTAAGTCGATAAGCCGGTTGCCAGGCGGCTCCAAGATGGTTTCAGAACGTGGTGCGGGCTGCCGCACAGCGCGGCTCCAAGCCCAGGAAACTTTGTGGTGGAGCGATCTCAGTAGTAGGCGTAGACCTTCAGGTATTTCTGTCGTAGACCGGGATCTACCTTTTCCAGGGTGCTCAGGTAGTGTTCGCGGATCATGCCCTGATCGCCGTGTCCGAGTTGACCATACTCCGTCGAAACGTTTGCACCCAGCTTGCCGGCGCCCGCCACGTCTTCAAAGTGGCGAATGCGGAGCTTGCCACGGTCCAACGAACGCAGAAATCCGTCCACGGACGCGGAAGCGAATGCCGCATCAATGGCACCTTTGACGGAGCTGAATACCTGGCGATTCTCTACTGCGATTGTTGCCTGCTCGTACATCCGTTCGTTACAACCTCGACAGCAAAATCTTTGGAGCGGGAGACGGGGATCGAACCCGCGACCAACAGCTTGGAAGGCTGTGACTCTACCACTGAGTTACTCCCGCCCTGCGGGTTTCCCCTCAGGGGCTAAAGCCCCATTCCTTCTGTGCCTCTCGGTGCATGGGCTGAAGCTCATGCCTTCCGAAGACGGCTTCAACCGGAAAGCGTCGGAGCCCATGCACTTCTCTGTTGCGCTTCCATGGTCGGCACAAACCGAATCTGGAGCTGATGGAGGGGCTTGAACCCTCGACCTCTCCCTTACCAAGGGAGTGCTCTGCCACTGAGCTACATCAGCCTTTAGTGCGCTCCGCCTGCTGCCGCTGTAAACGGCCCAGCACCACGCGAAACGCGAAAAAACCTAAGAGCACCCACGCCAGTGCCCGGTATCTGCCCGGTTCCATCGTGAGCCCCACACCGGCGGCGGCACCGGCAATCACCAGCAGCGCAACTACCATCCGCTGCTGCGATCCGGGTCCATCCATCGGCTTACAACCACCATAATCTTATGGTGCACAGGGGAGGATTCGAACCTCCGTAACGCGATGCGTGGCAGATTTACAGTCTGCTGCCATTAACCACTCGGCCACCTGTGCACTTCTTGCTGTCCGGCGAAGCGGATTGGAGCTGGCGAAGGGATTTGAACCCCCGACCCTCTGATTACAAATCAGATGCTCTACCGGCTGAGCTACGCCAGCCCGCTATGGCCGACCCATCCGCACCGGCGCGAATAGAACCGTACAGCAAACAACGCTGCCAAGAAGCGCAGCGCTGAATAGACTCTACCACAGACAGGGAGCCTCTCCGCAGAGGCTGTCCGCTGCCTGCGCAAGGGCCGGAAGCTGCCTCTTTGTGATCCAACAAAGGGATCGGCAATCGTCGCCGCATTGCGAGAACGGTCTCCGCTGCTGCACCGGTAAAACGTTCCGGCGCACTTGTGCAGAAAAAGAGTTGCTGAATCCGTGGAAACGGGAATAGCATGGCTCGCATATTCCCCGGGGCACTGCCACACTCACTCGAAAAATGACGCCCTTAACGCTAAGGAGCTATTCAAGATGGTCCGTAACGCTGTTTCCGCTTTCGCTGCCTTTACCCTCACGCTAAGCGCGGCAGGCCTGTATGCCCAGGCACCCCAAGCCGCCCCCGCAGACGGCATCACGATGGAGATGATGCCCATTACCGCGGCGCAGATGGCCACCTGCCGTGACCAGTCCAATCAGCAGCTTGCCATTGAGCAGGACACGCTGCACAAACGTGAACACGGTCAGGACAAGGACAAGATGTCGCAAGGTGCCATTGCGGGTGCTAGCGGCATTGCAGCCTCAGCGGTGTCGCGAAACAGGGGCGGCTGGTGGGGATGGGGAAACAACAACGGTGCAGGAACCGCTCAGGGTACGGCAGCTGCGGAACGCACGGAGCGCAACAGCCAAGCCGTAGCCAGCACCACGGGCAGCAGCCAGCAGGTGGGCCTTGATGCTTACTCCCAGTGCATCGCAGGTATCAAGGGACCCGAATATATCCATTTCCGGCAGACGGGCAAGATTGAGGCATACACCGGCCAGCCTTTCGCCGCGGGTGCGCCTGCCGTGACCCCGGCCGTTGCCGCGGCAGCAGCACCGGCTCCACCTCCTCCGCTGGCCAGCAAGTCGCCCGTGCAGGATGAGGGCGATGGCAAGCACTTCATACTGACGGCACCGGGACAAACGGACGCACGCGAGGTCACCCGTGTGGGAACGAGCAATAGCTATGTTGAAGAAGTGACGGGCGACAAGTACGTCGTCATGCCTGACGGCTCTGTAACGCGGATCGCCAAGCGCGCGGGTACGGCCGCTAAGAAGTAAGCGGCCCAGTGAACGAAGCAGCCTGGCACCCGCCAGGCTGCTTGCCGTTTAACACAGCAGATCGAATGATTCGCGGAGCTGCGGCTTCTCTGCGTATCGACGGGGAGGCGCATGGCGAACAAGACCCGTTTATCTCCGTCTCACGCGGTGAAAATGTTGCGGTTCAGGTAGTCGTTGCGAAACTTGCCAGCTGGATCCAGCTTTGCCGCCAACGCGCGGAAGCCTGGCAAGGCGGGGTACTGCTTCTGAATGTAGCCGGCGGGCATTTCGAAGATCTTGCCCCAGTGCGGGCGCGCGCCAAAGGGCATCAGCACGGCCTCGATCTGCGGCAGCATCTTGCGCACAACCACCTCCTCTGGCTTCCATGTGAAGTGAATGGCAACGGACTCGCGCCGGAAAGCCATGCTCATCGGGAGGTCGTCGGCTGCCACCGTGCGTACTTCCGTGATGAACAGGTGCGGCGTGATGCTGTCGCGCAGCTTCTCCACGGCGCGGATAGCTTTGTACGCGTCCGCCCGCGCCACGAAGTACTCCGTCTGTAGTTCTTCACCGTTTGAGGGGGTGAACTCCATCTTGAAGTGGGGCATGCGCAGATACCACGGGCCTATGCTGCCCATCTGCTCTGTGCACGCTTCTGCGTTGTTGCCCACGATGGGGTGCAGCTTCTCCTTCTGCAGGGTGGCACCATAGAACACCGGCGGCAACGGCTTGGTGATCGCGCCGGGCGTCGCGCGGTCCTTGATCCAGACTTCGCTGGCCTTATTGCCCTGCCAATTGGTGAACAGACTCACGCTGTAGCCGACGCCCATGATCGCGTCGAAATTGTGCTCCAACTGATCAAACGACAGGTCCTGGTACACCACCTGCGACATGTCGAAACGGGGCTGCAGCTGCAGTGTCACGCGCGTGAGCACACCCAGCGCGCCCAGATGCACGACTGCCAGGGGGAACTCATCGCGATCGTGGTCGCGTGTCAGCGTGACCAGCCGTCCGTCCGCTGTGAGCATCTCCACTCCGAGCACGGCAGTGGCCAGATTCTTGTTGCCGATGCCGGAGCCATGCGTGGCGGTCGCAATAGTGCCGCCTACCGAGATGTGTGGCAGCGATGCCAGATTGTGCAGGGCGAAGCCGGCCTTGTCCAGCACGGGTGCCAACTCGCCGTAGCGCACGCCAGCGCCCACGGTCGCGGTCTTCGCGGCTGCATTGATGTCAATGCCTTTCAGCGCACGCAGCGACAGTTGCGCGTCATGGCTGTCCGCGATGTTGTTGAAGCAATGCTGCGAGCCGAGCTGCTTGATACGCGGCGATTGCAGCAGCACTTCGCGGGCTTCCGCGGCGTTCGCAGGGGCGTACACGCGGTCGGTTCCGTAGCGGAGGTTCTTCGACCAGTTGGTGCGGGGAACGTCGGCGTGGCTGTTCAGGACCGGCTCCTCGCCGAAGGCAACATTCGTCACCATGGTACCCGCCAATGCCAGAGCCGACGTTTGCAGCAGTTCTCTTCGGTTCATCGCGAGCCCTCTACGTGCCGAGGCCATCTTCTCACGAACGGCCTTTCTGACTTGCCCCAACGGCCTCTTACTCCGTAGCATCCGGTACGTAGACCGCACCCTTCCAACGAACGTCTATTGCATCAGCGATCGCCTATTTCACTCACCGTGGAGCCCCTGCCGTGCGTTTCTTGTCTTTCGAGTGTGTTTTCACCGTGATTTGCACCGTAGGTGTGGCGATCTCTCTTCCTGCGCAGGAGCCGATCGCAGGGCCGCTGCCACAACTCGCCGCCGCCCCGGCAGGGGGCAACACGTCCGCGCCGGCCCCTGTGCAGCACCGCCTGCTGGATAACGATGCCATTGTGAAGATGAGCCGGGCAGACCTGGGCGACGACATTATTCTGCAGGCCATCCATTCGCAGCCGGGCGAGTACCGCACCTCGCCGGACGATCTGGTGGCGCTGAAAGATGCGGGTGTGTCGCAAACGGTGATCGCGGCCATGCTGGCACGGAACAGTGGTCTGCAGCAGCGTGCCGCGCCCGCGCCCGCGCCGGTTGAGGTAGCTCCGCTATCGTTCAACGTGGACGACCCTGGTGTCTACTTCAAGAACCGGCAGGGGGCGTGGGAAGAGGTGGGCCCGGAGCTTGTGCGCTACCGCGACGGCGGCGCCTTGAAGAGCCTGGTGACCAACAACATCATCAAGAAGGACGAGAACGGCGTGGTCAGCGGTCCCAAGTCAAAGCTGCGCATCGCGCCTGGCACGGAGATGCTCATCCTCGCGCCCGCCAACACCGACGCAGTGGAGTACGTCATTCTGCGTTTCCGGCCAAAGAGTGACCGGCGCGAGTTCCGCGTGAAAACCGGCAACGTATTCCACACGGAAACCGGTACTGACCGTGACGCGCTCGACATCCCCATCCACAAGGTGTCACAACATCTGTACGGCTTTACCGTGCCGCACGACCTCGCAAAAGGTGAGTACGGCGTGCTAGCGCCCGGTCAGGCTTCCACCCCGGGCATCAGTCACGCCGGCAAGATTTACACGTTCTCCATCACCGAGTAGTTCCATCCGGCTCGGCATGCTGGCCGGGACCGTCGGTCCATGCGGCATGCACGCGCTGGTCGGCTGAGATGGATGAGTCACCCGACACGGCATAGGCAAGCGCCGACCCGATGAGCGCGGGGATAAGGTAGGGATGGCCGCCCGTGGCCTCTGCCACAAACACCACTGCAGCCAGCGGCGTTTTGTACACTGCCGCGATGAAAGCGGCCATGCCCACAGCGGCGTACAACGCCAGCAGAGGGCTGTGCACCAGCGACTGAGCAAAGATGATCCCAATGGCTCCACCGCTAAGAAACATGGGCACAAACATGGCGCTGACACCGCCCGCGCCCACGGTAAACGCCGTCGCCGCCAGCTTCAGAATGCCGAAAACCGCCAGTTCTCCCGAGGTGTGGGTGCGCGAAAGAATCTGTTCGACCGCTTCGTAGTTGGGGCCGATGGGAACCATGTTGCCGGGGTACAGGTGCAGGAACAGTACGCCGCACAAACCGGTGAGGAGGCCGCCAATGCCCAGCTTGATCCAGTGCGGTGCCCGTTGACGGACCACAAACTGCCGCAGGTGCCGGAAGCTGATCACAAAGGTCATGGCGACGACGCCGATCAGGACACCGAGCAGCGCACACCACAGCAGATC
>CAXTBQ010000038.1:24182-32225 GCA_964242065.1 uncultured Terriglobus sp. | reverse complement strand
GGTCTGTTGTTGTTGAGCGTCAACAGGATTTGTCGTTCGCCGACTCTCCCGCGAACAGCAGCAGCACATCCTGGTCGGTATCAGCGACCTTCGGCTGAACAGGAAGGGCATGCTGGGCGGGCTTGATTAGTCTTGCGGGCGGGGTTTGCTGTACGGAAGCAAGGGTGATCTTGGGTGAGGGGGCCGTCTGGATCAAGGGCGCGACGCTCTGAGCAAGCGCGGCAGATGCCGTGGCAGAGAGCAGGACGAGAGAAGGCAGGGAAAGCCACATGCGCAAGCTCCTAAGCTGCTACTAACTAAGAAGTTGGCAACTGGAATGTGTGCCTTCTTCTCAGCGCGAGAAGTCTGCTCCTAGTCCAAGCTTTACAGCAAATCAATGTTTCGTAAACTGAAACTAAGTTGCCTAACTTTTTACTACCTTCCCAAGTACGCCTGGCGAAGAGCAAAGTTTTAAGGCACTACTCGCCGGGGTGGTAGGTGCGTTCGGTGTGGCCTCGTAGCTGGTCGGGGTAGAAGAGGACGTCGCGGAGGTTGCCGGCGGCGTAGCGCTCGGCTTCGTCGTTGAAGTGCTTGCTTTCGGGGTGGCCGCTTTCGCCGCCGCAAGTGACGGCGCGGGCGCGCACCTTGTCCGGCCCGAACTCGACGACGGCGACGAAGCTGTTGCCGCTGGTGCCGTACCGCTTCTTTGTGCCGGGATAGCTGCCCGCTGCGGGGTAGGCGCGCGCGGCGAACGAGGCCAGCGAGCCCCACGTGGCGCCGGCGAATGGCACGGCCATGCTTGGCTTTTTGTCGTCGAAGGTCTGCGTGATGGCGGCGTCGTTGCGCTGGTAGCGGTTGATCTCGCCCCAGGGCGTCTTCCAGGTGCCAAAGTCGGCGGTGAGTTTGTCGGTGGCGGTTTGTAGCGCCGTGAGCAGGGTGGCGGGCGGAACCTTGAGGGCGACGTAATCCTCCCACAGTATGTTTTCCGCGCGCGCGGCACGGGCGACGGGGGTGCCTGCGGCTTCACCCCAGTAGACAGCCACGGACTCGGCAATAGAATCGGCGGCCCAGGTGTAGTCCCACTTGCGCAGCACGTCGACCTGCTCCTTGAGAGCCGCGCGCTGCGGGGCGTCTGTGGGTAGTGCGTCGTAGGCCTTCAGCAGTTCCGGCACAGTGCGCGCGAACCATGGCTGGTAGGGGTCGTAGGCAGCGGCCAACAGCGTGTCGAGCGTGAAGTCTTTCCTGCCGTCCAGCAGGCGCGTCATGTGGATGCCGCGCGAGCTTTCAACGCCCTGCTCCACGTAGGGTGGAAAGTCTGCCTTGCGCAGCGAGCTTTCGCCCGCGCCGTTCCATGGACTGTTATTTACATTCCCTAACCATCCGCTGTGCGGGTTGTGCAGCTGCGGCACGTGTTCCAGCGGCATCAGGCCCTGCCAGTCAGTGGCGGGATTCGATCCGTCTACCGGCTTGGTGAAGTCGTAGCGGGTGTCGCGCTCTGGAATGTAGTTGCCGTGCCAGTAGGCGATGTCGCCCTCGGCGCTGGCGAAGACCGTGTTGTTGCTGCTGTTCGCCATCAAGGTCATGGTGGCGCGGTACTCGGCGTAGCTACGCGCCTTGGTGCGGAGAAAGCTCTGCTCCAGCGCGGGCACGGGCCGGTTCATCAGCTCCACGCTTACCCACGCATCGCCGTCGGTGCGGACAACCGGGCCGCGATGGTCGAACTTTGCTTCGAAGCCGCGCTCCCTCATGGAGCCGTCCGCGGCCTTGTACTTGAGGGTGATGCGGCGCGTGTTGAAGGGGCGCACGTCCTTGCCGTAGCGGTAGCCCGTGACGGTGTTGCCGGTGCGCACGACCGTGTTGCGGAACTCGTCAATAGCGTCCACGTTGCTGCTGGTGTGCATCCACCCGGCTCGATCGTTGAAGCCCTGGTAGACGAAGATCTGCCCCCAGGTGACTGCACCGTATGCGTTCAGCCCCGCGTCGCTGCTCATCTGCAACTCGCTGCGAAAGAAGAACGAAGTGTGCGGGTTGATGAGCAACAGCGGATGGTGGTTGGCGCTGTTGGCCGTGCCGACGGCTGCGCCGTTGCTGCCGCCCGGCTCCACGTCGCGGTTTACTTGGGCGAGTTGCGCGACGATTGCGTTGTGTGCGTCCACGCGCGCCTGCTGCGATGCCTTTGCGCCGTAGAACTGCTCCAGCGCCTGCAGGTTCACGCGCTCGATGTCGCCGCCGATGCTGCCTTCGGTAAAGCTCAGCGCCATCCACGGATCGAAGTGCGTGAGCGCGCGCGGATGTGTTTCCGGGTGCTTTGAAAGGTAGAAGTTTGCGCCGTCGGCCCAGGCTTCCATCAGCGCCTTGAGCCATGCCGGGCTTTCCGCGTATTGCTGCTTCAGCGAGACCGGATCAATGAAGAGTTGCTGCCGCAGATCCTGCCACAGCTTGCCCTCGCCTTCAGCCTCAGAGAGTCTGCCCAGCGAGACGAGATAGTTTGTTTCGACGCGGTTGAAGTCGTCTTCGCACTGCGCATAGATCATGCCGAAGACGGCGTCGGCATCGGTCTTGCCGTGGATGTGCGCGATGCCCCAGGTATCGCGCACAATCTGAGTGGCGCGGGTGTGCGCAGACCAGCGTGCGGGCTCCGGCAGGTCCGCGGAGACGGAGCCTTTTTGCGGCAGCGTCTGTGCCGTAGCGGAGAGCGCAAGAGCAAACACAAGGGGCAGAACGCGACGGAGCATGCGGTGCTCTGACTCTACCGCAGGGCCAAGGCCTTCCGCGAGTGGAAGGTAGCTGCAGCTAGTTACACCGCGACGCGGACGCGCTTCGCGCGCGAACAGCAGGTCCCTCCACTGCGCTTCGCTCCGGTCGGGATGACAAGACGAATAGCTCAGCGCAAGTGGAGGGTAGCAGTTACGGCAGCACGAAGCCGTACAGCGTGTCGCCTGCCGCAGCCACCAGGTATTGCCTGCCGTCCAGTTGGAATGTGATGGGGCCGTTGGTCACAGGATTCCCTAGCCCTGCGTGCCACAGGATGCTGCCGGTTGCGGCGTTGAAGGCGACGAGGTTCGTAACCGGATCGCCTGTGAACAGGACGCCGCCTGCGGTGTTCAGGATGCCGGAGCGCGAGCTGCCGCTGGGCCACTGGTGCTCCCACTTGAGCTTGCCAGTGCGGTAGTCCAACGCGCGCAGAGCGAGTTGTGAAAAGCCGCCACGATCGTTGCCGGCCCAGCCTTCGGGCTTCTTGTTGTTGTCGAAAATGTAGTACATGCTGTACGCGTCCTGCGCGGGCACGTAGAACAGGCCGGTCTGCGGGTTGTAGCTGGGCGGGAACCAGTTGGCCGCGCCGCCCTGGTTTGGCGAGACAAGCGTGCCGTTGGGCCGCGCGCCCTTTTCAAGATTCGGGATGGGCTGGCCCTTATCGTTCAGTCCCGAGGTCCAGTTCTGGCTGGCAAACGGCGTGCTGGTAATGGCCTTGCCGTCCGTCCGGTCCAGCAGGAAGTACCAGCCGTTGCGGCTGGCCTGTGCTAGCAGCTTGCGCTTCTGCCCGTTGACGGTGCCGTCGATCAGGATGGGCGTTTCCACCGCGTCCCAGTCGTGAGTGTCATGCGGATTCGGCTGGAAGTACCAGACCAGCTTGCCGGTATCCGGATTTAAGGCGCAGATGGTGCCGGTGTACAGGTTGTCGCCGGGGCGGGCTTCGCCGTTGATCACGGGCTGGGCGTTGCCGGTGCCGAAGTAATAGAGGTTCAGGTCCGGGTCGTAGGTGCCGGGAATCCAGGTGGTGCCGCCGCCGTGCATCATGGCCTCGGTGCTGGGCCAGCTCTTGGCCTCGGGATCGCCGGGGTTCGGATGCGTGTACCAGCGCCACTGCAGCGCGCCGGTGTCGGGGTCATGTGCCTCCACAAAGCCGGGCTGATCGAAGTCATCGCCCGAGATGCCGACCATCACGTGGTTGTTGACGATGGTGGGCGGCGTGCTGCCGAAGTTGAACTTGTCGCGCGCGGCCTGGTCGCCGATGTCGACGTGCCACTTCTCCTTGCCTGTCGCGGTGTCCAGCGCGACCAGATGGCAATCTTCCGTCTCAAAGTAGAGCGTGTTGCCGCGGATGGCCGCGCCACGATTGCCGATGGTTTCGCCGCCTGCGCTTTTCCAGTCGAACTGCCACAGCCGCACGCCGGTGCGCGCGTCCACCGCCCAGGCATGGCTCGGCACCGTGAAGTAAAGCACGCCATCCACCTCAAGCGGCGTGGCAGAGATGCGCCGAGCACCGCCCGAGGTGGTGTCGATGCGGAAGGTCCAGGCGAGCTGCAGCGTCTTGACCGTCTGCGTGTTGATCTTGGTCAGCGGACTGAAACGGCGGCCGGTCAGGTCGCCGTTGTACGTAGACCACTCGCCCGCAGCCAGGCCGCTGGTCGCCGCCTTCGCAGGAGCCTTGCCGGTGGCCGGGGCGCTGGTATCTGAGGGGTCGCGCTTGGTGGTGTCGTGCGGATTGTTGCTGTTGACGGGCGTCTGCGCATGAGCAATCGCGGCAAGCAGAAGAACAGCCGAAGGAATGAGTTGCTTCATTTCAGCGTCTCCAGGTACGCCGTCACGTTGTGGATGTCAGGATCGGTGTACTTGCGCAGCAGGGCGTTGTGCGCGGCAAACGGATCTACCAGCTGCACCTTGGTGCCGGGTGTGCGGCTAAAGGTGTGGGAGACACCATCCGCACCCTTGACCATGATGTTGAAGTCGTCCACGCGCACCACGTCACCTTTGAAGGTCTGACCGTTCGGCAGGGTAACCGTCGCTTCCTTGCGAGAGGCACCGCGCAGGCCGCTGCCGGGGAAGATCCACTTCTGCTGCAGCGCGGCCACGGTGTACTTCGAGGCCACGCCCTTAAGGTTCCCGGTGGGCGAGTGGCACTGGTTGCAGGTGCCCGCACCGCTGAAGTATGCCTCGCCTGCCTTTGCGTCGCCGCTCAGCAGGTCCGTGGGCTGGTCGTTGTAGCCGCTGCGCAGAATTTTGTTGATCTGCCCCGTCAGAAACTGCGACAGGTCCGCGAGTTCCTTGTCGGTGTACTTGAAGTTGTGACCGGGCAGCGTGTGCAGCAGCGGTCCAAGCTCCTTGCCATGCAGGCTTTCGCGCCGGTCGTGCAGCACGGCTTCGGAACGCGTCATGTCCGGGCCGTTCGCGGTGCCGCGTGCATCGTCGCCATGGCACCGGGCACAGTCCTTGCTGTACAGCGCCGCACCACGCGCGGCAGAGGCGGGATCTACCACTGGTCGCGGAAACTGCGCGCGCGCGCAGACTGCACCTGTCAGCACGGCAGTCCACAGCAACGCGGATGCCCATCGCATGCTCCTCATCTTCTGAAACCTCATATTCTGCCGACACTGTGCCGCAGGCGGCGATCTCTGCGCATCCTTTATACTTGCTCGCCTGGAGAACAGGCGAATATGGATCGTCGAGAGCTTCTCGGTCGAATGAAGGGATGGAAAGAGCAGACGGCGGCGTCCAGCCCGGCGAACTCCGCTGCTGGGCCGCAGTTCTCCGTGATGCTTTGGGTTCTTGGCAAGCAGTTGCCCATGGAGCAGCGGCTTGAAACGGTTGCGGCGGCCGGCTACACTGCAGGCGAACTGGTACGGGAGTGGTTCACTTGGACGCACGGGGAACGCAAGCGGATCGTGGCGCGTAAAGACGCGCTGCATCTCACCTTCGACGTGATGTTTCCGAGCACTGCGGCACTGACCGATCCAGCGGCCCGCGCGAAGCTCGCGGAGGAAGTGCGTGGCGCGCTGCCTGTTGCCCGCGAAATCGGCTGCACCCGCTTCAGCTTCCGCTCCGGCCCGCGTGTGCCGGGGCGCTCCCCGGAGCAGGAGCGGCAGACCGTAGCCGATGCGCTGAAGGTGGCATCGGAAATCTGCCAGCGCGAGAACATCCGCATGCTGCTGGAGCCCATCGACAACCTGGAAGCGAAAACGGAGTCGGTGAACTCCGTCGTCAGCGCGTTCGAGATTGTGCGAGCAGTCGGCAATCCGGACCTGAAGGTTTTGTACGACTTCTACCATGAGCAGCGCGAGGGCGGAAACCTAATCGAGAAGCTCCGGCAGAACATTGACCTAGTGGATGTAGTGCACATTGCGGATGTGCCCGGCCGGCATCGCCCCGGCACCGGCGAACTGAACTACGGCAACATCTATCGCGAGCTGGGCAAGCTGCACTACAACCGAACTATTGCCATGGAGTTCTACCCGCTGGGCGACCCCATGGCAGAGCTGAAGGCCGCGCGGTTGGAAGCGCTGGACGCAACAGAACTGGAAAAGGGTGCCCCACTGCCTGCCCTGACTTCATCGCAGGGTCTCGCTTCTGAGACCCGGGTTTCCGTGCCAGCCCATGCTTCTGATCCCATGTCTCTCCGAGACATGGGGCACCCACTTCTTACTCAGGGCGAGAAGAGCGCTGCTCAACATGACGAAGTGAATGGCGCAGGCTTTATACTCGGCTGGCCGTTCCATCGCTGTTCTTCTGGAGAGATATGAACCGTCGCGAGTTTCACAAGCTATCCCTTGCCGCTTCTCTTGCGCCGCTCGCGGGCGGTGCCATGGCGCACGCCGCAGCACCGACACCGTCGGATAACGGCGGCCACAAGTTCAGCCTGATGCTGTGGACCCTGCCGCGCACCATGCCTTTTCAGCAGAAGCTGCAGGTTGCCGCCGATGCCGGCATGAACAGCGTCGAGGTGGGCAACGAGTACGAGAAGTGGACGGAAGAGGAGTGGACCTCGAACCTGGCCAAGCTCAAGTCGCTCGGACTTACTGTGGACAGCGCGGTTCCCGGGCGCAATGCGCTGGCCGACCATAGCAAGCGCACCGCGCTGCACGATGACATCATGAAGGCGCTACCCGGAGCCAAGCGTCTGGGCTGTCCGCAGTTCATCTACACGGCCTATACCCGCGTGCCGGACCAGACACCGGAACAGCAGCGCGCCGCCATTGTGGATACGCTGAAGTACACCGCCGACCTGCTTGCCAAGGACGACATCGAGGTCGTGCTGGAACCGATCGACCTGCTGGAATACAAGCAGGAAGCCGTGCCCAGCGTGGCGGAAGCGTTTGAGATCACGCGCGCGGTTGGCAGCCCCAAGATCAAGGTGTTGTACGACTTCTACCATGAGCAGCGCGGTAGCGGAAACCTGATCGAGAAGCTGGAGAAGAACATCGGGGAGGTAGGCCTGGTCCACATTGCCGACGTGCCCGGACGCCACAAACCCGGCACTGGTGAGATGAACTACACCAACATCTACAAGAAGCTGGCGGAGTTGAAATACAACCGAGTGATCGGCTTTGAGTGGCTATACCAGGGCGACCCGGTGACCGAATTGAAGGCCGAGCGGCTGAACGTGCTCGCGGCGATGAGCGGTGCTAAAAGCTAAAGCTTCAATATTGAGAGAGAGGGTGCCCCACGTCTCGCTTCTGAGACGTGGGTTTCCATGCCGAGCGTGGAGTTCGGAATCCCATGTCCCTTCGAGACATGGGGCACCCATGGTTTGCGACCGTCAAACAGAGCCTTGACGTGTGTAGCTTAGCGACGCTTCTTCTTTGTGGAGCGCGAGGCAGCGCCTGAGCTGCTTGCGGTCTTGGCATGACCGGCTCTGCTGCTGGTGGCGCTCTTGCCACGCCGCGTCGCGCTGCTAGAGCTGCTTCGGCCAGAAGCGCGTGCCGCACGCCTGCGCCCCCTGCCTGCTGGAGCCAGCCGCACAGGTTCCGCGACGTAGATCCTGCGGCCCGCCGGCAGCGAGGACGAACTGAAGTGGTTCCACTGCCTGAGTTCTTCCGTGGACACGTTGAAGCGGTCGGCCACGGTCACCAGGGTGTCGCCGCGATGCGTGGTGTACTGCAGCGGGTGTGAGCCGGTGCTGCCTGCGATGGGTATGACAAGCTCATCGCCTTCTTCCAGCGCGGAGTTTTCGGGCAGGTCGTTGGCGGCCAGCAGGTCTGCCGCGCTCACGTGGAACAGGTCCGCTACCTGGGGCAGGGTCTCGCCGGCTGTCACCTCATGGAAGCGCCAGGAGGCTCGCTTGTCCTC
>CAXTBQ010000038.1:16982-24082 GCA_964242065.1 uncultured Terriglobus sp. | reverse complement strand
GCGCCGCTGCCCGCGTTGACCACCTGTAACTGGAAGCCCGACTCCGCGACAGCAAGGTAGATCAGATCCTGCGGCACGCCCTCTTCCTTCAGCACGCGCTGGATCAGCGCCTGGTACCTGCTGGCGCGGCGCAGGCTGGCGACCATGTGGGCGCGGAAGCTGTTCGAGTCGGCAAAGGCGTTGATGTAACCGGCGACTTCGTCGTTGATGACCAGCGGCAGGTCTGACGTGGTGTTGAGCGTGCTCTTGAGAGTGGCCGTCAGTTCGGGGCTTGTCTTGAAGGTGAGTTCGTTGGCAACGTCGATGGGCGATTCTTCGATCTTGGGGCTGAAGCCGTTGCCCTGCTTCAGCGCGACCAGTTCCAGGGCGTTCACCGCGTCCACGGTGCGCTCGAACTCGTCATTCAGCGCCTGGTCTGCCTTGATGTCGATGCCGCTTGAGAGCATTAGGTCCACGGCAAAGTCAAAGTCCACGCGGGCGGCGTCCAGGCGGTTGTTGCGGTAGTTCTCCACGCCGCTACGGTAGCTCTGGTCCACCTGCTGGATGAGCGAGGCCACGCGCGGATTGCCCGCCTGCTCGGCGGTGGCGGCGTTGTTGCCTCCCACGGTCTTTGGCAGCGCGGGCGCGACGGCGTTGGCAGGAGGCTTGGCGGCAATGCTGACCGCCTGCTGCTGCGGACACCCCGCCAGGAACACCGTGGAAGCCGTGAGGAGCAGCGGCAGCAGAGAGCGGAATGCAGTAGCGGCACGCCGGCCAGAAGACATCAACACTCCCATATTGTATCGGCGGGACGGACAGAGATGCTGCTGCCTGCGGAGACCCATGCATCGCGCGGCACGCTGGGGTACTCTCATGTACATCATGCGCATCTTCCGCGCCACCCTTGCCGCACTGTTCGGTGCCGTTGTCACGCTGGCGCTTTACCTGCTCTGGTTTTTCAAGATCACGCACCAAACGGCCCCGTGGGAGGGCGCGTCTACCGGCTTTATCGTGCTCACGTGCGTCATCGCGGGCGTGGTGGGACTGATCGGCGGGTACCTGGCGGCGCTGCTGGCACCGGAAACTCCGCGTGGCGCGGCGGAGGGTGCTGCCGGGTTTATCGCGCTGGTGGCGCTGTTTGCGGAGACGCACACACCCGGCCAGCACCACTACGCACAGATGGTGGCGCTGCTGGTGGCGGCCCCCGCGGCTTACTTCATCGGGCGCACACGGCAGCCGATGGCGGCTGAGTTGGTTCGCTCCCGATAATCTCCAAAAAGCAGAACGCGAAGTACGCGAAGGTTTGCGCGAAGAACGCGATGGCCTCTGCGGAGAGTTCTTTCGCAGTACCGTAGACTTAGCATCCTTCGCGAGAACCTTCGCGCACTTCGCGTTCCCGCTTGTTGCATACCGCTGCCGCCCGATGTGTGGCGTCGCACGTACACTTGTGCGGTATGCTTACCGAATTCCTGCCGAACCGGCGCACCGTTCTGAAGACCCTGGCGGGTTCCGCCGCTGCTGCCGTACTTGCGCCGCATACGATGCTGGCGCAGTACACCAAGCGCGAACTCACCTCGCGGCCCGCACCCGGCGAGCGGCTGTTCCGATCCGCCGCGGTGGAGGATGCGATCACCTCCGTGAGCAAGGGCATTGCGGACACGGAACTGCGCACCATCTTTGCGAACTGCCTACCGAACACGCTGGACACCACCGTGTTCCCGGGCGCGCGCAACGGCAAGCCGGACACCTTTGTCATTACCGGCGACATCGACGCGCTCTGGCTGCGCGATTCGTCCGCGCAGATGCACCCGTACCTGCCGTTCGTCAAAGCCGATCCCAAGCTGGCGCAACTGGTAGAAGGGCTGATTCATCGGCACGCACAGTGCATTCTGCTGGACCCATACGCCAACAGTTTCCGCCGCAACCCCACGGACCAACCGCTCGAGTGGGCCGTAAAGGATGCGACCGACCACAAGCCAGGCGTGGGCGAGCGCAAGTGGGAGGTGGACTCGCTCTGCTACACCATCCGGCTGGCGCACGGCTATTGGCAGGCGACCGGCAGCACCGCCGTGTTCGATACCGAGTGGCGCGCTGGCGCGGCGCTGCTCGTGCCGACCGTCCGGGAGCAGCAGCGCGTTCACCGCCGGGGGGCGGCCCACGTCCAGCGGCGTGCGGAAAACCCGACGGACTCCGTCATTCTTGGCGGCTACGGCGCACCGACCAAGCCGAACGGCATGCTGCACTCCATCTTCCGGCCTTCAGACGATGCGTGCACGTATCCGCTGTTCGTCCCGGCAAACCTCTTCGCGGTGAAGGCATTGGGCATGCTGGCTGAGATCGCCGCCGCAGTGCATGACACCACTTTGGCGACGGACGCAAAGGCGCTTGCGGCAGAGGTGCAGGCGGCCACGAACCGCCACGGCAAGGTGCAGCACCCACAGCACGGCGAGATCTGGGCGTACGAGATCGACGGCTTCGGCAACGTGAACCTGATGGACGACGCCAATGCGCCGGGCCTGCTGAGCATCGCTTACCTCGGCGAGTCGTCGCTTTCGGATCCGATGTACACCCGCACGCGCGGCTTTGCACTGTCGCCGGACAACCCCTACTTCTTCCAGGGCACGGCAGCCAAGGGCATCGGTGGACCGCACGTGGGCATGGGATACATCTGGCCCATGGCCATCCTGATGCGCGCGCTTACCAGCACGGACGATGCGGAGATCGTGGTCGCGCTGCGCACCCTGCGCAACACCACCGCCGGAACGCACTTCATGCATGAAGCGTTCTACATGGACGACCCCGCGAAGTTCACGCGGCCATGGTTTGCCTGGGCGAACACGTTGTTCGGCGAGTTGATCCTGAAGCTGTACCGGGAGCGGCCTGCGCTGCTGCGTCAGTAACTGGGCTAATGGTGTAATCCGTTCGCAATCCGAGCGCACTAAACTAGAGGCATGAGTCTCCGGGAACGCCGCGACGTGGTCTCGCTGTACCAGGCAGCTGGTGTGCATGCACCAGGCGTGCTGTTCAGCGTGGTGCGTGTGGCGGGATCGTCGTACCGGCAGCCGGGCGCACGCATGCTGGCGCTGGCAGACGGGCGCACCGCGGGCACACTTTCGGGCGGCTGCCTGGAGGCGGACCTGCTCCGCCGGGCCGCGTGGATCGTGCGCGAGGGCGCCGTGGTGGAGCGATTCTCTACCGCGTTCGACGACACCGCGGAGATCCCCTTCGGACTGGGCTGTGGCGGTGAGATCGACCTGCTCGCGGAGCCTCTGGACACGCCAGACGCGGCCGCTCTACTCCATGCGATGAACGGGAGTCTGCAGCAGCAGGGCAGGGGAGTGGTGACCTTGCTGCCCCGGAAGGCCGGATCGCCGCTGTGCAGGATTGTGTTGGATGACAGCGGTGATGTGCTCTTCGCAAGCGAATCGCTTGAAACCGAGCAAATTGTTGCGTTGCGGCGCGCTGCATTGTCGAGCGCGGGGCGCGACTCGCTTTGCTGCACCATCGATACCGAAGCCGGCACACTCTTCGCAGAGCGGCTCCCTCCCGCGCAGCGCCTGCTGATTTTTGGCGCGGGCGAGGACGCGCGTCCGCTGTCGCGCCTGGCCGTGGAGATGGGCTGGACGACACTGGTCATCGACACTCGCAGCAGCCGCTTGTCTGCGGAGCGGTTTCCGGGAGTACAGTTCCTGGCCGCCTCCCATGCCGTGGACGTGCCGGTGCTGCCGCAGGACATGGTGGTGCTCATGACGCACTCGTACCAGCAGGATCGCTCGCTGCTGACAGAGCTGCTGCGGCAAGCGCCGGGCAGGTACCTGGGGCTGCTGGGTGCGCGGCACCGTTCCGCTCTGCTGCTGCAGGAAGCTGCCGCGGCGGCGGCCGTGGAGCTTGCGGCGGCAGTGGACCGGGTGCACGCACCGGTAGGCCTGGAGTTGGGCGGCGAGGGGCCTGAAGCCGTGGCGCTCGCGATCCTCTCGGAAGTGCAGCAGGTACTGAACGGAAGGGTTGAGGTACCTTCCCGCCGCATGGATCTCAAAGGCGTGCAGCGCGCCCTGGCCGATCGTTCGTTCACCATCACGGCAGAGGCGTGCGCACTCTCTGTTGCCGAAGAACCAGCCGGTACCCCCCGCGACGAAACTCCCGTAGAGGTCGGGCTGTGAACCGCCGGGTGGCCGCATTGGTGCTGGCCGCGGGGGCTTCCTCCCGGCTCGGCCAGCCCAAGCAACTGGTGCAGATCCGGGGCGAGCGGCTCATCGACCGCGCCATCCGCGTGGCGCATGAAGCGGGTGCGTCGCCAGTCTTTGTCGTGGTGGGAGCGGGTTATGAACTGCTCCTGGACGCCCTGGAGGGCAATCCTTTTAAGCCTCGCGTCCTGGTCAATCGCGCGTGGAGCAGCGGCATGGCCAGTTCTCTGCGGCTGGGTGCCGCGGCGGCGGAGCGGGCCGGTGTGGACGATCTCCTGGTGCTGTCCTGCGACCAGCCGGCGGTGACGGCAGAACACCTGCTGCGGCTTGTTGCAGCGTCTCAGCGCGAGCACGTGGTTGCCTCGTACTACTGGGAACGGCGCGGCATCCCGGCCATCTTTCCGGAGTTTGCGTTTCACGCGCTGCAGGAGCTGGAGGGCGACACCGGCGCACGCGATCTCTTGCAGGACAATGCCGTGTTGACGGTAACCCTGCCCGGCGGCGAGTTTGACGTGGATACCCCGGCAGACCTCCTGCGCCTGCAACGCCTCTACGGTTCCCCGCTTCCCAGAGAGGGCAGCCTCGAGTAAAGCGATGTCACGCGCTGCGTTCATCTGCCTCTCTGTCCTGTATCTTCAACACGGACCTTCCGGAACGTCGACCGGCTCTTGACCCCATGGCTTTCCTCTTCACACTGCTGTTTGTTGTGGTTGCGTACATCACGCCAGAGGTGTTGTTCGGGGTGCTGGCGCAGTACCGGGTTGAAGTGATTTTTGCGTTCCTCGCCGTGGCCACGTCAGTGCCGAACCTGGCGCGGGCAAAATTTTCCAGAAGCCCGGAGTTCTGGGCATTCGTCGTTTTCTGTGCATTCATCCCGCTCTCGATTGCTTCCGGGGGATGGGTGACCGGTGCCATCGATGCCATGTACGGGTTCATGCCCGTGGTGCTTTGTTTCATGCTGCCGGCCGCCAATTTCCGCACGCGCCAGCATCTGCAGTGGCTTACGCTGGCGATGGTGTTGTGCAGCGGGTATTTCATCTACAACGGCCTTTCGGACCTGCAGAACCACGTCTCTCCAAGCAACTTCCTCTATGGCGAAGGTGAGCTGCGCAGGCTGCGCGGTCTGGGCTTTGTGTTCGATCCGAACGACCTGGGGCAGGTGCTGGTGAGCCTGCTGCCGATGGTGTTCCTGTGGAAGAGTAAGAACTGGCTGCTCAGCATTCTGCTGGTGCTGCCTTCCATCGCCCTGCTGGTTACCGGCATGTTCTTCACCCACTCGCGCGGTGCCGCCCTGGCGCTGATGGCCACGCTGATCATCGCTTTGCGGCGCAAGCTGGGTACCGTGCCGGCGGTGGTGCTGGCGGGTGCGCTATTTGCCGCTTCGCTGGCGGTTGGTTGGTCGGGCGGCAGAGATGTGTCTGTGGAAGCGGGCGGCGACCGGCTCGACGCCTGGTCCACCGGCATCATGTTCATCAAGCAGCATCCGCTGTTTGGTTTAGGAGCGGGCCGCTTCGCGGACTTCAATGAAATTACGGCGCACAACTCGGTGGTGGTGTGCGCGGCTGAAATCGGGTTGCCGGGTTTCCTGTGCTGGGTTTTTCTGATCTTTTCGGCCGTGCGGAGCGCCATCAGCGTTGGCGGTTGGAAGCCACCGGAGACACCGTCCAATGGCATGGAGCCATCGGCCGCACTGCGCGTACTGCCTTTGCGCCTTGCCCGCTTTGCACCGTCGAAGCTGGCCGTGCCTGCCGGGGGAGCGGCACTTATGCCTTACATGGCGTCGCTTGCAGTGGCGGCGGAAGGGGACGCACCCGTCGCAACGAGCCTCTCGTTGCGCCTGCCCGGTACCGGCGGCGCTGGTGAGGAGACCCAGGTTCCGGACCTTGAACTGCAGAAGAACATACGAGGCATGGCACGGCTGCTTATCTGCAGCATCACCGGCTTTCTCACCGCCGGCTGGTTTCTCTCCCGTGCCTTCTCCATGTGGTTGTTTCTCTACATCGGCGTGGCGTACGCCATCCGCGAAATGGCGGAAGCGGCCGGCATGCAGCCGCGCCGTGACTCCGCGGGGTTTCTGCTGCGTTGGTCGGCCACGATAGCCATTTCGCTTCTGCTGCTGGTGTACGGTGTGCTGAAGTTCCGCGCACTTACCGGGCACTAGATTGATCGACAGATCCTGAGGGCGGGGTGTTGGGAAAGCACGCAGCCGGTACACCGCAGGGCAGACCGCCCTACCGGTGTTCCTCCAACTTGCCGATCTGGTCCGCCGTCATCTCGTCGCGCAGTTGCAGCAGCATGTGGGTATTGGCTTTCTCCAGTTCGGCGCGCGCCTGCGCCACATGGTCGATTTCTGTGAACAGCGCGGCCTCTGAGGGTTGTTTTGACCTTGCCAACGCTTCCAGCTTGCTTTCCGCCTTTTGCAGGGACTCATAACGCGAAAGCAGAGCGTCACGGTTCTCGCCATTCAGGCCCAGAGTCCTGGCAAAGCTCTTGTCGTCCCACCAGCGCCCGGGCGGTCCCATTTGCAGGCCGCCGCGCATGCTGCTGGTGGCAGATCCGCTCGCGCCTGGCGGTGGACCGCCACGTCCCACAGGGGTGTTTCCCATACCGCCCGGCATCGGCATGCCCATGCGGTCGCCCGGCATGCCCATCCGGCCGCCGCCCGGCATACCCATGCCACCGCCCATGCCGCCACCGCGGCCCTGTGCCAGCGCAGCCGTACCCGCTGCTCCGAGCAGCAGGGCCAACGCACGCGATGTGCGGGCAAAGGTCAATCTGCTTCCCTCGACTGCGACTGAGGTGCCGGTCGTTCTTCCCGGAGCCGCAGGGCATCCACCGGCGAACCCGTGTGGTAGCTCAGTTCCGCGTCAATGGAAGAAAGCAGGTGATTGTCCTCGGAGAGGTCTGCCGGTGCGGTGGCTTCCACCACCTCAACGG
>CAXTBQ010000038.1:9544-16972 GCA_964242065.1 uncultured Terriglobus sp. | reverse complement strand
GGGGGCCGCCGGGGGGGGGGCCCCCCCCCCCCCCCCGGGGGGGGGGGGGGGGGTCCCCCGCCCCGCCCGGCGTGGCCCGCGAGCCCAGCAAGTGCGTCGCCCCACCGGCGATGGTCACCAGCGCGATCGTGGCAAGCGACCACTGCGGCAGCGATCCCCAACGCGCTTGCTGCCGCGCCTTGGCCGCCAGCGAGGGCTGCCCGGCAGACCGGCGTTCGGCCCAGTGTGTGGTCTGCTGCCGGTAGCTGCGGAGAGCGGCTGCCATCTGGCGGACCTCCTCCTGCGGCAGTGCGCTATCCGTGGCTGCGGCGTCCGTCAGCAACCCGGCGAACCGCTCGTCTGACAGCGAGAGTTCCTGCTCATCCGTTCTGTCCGGAGTCATACCCGCATCCCTCCCACGCGCGCACGGACCGATTTTACTGCCCGGTGCAGGTGCGTCTTCACGGTGTTGACCGGCATACCCATCGCATCGGCAATGTCGGAGAGTTCCATCTCTTCGATGAAGCGGAGGAGAAATGCGGTGCGCTGGTTAGGCGAAAGTGACTTCATCGCATCGTGCACCTGCAGCGCCTGTTCCCGCGCCAGCAGAGCACCTTCCGGCGACGATCCGCTGCTGCGCAGGTGGTTGGCCATGTCAGACGCTTCGACCGCGGTGGCTTGTGCCTTGCGCCAGAACTTGAACTTCTGCGTCCGGGCGTGGTCGCGGATCAGGTTTACGGCGATGCCGGTCATCCACGTGTTCAGGCTGCAGTCGCCGCGAAATCCGGCGCGGTTGCGATAGGCCTTGAGCAGGGTGTCCTGGACGATGATGTCGGCGAGTTCCTCGTCACGGACGGACGACATGACGAACCGGAGAAGCCGCGGCCGGTAGTTCCGCGCCAGGGCGTCGATGTCGTCGAGCTCGGCGGTCGCGGTCTGCTCTTTGGTGGTGAACTTCAGCACATCGGCGTGCAGAGTATAAGCCATGGGGCGGCTCCTGGCGCAGGTGGTGTTCCGGGGTTTTCGTACCATGTGACGTAGGTGCTGTGAACTGGTGTACAGGAGCGGATACTATCGGCAGATGTACACCCGCGAACGCGCCGTGGCCCTGATGGAAGATTGGACTGCGTCAGAAAGTCTGCGAAAGCATGCGCTCGCCGTGGAGGCCTGCACCCGCAGCTATGGCGAACGCGAGGCCGACCGTCTGGGCCTGCAGGGCGACCAGCGCGAGCAGTTTGTGCTGCCGTACAGCCTTGCAGGGATCTTGCACGACTTTGATTACGACCGCCATCCATCGCTGGAAGAGCACCCCTACGTTGGCAATCGTGTGCTTACAGAACAGGGCTGGCCGGAGCCGGTGCGGCACGCCATTATGGCGCACGCCGGCTACACGGGAACACCGCGCGACAGCCACCTGGACCGCGTCCTGTTTGCCTGTGACGAGCTTGCGGGCTTCCTTATCGCCTGTGCGCTGGTCAAGCCGAGCCGGTCCATCCACGAGGTGGAACCCACAGGCGTTCGCAAGAAGCTGAAGGACAAGGCTTTTGCCCGTGCCGTGAACCGCAGCGATATCACAGAAGGTGCGGCACTGCTCGCGGTTCCGCTGGAAGAGCACATCAGAAATTGTCTGCGAGCCCTGCAGGACGCCGCACCTGCCTTGGGTTTGCAAGGAACGCCGCAGCAGGCGTAGAGAAGAGTTGCGTGTGGGCAACGAACCCGGCTCGCCTTTTCTGAGCAATGGAGCGGCGTTAACTTGCGCTGCGTACGGCGGGCCGACAGGGTGGTACATCTCAATGAGTGACATTTCGGAGAACGCAGTGGGCGCCGTGGACGCGGAGCGGAATGATCAGATCAAAGGGTGTGGATGGACGCGTCTAGCAAGCAGGTTGTAATCGTAGGTGCCGGGCCGGGCGGCCTGGCAAGTGCCATGCTGCTTGCAGCTTCGGGCGTTGATGTCACCATTGTGGAGAAGCGCGACCATGTAGGCGGCCGCACCAGCACATTCCAGCAGGATGGCTTTCGCTTCGACTACGGCCCCACCTTCTTCCTTTACCCGCGTGTTCTAAGCGAAATCTTCGCCGCTGCTGGTTACTCGCTGGATCGCGAAGTGCCCATGGTGCGGCTTGATCCGCAGTACCGGCTCGTCTTTGGTCAGGGTGGGGAACTGCTGGCTACCGGCAACCATGCCCGCATGGAAGCTGCGGTGGCTAAGCTGTGTCCGGCCGATGCAAAGAATTTTCAGCGCTTTATGCGGGATAACCGCGACAAGCTGCAAAAGTTCCTGCCGTTTCTTGAGTCTCCCTTTGAAAGCTGGCGCGACCTGGTCAAGCCGGAAATGCTGAAGCTGCTGCCGATCCTGGCACCGTGGCGCTCGCTGGATGCGGAGCTGAAGCAGTACTTTTCCGACGAGCGCATCCGGCTGGGCTTCTCGTTTCAATCGAAGTACCTGGGCATGTCGCCCTTCCGCTGCCCGGGCCTGTTTTCGATCCTGTCGTTTCTGGAGTACGAGTACGGCGTGTTTCATCCCATCGGCGGCTGCGGTGCCATTACGCGCGCCATGGCCCGCATCTGCGAAGAGCTGGGCGTCAAGATTCTGCTGAACGAGGGTGTGGAGGAGATCACGTTCACGGGGCGCAAGGCGACAGGCGTGAAGACCCGCCGGCGGACGCTGCAGGCTGATTCCGTGGTGATGAATGCCGAGTTTGCGGAGGCCGCGCGCAAGCTGATTCCGCGCAAGCTGCGGTCGCGCTGGACAGACGATGGCATCGCAAAAAAAGATCACTCCTGCTCGACCTTTATGCTGTACCTGGGCATTCAGGGCCGGTATGACAATGTTTCCCACCACACCATTTACCTGGCCAAGGACTACAAGGGTAATCTTCATGACATCGAGAAGGGTCACACCCTGTCGTCGGACCCTTCGGTGTACGTGCAGAACGCCAGCGTCTCCGATGACACGCTGGCCCCCGCCGGCATGAGCTCGCTCTATATCCTCGCCCCGGTGACGCACGCCTGTGAGGGCGTGAACTGGCACCGGGACGCGCAGCCTTTCCGCGAGCAGGTGCTCAATCAATTAGCAAACATCGGCATGGGCGACGTGCGGGAGCGCATCCGCACGGAACGCATCCTGACGCCGGCAAACTGGGCGGCAGAGTTTGCCCTGCATCGCGGCAGCACCTTCAGCATGGCGCATAGCCTGCAGCAAATGCTGCACCTGCGCCCGCACAATCGCTTTGAAGAGACGGAAGGGGTCTACCTGGCGGGCGGCGGCACACACCCCGGTTCGGGCCTGCCGGTGATCTTTGAGTCAGCGCGCATCTCTTCCAAGCTGCTGCTTGACGATCTGGGTGTGCAGAGCGCCTGGAACTTCGATCAATCGGCGTTCGATCAATCGCAGTTGCAGGACCGCGATCTGGCGGTGCAGTAGATGTTAGGCAACCATGCGGGAATGAGCGAGCCGCGCGTACGCATTGTGAAGCGCGCGCAAGACCGGCAATGCCTCGGCGCCCATCACCGTGGACGCTTGAACGAGTTCTTCTGCGGCGATACCGCTCTCCAGGGAGAGTTGGGCGAAACCACCGCGCGCACGCGCGGCAACCTTAACGGCGTTGCCAAATATGGGCGGCTGCTCTTCGTCTTCAAGCGCTACAAGCAGGTAGCCTGCCAGGTCCTCTTCGTCCCTAAGGAATTCCGCGCTGTCCCAAGGCTTCGTTTGAATCGTCATGACGCTCTCCTACCACTGCAGCAACGATGCAATCCCTCGCGCTTTGAGGATATCGCGGCTCTGCGATGCCTTGTCACCGCCCAGCAGCAGAAATACGACGGTCTGCCCCCGCTGGATGAAGTAGAGACGGTAACCTGGGCTAAAGTGCAGGCGCATTTCCATTACATCTCCGCCTACGTGTCTCGTGTCGCCAAGATTGCCCGTCTCTGCAACGCGGTCAAGACGCTGCTCAATGCGACGGCGTCCGGTCCGGTCACGAAGGTGCTCCAGCCACTCCCCGAACTCATCTGTACGCCGAACCTGCATCCTTCACGAGCATACTTCGGCATTGCAAAGCTTTTTGCTCTTCAGGAGTCATCATGCACGTAGCAGTTATCGGTTCCGGTCTTGCAGGTCTTGCGGCAGCAGCGACGCTCGCCGCGCGAGGCCACCAGGTGGAAGTGTTCGAGAAAAACAGCTGGCTGGGCGGCAAGGCGGCCGTGCTGGAAGAGGGCGGCTTCCGCTTCGACATGGGGCCAACCATCCTGATTCAGCCGTCGGTGTTGCGCAAGATCTTTGGCGAGGCGAACCGCAACCTGGACGACTACCTGAACATGGTGCGGCTCGATCCATCGTGGCGCTGCTTCTTTGAGGACGGCACGGTCATCGACCTGAAGGACAACACCGACGAGATGATTGCCTCGCTGAACGCGAAAGAGGCTGGCCTGGGCGACAAGTATCGCGAGTTCCTGAAGACCAGCGAAGACCTGCACGGCATCTCGGATAAGTTCTTCTTCTGGAAGCCTGTCGGCTCCATGATGGATACGCTCGAAATGCGCGGCATGTTCGACGTCAACGTCCTGAAGGACGTGATGAAGATGCGGCTGGGCAAAACGGTCAGCGGCGTGATCCGCGAGTACATCTCCGACAGCAACACGGCGCAGATGCTGGATCACTTCGTGCAGTACGTCGGATCGTCGCCGGACGCTTCACCCGCGATCCTGTGCGCGATCGGCCACATGCAGACGGAAGAGGGCATCTGGTACCCCATGGGCGGCACCCGCGCTGTTCCGGAGGCATTGATCAAGCTGGGAACCGAGCTTGGCGTTCAGTACCACACCAGTGCCGACGTGGTGAAGATCGAAACTCAGATCCACGGCGAGGGCCGGCGCGTCACCGGGATCGAACTTACCGACAGCACCCGGCTCAGCTTTGACGCGATCGTTTCCAATGAGGATTCCGTCCGCACCCACCGCGAACTGCTGGCCGGGACCGCTGTGAGCGCCCGCTTCGACCGCAAAAAGAACTGGGAAGCTGCCTGCAGCGGCGTGGTGCTCTACCTGGGCCTGAACAAGCGCTACGACCACATCGCGCACCACGACTTCGTCTTCTCGCGTGACCCGCATGAGGAGTTCAACGCCATCTACACGCTGGGCCTGCCCGCGCCGGACCCCACTTGCTACATCGCCAGCACCAGCCGCACAGAACCGGCCACCGCACCCGCGGGCGGCGACGCCATGTACGTGCTGGTCCATACGCCGTACCTGCGCCCCAATCACGACTGGCGCGAGATGTTCCCCGGCTATCGCCAGGTGATCCTCGACAAACTGAAGCGCACCGCGGGCATGGAAGATATCGAGGAGCGCATCGTCTTTGAGCGCGCCCTGACGCCGCAGGACATCCACGAGCGCTACCGCGTGCTGGACGGAGCCATCTACGGCCTTAGCTCGCACGGCCGCATGAACGGCGCCTTCAAGCCGTCCAATGTTGTCCGCGGCATCGATGGCTTGTACCTGGCAGGCGGCGCAGCCCACCCCGGCCCCGGCATGCCCATGGTGATGATGAGCGGCTGGATCGCCGCCGACGCGCTGGACCGCAAGGAGAAGCGTCACGAGGCGGCAATGGCCGAGCAGCGCGAAGCCGTCTACGCATAACATCAACACGATTGATAGGCGACGCATGGTCAACAGCAGGGAGTCCAGTCGGCGCAGCAGCTGGTGGGTGTGGCTGCTGTGTGTCTGGCTGGTTTGGCTGTCTGCCTTCTCGCCCTGCTGTAACCCTGCGCAAGATCTTCAGGGGACGGTGATCGCCACGCATCACCGATCCGTGGGTTACCCTGACCACTCCGTGCCGGACAGCTGCGACCGGGTATGTATCTGCTGTGACTACTTTGGCCGGCCAGAAGCCGGGATTGGCTTCGTGGCGATGCTGCGCGTCGAGCGGCCGGTAGGGCAGCAGTATGTCGTTCCACTGCTCGCCTCGCCTGACGCACCGTTTCACCCACCGCGCCTGACTGCCTCCTAGCTACGCTCGTCCGCGTCCAGAGCGCGGAACGTCCTGGCCCTCAACACGGAGACAAGTCATGAAGTTGCACACGGTTACGCTGCTGGCAGCGGCTCTGTGGTGCTGTGCGCCTGTTCTGTCGCAGGAGAGCGACAGATCGTCTGTCCGTTCCAGCATGCAGTCTGCTGAACGGGAGGAACCACGCGTCATCCTTGAAGTGGGCGCCGCAACCAATTGGAACTTCAGTGGCGGCGCGGCCACCTTTGCGCCCAATCTTGCGGCAGAGTGCACGCCGGTGGAGCACTGGCTGGAACTGGAGGCAGGTGTCTCGGCCTTCTACACGCGCACTGCAACAGAGTGGGACACCGATTTCCTGTTCAAGAAGCCCTGGGACATCTCTCAGAAAGCCGAGTTCATGGTGGGCGTGGGGCCGCAGTGGGCCCATATCAAGCAGAACGGAAAGATCAGCGACTCGTTTTCAGGAGAGCTGGCTGGTGATTTCATGTTCTGGCCCACGGGACGACATCGCTTCGGGTGGTTTCTGGAGCCGGCCTACAACTACAGCTTTGCCGGTGGTCATCAACAGTCGATCGGCATGTCTGCGGGGCTGCTCATCGGCATTCGATAGGCAGGGTCTCGATCTGCGGCGCTGGCATCTGGCGCTTTCGCTTCGGAGCGGCTCGGGCGAACACCGCGTTCTTTGCGGATCCGCAGCGTCCGCGCGGCAGCCAGCTGGTTCCTTCCCGCTCAGCGATGAGCCGCGACAGAATAGGCCACCAATGCAACACGCCAGTTCCTCACGTTCTCCTATATCGTGCGCAGTGGCAAAGCCCGCGGCAGGAGATTGTGTATGAAGACGAAGTTAGTGGCATGTGCAATGGCACTCGGATGTACGTTGGCTGGAGGCACGGCCCTGATTGCCCAGACAAGTTCCGCCGACACGGACAAGCAGTTTATCCAGACGGCATCGCAGAGTGATTTTACTGAGATTAAGTTCAGCCAGCTCGCAGCGGACAAGGCGACCAACCCACGCGTGAAGCAGTACGCCCAGAAGATGATTACCGATCACCAGCAGCTTGAGACAGAGATGAAGCCCTTTGCCGACAAGCTGGGCGTTACGCCGGTCACCGAGCTCGACAGCGAACACCAGGCCAAGTACGACGCGCTCAGCGGCATGTCCGGTACTGACTTTGACAAGACGTATATGACAGGCATGGACCAGGACCACCACAAGGCGCTGGACGCGTTCAAGGCAGAGGAGTCCGCTACCAGCGACAAGGACTTTAAGAAAGTTGTTGCCAAGGGCGAGAAGGTAGTGGCGCAGCACACCATGATGGCCGACAAGGCCGTGAAGATGATGGGCGGCTCCGCTCCGGCAACTTCCGGCATGTAACTCACTGCTACCGGTGAAGAGGGGGGGGGGCCCGCCCCCCGGCCGGCGAGGTGTGGTGGGCGGGGGGTCT
>CAXTBQ010000038.1:0-9534 GCA_964242065.1 uncultured Terriglobus sp. | reverse complement strand
CCCCCCTCTTCCTTTTGCAGTGGGCATGTATTGCCACATTTACACCAACAAAAGTGTGAATGACAGCATGGGGCTGCGGTTAGATAAAGGAGCGTGCCATTCTTCCTGATCATTCCGTTGTGGCTAGGAGTACTCGCCATTGCTGCAAGTCTGGCCGTTGTACGCAGGCTTCGGGTCCTTGCCCTCTACGTGGCCGTAAGCTCCACGTCAGGGTTGGTCTTGTCTATGCTCGTTTCAACGTTAGCCATCATCGGATTGGCTAAGGTCAGCAGCAGCGTGGGTGGACGCGAAGCGAGTTGGGTGGGTTGGTTATTGTTAGCTGGTTATGCCGTCAGTATCATCGCGGGCGGCTTCGTCGGCGTACTGCTCGGATTGATTCTGGTTCGCCGGCTGCGTAGCAAAGTCAGCGAAGCCTAGCACCTGTGGCTGAATTCGCTGCTCAAGTCTGCTCGCTTGCAAGGGCTTTGCTAACTTCCTGTGCCGTGAATGCATCGCAACATCATGCTCGCTCACCCCATCCTGCCCATGCTGGCCAAGCGCGTGGACAACATCCCCGCGGAGGGCGCGTGGAGCTTTGAGCCCAAGTGGGATGGCTTTCGCGCACTGGTTTTTCGTGATGGCGACACCCTGTTCACGCAGAGCCGCGACGGCAAGCCGCTGGACCGCTACTTTCCCGAACTACGCGAAGCTCTGCTCAAGCAGTTGCCGGAGCGGTGCGTGCTGGATGGCGAGATCGTCATCCGCAGCGGCAGCGGGCTGGACTTCGATGCGCTCACGCTGCGGCTGCATCCTGCTGCTTCCCGCAACAAGCTGCTGGCGCAGCAGACACCGGCATCGGTCGTCTTCTTCGACCTGCTCGCGTCCGGTGACCGCGATTTTCGCGACGCACCGTTTGCCGAGCGCCGCGCAGAGTTGGAGCGCGTCTGTGCGGACCTGCAAGCACCGCTACACCTGACGCCCGCGACCGAGGACCGAACTGTCGCGCAGGACTGGTTCAAGCGTTTCGAGGGTGCGGGGCTGGACGGCGTCATCGCCAAGCCGCTGGACGGGCCATACACGCCGGACAAGCGCACCATGCTCAAGATCAAGCACGAGCGCGACTGCGACTGCGTGGTGGCGGGTTTCCGCTGGCACAAGGACGGCGAGGGCACCGCAATCGGTTCGCTGCTGCTGGGTCTGCACAACGCTGAAGGTTCGCTGCAGCACGTGGGCGTCTGCGCCAGTTTCACCGCGGCCAAGCGAAAGGAACTGGTACCGTTCCTTGCACCGTACCGTGAAAACGCGCTGGAGAATCATCCCTGGGCTGCGTGGGGCGAGGCAGACGCGCACGCGCAGGACCGCATGCCCGGCGCGCCCAGCCGATGGAATCGCGACAAGGACCTGAGCTGGCAGCCGCTGCGCCCGGAACTGGTGGTCGAAGTGGCTTACGAACACATGCAGGGTGACCGCTTCCGCCACCTGGCGCACTTCCGCCGCTGGCGCCAGGACAAGCCGCCGGAGCAATGCACGTACGCGCAGTTGGAGGCAGTGCCGCCGCAGGAGTTGATGGCGATCTTCCGCTAATACGGCTCGTGGAACGTCGTAAGGTTGGTGTCTCTCGCAGCCGTCGTCCATTGTCATTCCGACCGGAGCGAAGCGTAGTGGAGGAACCTGCTGCTTGCCTGAAGCAGCACTGCAGCTCCAAAGCAAAGCAGATATCCTTCGACAAGCTCAGAGCAGGCTTCCCAAGCCGCTGCGCTTCGCTCAGGAGGATACGTTCAGACGAGAGGCTCATAGAGCGGTAAGCATCATGACAGCCATTCGCCGATGTGTCAGCGCGGTCTCAGCAAGAGCCACAACACAAGCAGCAGAAGCACCAGCCCGACTCCGCCCGGCCAAACGAAGAAGCCACCGCGGCTGCTGTAGCCGACCATGACGCAGCCGGAGAGCAGGTTGGCAGCGGCCAATCCACTGAGCAGCAAGGCTGCGATGCGTGCGGCGCGTGAGTGTGTCATGCGTTCTCCTCCAGTGCGGTCTCTTGGCCTTCGCGCCACTTGCGCGTGGGATCGTCGTCGGGGTCGGGCGTGCCCTGTGCGGGGCGTTGGTCTTCCGGCACATTCCGCAGGTTCACGCGGATGCGGTACCAGATATATGCCGACCCGCGCATGCGGTCTACCAGCACGTCGTCCGCTGCAAGGTGCGATGCGGCTTCCGGGTGAGCCGCCTTCCAGCGTTCTAAACCGGCGTCCACAGCGGCGCGCTTTGGCGATTGCGCTATGATAATCAGCGGCATGGTCGATTGCCGACGGCCAGTGGCACTGCGCTTCTTGGCGGCAGATCCACGCGGCGCGGCTTTCGTTTCGCCTGACGCACCCTGGTCGGTAGCACCTTCTGAAGCCTCAGGCGTCTCTGCGGATTCTGCCTCGCTGCCCCGATCAGACGTTGGCTTCTTTGCCTTCGAGGGCTGCACGCGCTTGCCCTCGTTCCATTGCTTTTTGAAGTGGGGCGGCCAGGGTGCGTCGCCAATGCCGTTGCGCTCGTCACAATCGGCCATTTCCAGCAGCGCGTCCAGGCTGCCTGCGTGGTCATCCATGTCGGAGTTTGGATCGCCGATGCGCTCGAAACGTGCGGGCACCGTGGCAACGGTAAAGTCGGCGGGATCGCAGGTGTCTACCTCATCCCACCGTAGCGGTGTGCTCACGCGCGCATCGGGCAGCGGACGCACGCTGTAGGCGGAGCAGGTGGTGCGGTCCTTTGCGTTCTGGTTGTAGTCCAGAAAGACGCCATGCCGCTCCTCCTTCCACCACTTCGAGCTGGCCATCGGGTGCCGCCGCTCGACTGCGCGAGCCAGCGCCAGCGCGGCGCGACGAACCTCCGTAAAGGTCCATTTGGGCTCGATCCGCACGTTCACGTGGATGCCACGCGAACCGCTGGTCTTGGGCCACGCCTGCAGGCCCACCTCGTCCAGCACGGCACGCACCTCCTGCGCCACAGAGCGGATGTCGCTCCACGCAACACCCGGTTGCGGGTCGTGGTCGATGCGCAGTTCGTCCGGGTGTTCCAGGTCGCTGCTGCGAACGGGGTGCGGGTGCAACTCAATGCAGCCCAGGTTCACCGCCCACGCCAGCGCTGCGGGATTGTCGATGACGATCTCGTCGGCGGTCCGTCCTGAGGGGAACGTCAGCTGCACCGTGCGCACAAACTCCGGCAGGTTGTCCGGCGCGCGCTTCTGGTAGAACGGCTCCTCGTTCGCACCGCCGACAAAGCGTTTCAGCACAAAAGGCCGGTCCTGCACGCCGCGCAGCGCACCGGGCGCGACGGACAGGTAGTACTGCACTAATTCGAGCTTGGTGAGCTGCACGCCCTTGCTGAAGTAGAGCTTGCCGGGGTTCGAGATGCGGACCTCGTGTCCGTCAATGTGCAGCAGTTCTTCTTCCTTTTTGGACATTGCTTAGATCCGCCTGCAAGTGTGTGGCTTCTGGCCGTGCTGTAAGTGTATGTGTCGCGCCTTCAGCGCTCGGGTGTTGGTTGGTGATGTACCTGGGCCTTCGGCCCAGGCTGTTATGCTTCGGGCCGTTGGCCCTCTTGTGACCGCTCACGCCTGTTTGCAGGCTTACACCGGCTCCGGTGTCAACGGCGGAGACGGCAAGGTCTCCTGCGGCGGCGCCTCCTGTTTAACCAGGCCGCAGGCGCGGCAGAAATGCGAAAACGATGTCTGCCGGGTCTGGCAGCGCGGGCAGTTCTCAAACACGCGCAGACCGCAGTGCATGCAGAAATTGCCGCTGACATCGGAGGTGTCGAGGGGGCGCTCGCACGCCGGGCAGATGCGTTTTGCAAGACGGGCTTGCGCCATCTCATAGCCGAGGTCGCGGCGGCGCTCTTCCTCGGGTCGCTGTTCGGCAGCCTTTTGCTGCTCCAGGTAGTTGCGCAGCGCGGTGATGGCATAGTTGCCCCCCCACACGGTGAGCGCGATGCCAACCAGGTAGCGGAAGTACCCGCCATAACTGGGCAAATACGGCACCAGCTCAAAGAAGAAGGTGAAAAGCGCGAAGAAGATGAAGCCCCACACAAACGGCCATCGCGGGCTCTTGCGGCGCTTGAGGAACAGCCACACCGCCAGCAGCAGCAGGGGCAGCGTCAACGCAAGGCGCAAGAGGAAGACGCGCAGTTCCATGCGGCGTACCGCGCGGTCATACTGCGACTGCCCCGCGTCGCGAATGTCGCTTTCCTGCTTGTCGTGCGCCGACTTCGTTTGCTGCAGATCGTTCTGTTTCGTCTCTAACGCCTCGGCACGTGTTTCCGCGGTACGTTCGCGGGCTTTCAGATCGTCCAGCTTGCGCGTACGTGCCAGCACCTCAGGATTCTGGCTGGCCTGCTCGGTGGCTGCACGCGTGGCGATCCATGCGTCGAAGCTCTCCCGTTCGCCCGTGTAGGCAGCGCGCGCATGCTGTGCATCCAGGTTGGCCCGCTGCAGCGCCTCGTTCGTGTCTTCGATCTGCTGCCGGTCGACCTTTAGCGCAGCGCGGATCGGACGCAGCTTTGCCCCGTCCATGAACTCCTCGGCATCGACAGGTTTTTCTACCTGGGCAGATCGCCGACCACGAGGGCGCCCAGCCCGATGAGGAAGGACGCAAACAGCACCGCGATCACCCACAGGCCGCGCTGGAACCACTTTTCTGAAAGCCGTATGCCCTTGTTCGTCACCAACCCTCCCGCAGGCCTACCAGCCTACCTTCCCTTGGCGCAGAATGACTACTCCGCAGGCCGCAGCACGGTCTCGATCGTGCGGCCCACGCGCAGCACATGGACGTCATTGCCGTGGGTGCCCGCGATCATCAGGCCGACGGGTGCCTCGCCTGGCAGGTGACATGGGACGGACAGCGCGCAGGCGTCCAGAAAGTTGAAAATGCTGGTATTGCGCAGCATCGCCCCGTTCACGTCGAAGTAAATGCCGTCGCTTGCTTCCAGCGCGGCGATGGGCGGCGCAATACGAGGTACGGTGGGCAGCAGGACGGCGTCGAAGCCGGCAAACGCGGTGTCCGCCTCGAAAATCAGTTCCCGGCGGATGCGCTGCAGATCAAGGTAGTCTGCCGCCAGCACGCCCGCGCCGTGCAGGATGCGAGCGGAGACGTGCGGGTCGTACTCCGCGCCTTGGTCGGCGAGCAGGTGGCGATGCCAGGCATAGGCCTCGGTCGCGGCGGACTGGTTGCTGGCGGGGATGCGTGCAAGCGAAGAGAAGCGCACCGGCTCAATCCGCGCGCCCACTGCTTCCAGCGAATCCAGGGCACGGCCGAATGCCTCCGTGACGTGGTTGTCCAGACCGTCCAGCACATACCCCTGCAGCAGGCCAAGCCGCAGCGAGGCCACATCCGGTGCTGGCAGCGCGCGGTACTCGCCGCCGCTCAGCACAGCATGCACGCGCTCGCAGCAGTCCACGGACCAGCCGATGGGACCAATGGAATCCAGCGACGGTGCCAGCGGAATGGTGCCCTGCAGGGGCACGCGGCGAGCAGTAGGCTTGAAACCGACCAGGCCGCAGAGCGCCGCCGGGATGCGCACGGACCCGCCGGTGTCCGTGCCCACCGCAACAACGGCCATGCCGTCGCTCACCGATACGGCCGCGCCAGACGACGAGCCGCCGGGAATCAGCGCAGCCTCACGCCGGTAGGGGTTCTTGGGCGTGCCGAAGTGCGGGTTCAGTCCAACGCCGCTGTAGGCAAACTCCGTCATGTTGGTGCGGCCCACGATGATCGCGCCTGCCATGCGCAGCCGTCGCACGATCTCCGCGTCGGCCGCTGCCGGTGCGGCGTTCTGTAACACCCGCGAGCCTGCGGTGGTATTTTCGCCTGCCACGTCGAACAAATCCTTGATCGACACGGGAATGCCGGCGAGAGATCCGGCCGGTACAGCGGACTGACGAGCGACCTCAGCCGCGTGTGCCGCGTGCTCTGCGGCAGCCGCGTAGACGCGCGTAAACGTCCGCGCACCTTCTCCGCTGGGATCGGCGATGCGCCGGAGGCATTGCTCCAGCAGATCTCTGCTGTTGGCCGCACCGCTCCTAAGAGCATGCAGCGTTTCTGAGACCGTTCGGCCCGGCTGGGCTGCGTCGTCCACGAAGTTCGCCATGCACCCATGGTATTTGGCTCGAAAGTCGCTCCGATCGCATCGGATAGAGCAGACACAGCCCCATGCAAGACGTGAAACAGCCCGCCGATCTGCCCCGGTCTTCGCCATGGCTGCTTCTGCTGTTTTCCGTCATCGGGCGTCGTCGCCTCCGGAGGAACTTTCGCGCGGTGCGTATGCTTCATTCGGAGCGGTTGCGCGCCCTGCCTCCTGGCCCTGTGGTCATCTACCTGAATCATCCGTCCTGGTGGGACCCCATCGTGTGCGCGGAACTCGCGCGAAGACTGCTGCCGGGCCGTGTGCACCGTGCGCCCATTTCCGCCGCATCGCTGCGCCAGTACGCGTTTTTTCGCAAGCTGGGCATGTTCCCCGTGGAGCAGGATTCCCCGCGCGGCGCAGTGCAGTTTCTACGGGCAGCGCAAAGCGTGCTGCGCGCCGGTGGCGTGCTATGGATTACGGCACAGGGACACTTTACCGACGTCCGGACGCGCCCCGTGGAACTGAAAGGCGGCTTGGGCAAGCTGTTGGAGCGCAGCTCTGAAGTGACGGTGATCCCGCTGGCCGTGGAGTACACCTTCTGGAACCAGCGCCTGCCGGAGGTGCTGTTGGCCGCAGGGGAACCGCTGCGCATGAGCGGCCCGGCAGGACACTCTGCCGAAGTGTGGACCGCGCACCTGCAACAGCACTTACAAACCACGCAGGACGAGTTGCAGCAGGCATCGCTCCGGCGCGATCCCGCGGCTTTTCGCACGTTGCTCCAGGGCAGGCGGGGAACGGCGGGACCGTATGGCTGGTGGCAGCGGATCCGTGCAGGCGTTCGCGGCGAGCGGTACGAAGGCGATCACCTCGACCCGGCGGGTAGTGGCCGGCCGCAGCCCGGACCAGGCGTCATCTAAGGTCAGGGGAGCTGTTACAAATGCTGGGGTGTCTGTGCGTTGTTGCTTTGATCTCTGCGGCCATTCCGTTGCTGCTCACGTTGCGCAATCTGCCGGAATACCGACCCCCACCGCCAGTGCCGCCCGGTGCTCCGGTGCCGGCGCTCGCGGTCATTATCCCGGCGCGCAATGAGGAAAGCGGCATCGCTGCGTGTCTGGAAGGCGTGCTCGCCTCGCGCGGTCTGGACTTGCAGGTGTTTGTGGTGGATGACAGCTCCACCGACAGGACCGCGGCCGTTGTCCTGAGGATGGGCAGCCGTGATGCCCGTTTGCAGCTTCTGCAGGCAGCCGCGTTGCCTGCTGGGTGGAATGGCAAGCAGCACGCGTGCTGGGTGGGCGCGGAAGCTGCTATGGCACCGCTGCTGTGCTTTCTGGATGCCGACGTGCGCCTGCAGCCCGATGCGCTTACACGCACCGTGGGACAGGTGTTGCAGACCCGGGCGGCCCTGCTGAGCGGCTTTCCGCAGGAACTTACCGGCACATGGCTGGAAAAGCTGCTGATCCCACTGATCCACTTTGTGCTGCTGGGCCTCTTGCCCATGCGGATGATGCATACCACCACGCTGCCAGGCGCGGCCGCCGGTTGCGGGCAGTTTCTGCTGGTCACACGCGAAAGCTACTTCGCAGCCGGTGGCCACAAAGCAATCCGCGAGACCATGCACGATGGTCTGCGGCTGCCGAGGTTACTGCGCGAGCACGGCTACAGAACCTGTCTGGTGGACCTGACACACCTGGCGAGCTGCCGCATGTACCACTCTGCCGCGGAAACCTGGAAAGGCCTGGCGAAGAACGCCACAGAAGGCATGGCCGCGCCTCGCCGCATCGTGCCCATGACGCTGTTGCTTGGCTTAGGGCAGGTTCTGCCTTTGCTGCTTCTCTATGCGGCCTGGCAACAAACAGTGCTGATCGTGCCGTTTCTCGGGCCGGCGTTTCGCACCGGCATGGTGTGGGTCTGGGTGGCGTTGGGCGCAGTGGTGTTTAGCTATGGGCCACGCGCCATCAATGCGGCGCGTTACCGGCAAAGCTGGCTGGGAGTGCTGCTCCATCCGGTGAGCGTGGCGGCACTGCTCCTGCTGCAGTGGACCGCTCTGCTGCGAAAACTCTCGCACCGCCCGGCTACCTGGAAGAATCGCGCCTACCAGGCGAACTAAAGGCGCAAGCCCTGGATCGCTCCAGGGCTTTTGCTCACGCGGCTCAGTAGCTACTTCTTCTTGCTGCCCGACCGGAAGGCAGCGACCTGCTTCTCGTCAAAGGCAGCGACAATGCCTTTGACGTCTTCGGAGTGCGATCCGTTCGGCGCCAGTTCCAGGTACTTCAGGTACGCTTCCAGGCAGCCTGCGGGTGCCTGCATTTTTTGTGTTTTTGAGTCAATCGTCGCCTTATCGATAAGCGACTGACCCTTGATGTAGTAAGCATCCGCTTTGTTCGGATCGGCTGCGATCGCCTTATCGGCGGCGGCGGCTGACTCCGTGTGTGCTCCGCTGTTGTACAGGGTTGCGGCCTCGTTGTAGTAGTAGGTGGCAGCCTTGGCGGGCTCCGCCTGCGCCGCCTTGTCATAGGCAGCCAGCGCGTCTTTCGGTTTGTTCAGTTTGGCGTAGGCCTGACCCATGTTGTTGTACGCGCTGCCGGGAATGGCAGCGGTCGGCTTCTTGGCAGAAGCGTTCAGGTCGGCAGCCTTCTGGAACGAGGTGACCGAGTCGTCATACTTGTTTGAACCAACCTGGGCGTTGCCGAGTTCGAGCCACAGGAATGCTTAGTCCGGCTTTTGCGTGGTGGCGTGGGTAATCTCTGTCACGGCGTCGTCGTACTTGCCGGCCTTTTCGTTGTCGCGAGCCTGGGTCAGCAGGGCGTTCAGGTTGCCAACGGTCTTGTTTGCGGCAACCGTGGCGGCGTTCGCCTTTTTGAACTCCTCCAGCTGCTTGCGCTGTTCCGGCGTCATGGCCTTCATGAATTCTTCGCGCGTCATATCGTCGTTTTGCGCGGTGTCTACACCAGACTTAATTTCAACGTTGTCGATGTAGTCGACGGTCGAGCCCTTTACCTGAAAGAACATGACGTACTTGCCGGGCGCAATGCCTTCACCCTTGAAGTCGCCGCTTGCGTCCACCGGGAAGGTGTACTGGTACTTGCGGCTTTTCTCGTCGGACGAACGGTCGGTGGACAGCTTGATCTCGCCGGTCTGCGCCATGCCTGCAGCGTTCTGCACGTGGCCGTGCAGGCTGCCGGGCGCGGGTGCCTGCGCCAGCAGCCCGGCGGGCGACAGCATGGCAAGAACTGCAACCTGGGAAAGAATGCGGTGCTTCATCGTTTGGCTCCTTACGGTGCCGGCACTCGGCCAGCCTTCATTGTGATGCGAACTCTAACTGCGTGCAGAAGTCGCGTTGCCACGGGCGGTGGCGTAGGGGATGGGATCCACGCTCCCCGCCTCCTCAAACGCCCGCAGTCGCAAGACGCAACTTTCGCACACGCCACAGGCGAGTTCCTCGCCCGAATAGCA
>CAXTBQ010000037.1:0-32483 GCA_964242065.1 uncultured Terriglobus sp. | reverse complement strand
GATGTACTCTGTCCACCATGCCAGCAGAACTGAAGCGGTACAAGCAGTCCGGCCATCTGCACCTGATCACCTTCTCCTGCTACGGCAGGCTGCCGTACCTGAACGACCCGGCTGCAAGAGACCTGTTCGAGAAGGCGCTAGAGGAGATGCGGGACGTTACGACTTCCTGATCGTGGCGTATGTAGTCATGCCGGAACACGTGCATCTGCTGTTGAGTGAACCTCGGCTTTGCCCGTTAGCGAAGGCGCTGCAGGCGATCAAGCTGTCCGTGGCGCGGCGTCGCCCGGAGCGGCCCTTCTGGCTGCCGCGATATCACGACTTCAACGTGTTCACGGAAGCGAAGATGATCGAGAAGCGACGGTACATTCACCGCAACCCGGTCGCACGTGGTCTAGTGAACAAACCGGACGAGTGGCGTGGTCAAGTTTTCGCCACTGGTGGTCTGGCGAGATGGGCACCGTTGAAATTGAGTCACCGTGGACGGTTCGTCGGCGTGGTGGTCTCAAGACGAGACTGAACCCTGATACCGGGCGGGTTGAGTCCCACGTCTCAGAACGAGACGTGGGGCACCCTCTTCTGTAAGCGCTTCCAGCGGGGAACAGGGTGGTGCATCAGGGAGTTAGGAGACCCTGCCATTTATACTTAGAGGTACATGGCAGACGATCAGAATAAGCTTCCCCTAGGCTCCAACGGCGACTCTGAAGGCACCCCGAACGGCTCGCAAGATGCACAAAACAATGAGGGTAGCGGTGCGGGTGAGAACCTCCAGCTGCAGGCGGCCTCCGGTGCCGATGGCGGGGCGACGCCGCCTGGGTCCACCGGGCCGGGCGCGGCGTTCCTGATCCCCATCAATATCGAAGAGGAGATGCGCCGGTCGTATCTCGACTACTCGATGTCCGTCATCATCGGGCGGGCGCTGCCCGACGTGCGAGACGGGCTGAAGCCGGTGCATCGCCGCATCCTGTATGCCATGCAGGAGATGGGGCTGCAGGCCAACAAGAAGTACACCAAATGCGCCAAGGTGGTGGGCCATGCCATGGGCAACTACCACCCGCACGGCGACAGTGCCATTTACGACGCCATGGTGCGGCTGGCGCAGCCCTTCAGCATGCGCTACCCGCTGGTGGACGGCCAGGGCAACTTTGGCTCGGTTGACGGCGACCCGCCCGCGGCCATGCGCTACACCGAGTCGCGCCTGCAGAAGATCAGCGGCGAAATGCTGGCCGACATTGACATGGACACGGTGGACTTCACGCCGAACTATGACGAGTCCACGCTAGAACCGACCGTGCTGCCCACGCGCTTCCCGAACCTGATCGTCAACGGCTCATCGGGCATTGCGGTCGGCATGGCGACGAACATTCCGCCGCACAACCTGACGGAGATCGTCACCGCCGCCATCATGCTGGTGAACGATCCGCACGCCGGGCTGGACCAGGTGCTGGAGCACGTGCAGGGGCCGGACTTTCCCACGGGCGGCTTCATCTACGGCAAGCGCAACATTCGCGAAACGTACCGCACGGGCCGCGGACGCTTCCTAATGCGCGCCAAGTGCTCCACGGAAGACCTGAAGGGCGGCCGCGAGTCGATCATCGTCAGCGAGATTCCGTACCAGGTCAACAAGAACAACCTGATCAAGCGCATTGCCGAGCTGGTCACGGACAAAGTTATTGAAGACATCAGCGATGTACGCGACGAGAGCGACCGCGACGGCATGCGCATTGTCATTGAGCTGAAGCGCGGCGCGCAGCCGGAAATCGTGCTGAACCAGTTGTTCAAGAACACGCAGATGCAGGAAAGCTTCAGCATGATCTTTCTGGCCGTGCACAACGGCCAGCCGCGCGAGCTGCCGCTGCCTGACGCTATCCGCGCCTTCATCGAGCACCGCATTGACGTGGTTCGCCGCCGCACCGCCTTCCTGCTGAACAAGGCACGCGAGCGCGAACACATCCTGCTGGGTTACCAGATCGCGCTCGACCACCTGGACCAGGTCATCCGCATCATCCGCAACAGCAGCAGCCGTGCCGACGCGCGCGAAAACCTGTTCGCCTTCTTCAGCGGCCGCCGCATCAACCTGCGCGGCACGGAGCTCGAAGGCGTCACGCTCGACCCGGCAAAGTACGGCGTCGATTCTACGCTGCTGGGCACCGCCTTTGCGCCGCGCGCGGGCGACAGCGCCACGCTCATCCTCAGCTACCGGCAGATCGACGCCATCCTCGAACTGCAGCTGTACCGCCTCACCCAGCTCAGCATGGACGAGCTCTTCCGCGAACTCGGCGTCGTGCGCGAAAACATTGCGGAGTACGAGTCCATCTTAGCCAGCGAAAAGAAGCTGCGCGGCGTCATCGTGGCCGAACTGGAAGAGATCCGCGACAAGTACGGCGATGTGCGCCGCACCCAGATCGTGGACGAAACCGCCGAACTGCAGCTGGAAGACCTCATCGCCGACGAGCAGGTCGCCGTCACCGTCTCGCACTCCGGCTACCTCAAGCGCACGCCCATCAGCACCTATCGCCAGCAGCGCCGCGGTGGCACCGGGCGGCTGGGCATGAAGACGCGCGAAGAAGACTTTGTGCAGTCGCTCATCATCGACTCCACGCACAGCTACCTCTTGTTCTTCACCAACACGGGCCGCGTCTTCTGGCTCAAAATTTACGAGATCCCGGACGTGGGCGCGGCAGGCAAGGGCAAGCACATGGCCAATATTCTGGCGCTGCAGCCCGGCGAGAAAATCGTCAGCTATCTCGCCGTGCGCGACCTCAAGGAGGAAGGCAAGTTCGTCTTCTTCGCCACGCGCGAAGGCATCGTCAAGAAGACGCCGCTGGTCGACTTCTCCAACGTCATGGCACGCGGCATCATCGCCATCAACATCGACAAGGATGACGAACTCATCGCCGTGCGCGTCACCAGCGGCGACGACGTCGTCTTCCTGGCCACGCGCGAGGGCTCAGCCATCCGCTTTGAAGAGAAGTACGACTCCGAGCGCTCCGGCGGTCTGCGTCCCATGGGTCGCAACGCCGGCGGCAACAAGGGCATCACGCTCAAGAAGTCGGACTACGTCATCGGCGCGGCCATCACACCCAGCGAGGCCAGCCGCAATCGCAAGCGCCTCGAACTCGCCGCCAAGTACGACGCCGCGCACCCCGCGAAGACGGGCAAGCCCACCATCACGGAGCAGGTGCAGCAGGCCATCGATGAGATCGCACGCGCCAAGGGCAACCAGCCGCTCGAGCTTGAGGGCGACCCGAACGAGGTCGTCGTCGAAGCCGCCACGCCCATCAACCACTCGGACCGGCTGGACGCGCTGGACAAGCTGCTCGGCATCACGCCGTGCCTCATCCTCACGGTGAGCGAAAACGGCTTTGGCAAGCGGACCGACGTGGACGCCTACCGGCTGCAGTCGCGCGGCGGCAAGGGCGTCATCAACATGCGCACCACGCCCAAAATCGGCAAGGTGTCCGCCATCCAGCTGGTCGATGAAACCACGGAGCTGATGGTCATCAGCCAGTTCGGCAAAATCATCCGCATCGACACCAAAACCATCCGCGCCGCGGGCCGCGCCACCATGGGCGTTAAACTCCTCGACCTGGACGACGCCGACAAGGTAGCCGCCGCCGTCACCATCCCAGCCGAAGAAGTAAAGGCAGAGGGCGAAGACAAACCGACCATCCAGTAACCTCCAGACCCGGGCGCGCAGATGAAGATCTACCTTGACAACTGCGCGCTCGGCCGCCCTCTTTGATGAGCAGGCTCAAGCACGCATCGTTGCCGAAGTGCAGGCTATTGATACCATCCTGCACCTCGTTACATAAGGACGGATCGAGTGGTGTATCAGCGCCGCGCTTCGGGAAGGAGATCAACAGCAACTCTGACCTTGTACGTCTGATCGTGAATCTTACCTAGGCAACTCTGAAGCGAGCAAAGTTCTGTTGCAATCAAGGTAGGCTCCTCCTACACGTTACGCAGGCTGCTGACAGAGCAGGTGCGCAGGCTCAGAGCAACCCTAGTGGCTGAAGCCGTGTGGGCGATGGAAGCGAGTGGCATGGCTGAAGCCTTGGCCCCTACGAAAGAAGAGGCCTGGTGTGGCATAGCGCGGCACAACCCTCAGCGGCTAATAAGTGTGTTGGCCATGGAAGCGTGTGACATGGCTGAAAGCCTTACTCTCCCGAACAAAGGAGCGGCAACAGCTGTGGCTAGGTTCAACATCTGCATCGCGCGGCCTCAGGGGTATGTCCACTCCGAGTGCTTTTGTGAGATAGCGGAGGGATTGCAGGCCGGGTTGGTGCGGCTGGGGTTCCCCTCAACCACGGTAGGCTGGAATGCTGTGCTGCCGGATGCGGTAAACATTGTGCTAGGCATCCACCTGGCGGGTGAGGCGACGGCCATGAGCCTGCCCCCGCAGACCACGGTGGTGTACAACCTGGAGCAGCTTGGCGCGGCGTGGTTGCCGCCGTGGTACATCGCGCTCGGGCGGCGCTACCAGGTGTGGGACTACAGCCCCGTCAATTTGCGGATGTGGCAGGAAGCAGCCGGGCTGTTCGGATCCCATGTCTCTCCGAGACATGGGGCACCCAAGTCTGTTCTATCCCATGTCTCTGCAATGAATGCGGCACCCGCGATTCCCGAGGGTGCCCCACGTCTCGCTTCTGAGACGTGGGTTTCGGGACGCTTGGGTTCGGCAGAGACTCCATCCCACATCTCTCCGAGACCCTTCGATGGACTCAGGGCAAGCTATGGGGCACCCACTGTACTGCAAGCTCCGTGGAAGGTACGGCTGGTAGAAGTTGGGTACGTGCCGGAACTCACCCGGATTGTCCGCCGCGCGATGCAGACGGTGGACGTGTTCTTCTACGGCTCCATGAACGACCGGCGCCGCGACCTGCTAATGCGGTTGAAGGACGCCGGCATGGAGGTGCGCTACGGCTTTGGCCTGTACCGCGCGGACCGCGATGCGAAGATTGCCGACGCAAAGATCGTGCTGAACCTGCATGCACGGGATGACGCTCCGTTTGAGGTGGTGCGCGTGTCGTACCTGCTGGCGAACCGAAAGGCCGTGGTCAGCGAGGCTTCGGCTGACATTGGGTCGCTGGCCGATGCGGTCGCGCTGGCCACGCCGGAGAACATCGTGGACGTCTGCCGCGACCTGCTGGTGGACGATGCGAAGCGGCACGCGCTGGAGCAGAGGGGCTTCGAGGTCTTCTCGCGGCACAGCATGTTGCCAGGCTTGCAGGCTGCGATCGCCGCCTACGTCTGACCTGGCAACAAGATGCGGAAGTGCTTACGAAGACTTTCGGAACAGCATGGCTCCATGCCATGCTGTTCAACGTCAATCTAAGATTCTGGCTTCAGGCGCTGAAGCATCATTCTGCACGAGCATCACCTCAGTGGCTCAAGCCACTCGCCATCTGCGTCAGTTGGCAAGGCATGAAGCCATGCCCCTCCAAAGTTGTGCGTTCCGCAGATTTGCCCTGGTTGGCCGTTGCGACAAGATCAGCATGACGAGCGGCGAACACATCAGCAAGCAACAGAAGCGCATGCGGCCTGCACATGTGTGATCACGTCCTGCGCCGGTCCTCTTCGGCTCCTCTTCATGCACGCACAACTCATGAGTGCAACAAACGCACAGGCAGAGCGCGGCTCTGCCTGCTTTCAACGGTGCAGTGCTTCATCAGCTCATGAACTGAGAAGCGCTCCTACAATGTTGGGAACATCAGTCAACGCAGCATCCAGCTGCGATGGATCGCTGCCGCCTGCTTCGGCCAGGTCAGGCCTGCCGCCACCCTTGCCGCCTATCTTGGCAGCCACCGCGCCAACGACTTTACCTGCCTGCACTTTGGACGTGAGGTCCTTGGTGACGCCCGCGATGAGCGCCACCTTGCCGTCCTCCGTGGCGGAGCCGAGCACGACGACGCCGCTGCCGAGGCGCGCGCGCAGCGTGTCCACCAGGCTGCGCATCTGGTTGCGGTCGAGCCCGCTGACCTTCTGCGCCAGCACCTTGATGCCCTTCACCTCGACGGCTGCGTCAGCCGCGTTTTCGGTCGAGGCCGAGGCAGCTTGCGCAGTTCCTCGTCCTGCTGCGAGAGCCGCGTCTGCAGCGCCGCAGCGGGCGAGTCGGTTGCGCCGCCGACCAGGCCGGTGACCACGCGTGCCACCGACGCATCGCGCCGGAACTCGCGCAGGCTGCCCGTGCCCGTCACCGCTTCCACGCGCCGGATGCCGCTCGAGACCGAGCTTTCACCGGTCAGCTTGATGAGGCCGATCTCGCCCGTCGCGCCGGTGTGCGTGCCGCCGCAGAGTTCGGTGCTGAAGTCGCCGATCTTGACCACGCGGACCCTGTCGCCGTACTTTTCGCCGAACAGCGCGGTGGCCTTGAACTCGTTGATGGCCACGTCAATGGGCACATCCACGAAGGTTTCCACCTTCACATTGCCCAGGACCTCGCGGTTCACGATGTCCTCGACCTCCTGCAGTTCCTCGTCGGCGACCTGCGCGAAGTGCGAAAAGTCGAAGCGGAGCCGTGCGCGGTTGTTCAGCGACCCGGCCTGCTTCACATGCGTACCCAGCACCTCGCGCAGCGCGGCGTGCAGCAGGTGCGTGCCGGTGTGGTTGCGCGTGGTCGCACTGCGCTCCGTGCCGTCCACCACGGCGTCCAGCTTGTCGCCCACGGCGATGGGACGGCGCACCGTGACGCGATGCGCAAAGACGCCCGCCACCGGCTTGGTGCAGCCGTGCACGTCGGCCAGCGCGGCGGTGTGGTCCGTGGGGTACAGCCAGCCGGTGTCGCCCACCTGGCCGCCGCTGTCGGCGTAAAAGCTGGTGCGGTCCAGCACCACCTCGCCCTCGTCGCCGGGCTGCAGTGCGGGCACGCCCACGCCATCCTTCACCAGCGCCAGCACGGTGGCATCGTCGGCCCGCAGCGCGGTGTAGCCAAGGAACTCGGTCTTGTCGAGGCCGGTGTAGGCCGGGCTCGCCGTCTTCTGCGCACCGCCCTTCCATGAGGCACGTGCGCGGGCTTGCTCTTCTTCCTTAGCTTGCTCGAAGCCGGGCATGTCGAGGTCGATGCCTGCGTCGCGTGCAGCATCTTGCATAAAGTCGAGTGGAAGCCCAAATGTCTCATACAGACGGAACGCTTGTTCACCGCTGAAAACAACTGGGTCTTTTAGAAGATGCTCCTTCGTGCCTCCCCAATACTCCTCTCCAATGAACTCAGGAAATAGCGGCTGCAACTGGCCGTAATACAGGTCATTGATTCTGCGGACAGCATCAAGTTCCTCTGGATGAGCTTCGAAATATCGTTGTGCTTCTCTTAGCTCGTTTAGGAGTCCCTTCCTGATAACCAATCGGTTAATTTGCTCATCAAGCCGAGAGAGTGCACTACTTATGACACGAGCAAACTGCTGCTCTTCCTGCAGCACCGTCTTGCTTACACGATCCGCAGCATCGACAAGCTCCGGGTACGCGACCTTCATCTCGCCGAGCACCGCATGCACCATCTCATGCATGAACGGCTGCTCCTGCCCAAGCAGGCGGCCATGCCGGATGCCGCGACGTAGGATCTTGCGCAGCACGTAACCGCGGCCCTCATTTGCGGGGTTCACGCCATCGGCGATCAAAAAGGTTGCGGCGCGCGCATGGTCCGCGATGATGCGCAGCGAGGCCGCGCCTTTTGCATCACTGACGGAAGCTTCCTCTGCATCCATGCCGGTGAACTTAGTAAGTTCAATCGCTTTGGCAATGAGTGGAACAAATAAGTCGCTCTGGTAATTCGATAACTTGCCCTGCAACACGCAGGCGATGCGTTCCAGCCCCATGCCGGTGTCGATGGAGGGCTTGGGCAGCGGCGTCAGTTCTGCCGCGCCACCCGCGGTCACGGTGCGGTCGAACTGCATGAAGACGAGGTTCCAGATTTCCATGTAGCGCTGGTCGTCTTCGCCGAAGGGCTTGTCTTCGCCGGTCTCACTCGCGGCAAGGCCGAGGTCGTAGTAGATTTCGCTGCACGGTCCGCAGGGGCCGGTTTCGCCCATCTGCCAGAAGTTGTCCTTCGCACCTAGGCCGAAGATGCGCTCGGGCGGCACGCCCACTTCGAGCCAGAACTGCTCGGCCTCGGTGTCGCGCGGCACCTGCGCATCGCCCTCGAAGATGGTGACGTAGAGCTTTGCCGGGTCGATGCCGAACCAGTCGGGCGAGGTCAGCAGCTCCCACGCGTAGCGGATGGCGTCGCGCTTGAAGTAGTCGCCAAAGCTGAAGTTACCCAGCATTTCGAAGAAGGTGTGGTGGCGGCGCGTGAAGCCGACGTTCTCCAGGTCGTTGTGCTTGCCGCCCGCGCGCACGCACTTTTGCGACGTCGTCGCCCGGTTGTAGCTGCGCACGTCCGCGCCCAGAAAGACGTCCTTGAACTGGTTCATGCCCGCGTTGGCGAACAGCAGCGTGGGGTCGTTGTGCGGCACAAGCGAGGACGAGTGCACGCGGCGGTGCCCCTTTTCCTCAAAAAAACGCAGGAACTCTTCTCGAATCTGGCTTCCAGTAAGGTCACGCATGGCTTGTTGAGAATACCAGTGCGACAATGGCGGCAGGGGGCCGTATGCAGGTTGCCGTCGAAGATCAGGAGCAACTTCTGGCGTCGCTGGACCAGGTGGCGCAGGGGGAAGAGGTGGTGCTGACCAGGACCGGCGTGCCGGTGGCGCGCGTGGTGCCCATCCCAAAGCCACGCCTGAAAGGTGCGGAGCGCGAAGCCGCCATACAGCGGCTTGAAAAGCTACTTAGAAAAGGCATACCGCTGGGAGGCGTAGCTCCTAGCAAGGAGGAAATGCACGCGCGTGACTGACCGGTACACGCTCGACGCAAACATCCTTTTCTACGCAGCCGATGCCAATGCTGGTTACAAGCACACACTGGCGCGGGATGTTGTACGCCAAGCTCCCCGTGGGAATTGCCTTATTACTTTGCAAGCTCTGGGTGAGGTCTACAATGCGATCTCCCGCCGCAAGTCACAGTATCGCGATGCGGCTGAGGAATTGCTGGTCTCATTAGGGGAGTCAGTGCAAATTGTGCCCGCATCCCTTGAGGACGTTTTTCACGCTGTGGAGCAACACAGGCAGCGCCCGCTGCAATTCTGGGATACGTTGCTATGGGCCACGGCACGGCGCTATCGTTGCACCACCATTCTGACCGAGGACGCGCAGGACCGGCCCCTGGTGGGCGGTGTGCGCTACACGAACCCCTTCACCGCGGCTCTGGACGAACTCTCTCCTTTTCTGCCCTAACGGCCGTCTCAGAAGTGTGCAACAATCGAGTGCCTTACAAGAGCAGCCTGTAACACCGGGTTGACCCAGCGGTGCTGCATCTTGCGCATCGAGTTCCTCCGGAGGCTGCTCGTGACCCTTGCTCGTCGTATGTTGTTCCTGGCAGCACACTTGCTTACCTCAGTGTGCTTCGCCGCAGCCCAAGCCCCACGCATTGACAAGGTGGACCCGCCTAACTGGTACGCCACATTTCCGAAGCCCATGCTGCTGCTGCGCGGCGAGAACCTGAAAGGTGCGACGGTCTCGCTGTCTGACTCTGCGTTGAAGGTCGAGCGGACCGCATTCTCAGACAACGGACACTGGGCACAGGTTTGGCTGAGCGCATCGCCCGCGCAGGCAACAACAGTCACTCTCCGCGTGAAGACGTCTGCGGGGCAAACGGACGCGCCTTACGCCTTTGCGAAGCGCCGCGCTGCAAGCGACGGCATGGGCGGCTTCTCCTCCGCTGACGTAATGGAGATGATCCTGACGGACCGCTTCGCCGATGGCGACAAGACCAACGACGGACCGGAGGCGAAAAGCTCTGCCGACAGCCCGGAGGCTGCGGCCGAGCGGGCCAAGCCCATGGGCTGGCATGGCGGCGATCTGCGCGGCATTGCACAGCACCTGGACTACCTGCAGAGTTTCGGCGTCACGGCGGTTTGGCCCACGCCCGTCTACCAGAACCACAGTCCCGTGGCCTACCACGGCTACCACGCCACGGATTACTACGCGGTGGACGAGCACTACGGCTCCATGGCCGATCTGCAGGGGCTCGCGAAAGCGCTGCATGCCAAGGGCATGAAGCTCATCCTGGACACGGTGCCGAACCACGTGGGACCAATGCATCCATGGGTCAACGACGAGCCTGCGCCGGACTGGTTCCACGGCACCAAAGCCCAGCACATCTCCGCGGAGTACAACTTCAACGCGCTGGTGGATCCGCATGCGCCGGACCGCGACCGCCTGGCCACGCAGCAGGGCTGGTTTGTGAACGAACTGCCGGACATGAATACGGACAGTCCCGCCGTGAGCCAGTATCTACTACAGAACGTGATCTGGTGGATCGAGCAAACAGGCGCGGACGGCCTGCGCTACGACACGTTCCCCTACGTGGGCCGGCAGTTCTGGCACGACCTGAACTTCACGCTGCGCACCCTGTACCCACGCCTGACGGAAGTGGGTGAGGCGTCGGACGGCAACCCGGAGATCACCGCCGCCTTCGCAGACGGCGCGACGGGTGCAGGCGTGGACACCGGCTTGTACACGCCGTTCGACTTTCCGCTGTACCACGGCACCCGCGACGTGTGGGCCAACGGCCAGCCCATGACGCATCTGCGCGACCTCTTACGCGCGGATTACCTCTACGCACACCCCGAGCGGCTGGTGCCCTTCCTTGGCAATCATGATGAGAGCCGCTTTGCCGGTGCCGTACACGACGCCGACTCGCGCGGTGCGGCCTATGCTTTCCTGATGACGGTGCGCGGTACGCCGCAACTCTACATCGGCGACGAGATCGCCATGCCCGGCGGCAATGATCCAGACAATCGTCGCGACTTTCCCGGCGGCTTCCTCGGCGATAACACAAGTGCGTTCAACCCAGCCCAGCGCACGCCGGAGCAGAAGGGCCTGCTGGACTGGATCATGCAACTTGCTGCATGGCGCAAAGCGTATGTCGCGCTGCAGTGCGGAGAGATGCAAGTACTGGCGGCCGACAAGGACACGCTGGTGTACGGGCGGGCAGCCAACCCCACGTGCAGACAGGCGCAGCCAAATGCCGCTGGTGACCGCGTGCTGATCGCTCTGCACCGCGGCGCGCAGCAATCGCTGATCGTAGACCTGGCAAACACGGCTCTGAGTGGATGCCGCCCGCAGCCGCTGGGCAGCGCGCCCGCTCCTTCAGTTGCCGGCGAGAGTGTCACGCTCACTCTGTTTGGCGGTGCCGCGCTCTTCACCTGCAAGTAGCCGCGCCAGAGAGGATAGCTGCATCAACCGCCACCAAGAATGTTGATGCTGAACGCGATGATCCCAATGTTGAAGACGAACGCGCCCAGACAATGGAACATGACGGCTCGGCGGCAGATGCGCGACTGGATGTCGACATCTGACGTCTGGAACGTCATGGCCAGGCAGGTGGACTGGTAAAGAAAATCCCAGTAGTCCGGCTCGTCCGTGTGTGGAAAATTGAAGCCGCCGCTGTCGTTGCCGTCTGCGTCAGGCATGTAGAACAGGTGCGCATAGTGCAGGGTGTACACCAACGTGCTGAAACACCATGAGAGCACCAATGTCAGCAGCACCAGGACCAGGTTGAACGCGCTTGGACGCCCCTTTTGTGCCAGTTCAACTGCAACAGCCACCAGGATCACGACCGTCACGACTGCGGCGATGAGCAATAAGGTGCGGCGGTTGGCGTCGTTGCGACGAGCGGAAACTCGCATTTGCCCTGCATCGTGATCGAACAGCGGAACACACATGGCAAGGAAGGCCAGTGCCGCTGTATCAAAAGCGATCATCGTGCCACGTGATTTGCCCACGAACGGGCAAACCGCCGCGCTCGTCAGAACGGCTAGCACGCCAAATACGAGAAAGGGCCACGGTGCGAGTACCTGGCCGACGCGACCGTTCATTGCCAAAGTTGCTCCTTCTGGTGCTGTTAGGTTACGCAAGGGTTCACTGGTTGCTAGGTTCCGCATGCAGACGCTTGCCGAAAACGATACCCAACGTGGGGCCGAAGGTGGCGGAGTGGTCGCTTAGCCCAAAGCGCATGCCGCCATCAAGGCCGAAATGATCATTGAACTTATGGTAGAAGCCCCCAAAAGCATAGGTGCCGGGCGGTGTATCCGACTGCGTATTATTCTGCGCAAACACCTCTGTGTAAAGCCGCGTGCTCTTGTTCACATGGAAGCTGAGTGCCAACGACTGCTGGCCACCCAGGTGACAACCGCTAGGATCGGTGCAGCCATACTGCACCAGTGAGCCGTTCACGATGACATCGAAATCGCCGTTCCTGCCGTAATGGTGGTTCAGCAACAGAATGATCTGCTGCCCCTTATCCTGCAGTTCCTCGCGCGAAGCAGTTGGCAGGGTTGCCTCATATTGCAGAGCGATCCCGGGTGCCTGCCGGTGGTAATCCTCTTTCCAGAGAATGACCTTGCCGCCGATCTGCAGCGTGCCGACGCCCTTGTAGCTGTCCGTCTCAGTGGACTCATAGTTGAAGGCAGGAAGGTTCAGATCGAGCCGTAGACGATCGAGCGGTGCATAGAAGATCGACACATCGGTGGTTTGTTGGTCGCCGGGCACCAGTTCCGGGTAGCTGTCGTGGCCCACCTCCACCTGCAGCACACCCCTCGCCTGAATACCCGAGGAATTGGCAATGGTCGGACGTGTGGGATTCAGCTCGAGTTCCTGCGCAGAAAGGGCGTGGGCACACAGCAGCAGCGCGGACCACGCAACTGCGCAGCACAGCATGCCCTGAAGAAAGGGCCTTTCCCTGTCACGTAGACGGCTGCGAGTGTTGGCGGAACACCGCTTCATGCTTCCCGGCATAGCTCCGCTCTCATTGCTTGTAGGGTCCGGCCGTGGTCAGGCCGCTCTCCACCAGCACGGGAGGCCGGCGCAGCCTGGTGGCTTGTTCCCAGCTGTAGGCCCAGCCCAGCAGGTCGCCATCGCGCCAGGGCCGTGCGCTGATCTCCAGGCCAAACGGCAGTCCGTTGGGGTAGTACCCCGCGGGCAGCGCAATGGCCGGCACACCGATGTTGTTCACCCAACCCGTCTCAGAGTGTGGCCCACCGGAAAGCCTGCCGTCCTGCGGCATCGTCTCGTCCGGCGGGGGCATCTGCGCCGTGGGATACACCAGCCCGTCCAGGTGGAACCGGTCCAGCGCCTCCACGTACTGCCGCAGCATGGCCTCGCGCGGAGCGAAATAGTTCTTCTCTGCGTCGGGATCGTCCTTCAGAACGCGCTGCGGAGGCTGGTTGCGGTAGCGGTCGGAGCCGCGTCGCCCACCGGCAGCAGGCGGCGGTGCTGCATTCGATGGAGCCGTAGCGGCAGCGGCGTCTACCAGGTCGTCCAACGAACCATTTACGCCGGTAAACACCGGCGGCAGATTGTGCCCTGTGGCGTTCTTGTACTCCGTGTCCGTCTTGTACTCCGCGGGGCCATAGGCGGCCAGCCATTGCATGGCGCCGTCGCGGCGGTAGGGGCCGGTGTTCACGCGACTCTGAGCCTCAAGGAACGACATGGGCAGCAGGTCATCGGCAATCACCACCTCAGCGCCCGCCTTGCGCAGCAGATCGATGCTCTGCATGAGCATGGCGCGTGTTTCCGGCTGCAGCGGCGTGCGCTTTGTGTCGAAGATGAAGGCGGGAACACCGAACCGCTTGCCTCTCAACGCGTCCGCTTTCAGGTACTGCGTGTACGGTCCTGGCTGCGCCTTCGCAGCGGATCCGGCCGTCTTGAAGTCCTGCGCGTCTTCCCCTGCCATCACGCTCAGCGCAATGGCCGCGTCCGTCACGTTGCGTGCGATGGGGCCGGTGTTGTCCAGCAGCCAATCGAGCGGTGCGATGCCGTTGATCGGCACCAGACCGCGCGTGGGAAACACGCCCACCACGGCGCTTGTGCCTGCCACCATACGGATGCTGTTGCCGGTGTCCGTGCCCGTGCCCAGCAGTGCTTCATTCGACGTGACCGCCGTGACGGTGCCACCCGACGAACCGCCCGGCGAGAAGCGCACGTCATACGCATTGCCGGTGCGGCCAAATGCGGTGGAGCGGTTCGTGTCGCTCGCCGCAAAATCCGGCATGTTCGTGATGCCGAGAATGACCGCTCCTGCTGCCCGCAATTTGCTCACGACCGCCGCATCCTTTGGCGCGACAAACCTATGACCCGGGATGGCAAAGCCTGCCCAGCCATCCGTGTCCGGCAACCCCTTCACCGCGGTATTCGCCTTGATCACGATCGGCACACCCCATAGCGGCCCGTGGGCGCCCGCACGGTCCGCATCCTGCTGCCGAGCCGTGGAGATCGCGCCTTCCACATCGACCGTTTGCACCGCGCGATAGACGCCGTTGTAGCGCGCCATGCGATCGAAGTGCCAGCGCGTCACCTGCTCCACTGTGTACCGATGCTTCGCGTACAGCGCGTGCAGCCGCGTGATGTCGATCTCCATGAGATCGCGATCCATGGCGGCCCGCTGCTTCTCAGGGAGACGCGGCACATCTGTGCGCAGGGAAACGGGGTATGCGTCCGGCACCGGAACGTTTTGTGCGTAAGCTGCCGCGCGGCCGCCTCCACCAGCGACAACCAGGCTGAGCCAGCAGACCAAGCAAAGCGAGCGTGAGAGCATATGCCCCCTTGTACCACGCGCGCAGTCCGGCCCCTGAATGAAGTAAGAGCATGAAGCGAAGTGTGGCCCCCACCGCCTGCCCTGAGTTCATCAAAGGATTTTTCGTCTGACACGTCGGTTGCTGTCATCGCCCAGGAAGCGCGTTCCTCATCGGTCTCACAAAGATTTACCCCTGGGCATTCACGAGAACCTCACGATGCACTACAAGCCGCAGCCGCATCCGCGGCCCACGTCCATCCTTCCAGCCGGTACTTCGGATCCCGCGGCTCTGGCAGGCTGTAAAACTGGTCCCTGCACCCGGCCATCACCATGCAGGAGATAAGCGCGTCGAAGGCGTCCTCGCCGGCCCTGGCTCTGTTCAGCGCGGCGCGGCCCAGGGCGGCGTAGGCAGGATCTTCCCGGCGTTTGCGAAGGAGGTAGGCGGCGCGCGCTTCCGGGTTGGACTTGTGTACGGGGCCGGTATTCAGCCGCGTGTACATCTCTACCACGAGCGGTTGACCTCGCTCCGGCTTGTCAAACGGCCACACGCGAAAGCCCGCTGCGTGCAGCCGTTGCAGCACAGCCATGCCGCGCAGCGACGCCGTACCCACCGACCCGGACCCGCCGATCTGAAAAACCGACTTTGGAGTAATGCCCTTCACGCGCAGCGCGCGCTCCTCGTCGGGAATATGGGTGACGAGCTTGCAGTCGATGTCGGTGGCGCGAAGCATGCGATGGATGTTCTCGCCGCTGAACTCGGCGGGGCGCTTGTGCGGCTTGCCCCAGAAGCGCCGGTCGGGAATGTGACCGGGGCTCTCGCGCGAGAGCCAGCGTTCCCCGTGCTCTGCTACTTTCGCCCAGAAGTCCGGTGCTGAGTTTGCGCCGACTTCTTCCACAAACCACGCTGGAAAGCTGAAGCAGAAGTCGAAACCGACTACCAGCGAAGGTTGTTTGCCCGCGAGCGCGATCAGCCAGTCGGCCACCTCGACGCGCGTGCGGCCGTTCTCCACACGCACCTTGCCCGCCTGCCATGTCGCACTCACGATGTGCCGGCGCTGGCCGGCCACGTCGACCCGCCCTGACCAGTCGATTGCGATGATGGTGTCCGGTGCGTCCATCTGCGTTTGGATGAGCTTTCACGGTCGTGCTTGTTGCAGGGGGCCGGTCTGCACGGAAAAGTGCATCCCTGCCGCTCTGAATCTGTGGACGCCCAGAACACGCGAGAGCGGATGGTCAGTCTGGAGTTGACTCGCTCTCTGCCTTAGCCAGCGATTCTTCGCCGCTGCGCAGACTGCGGAGCACCGCAAAGATCGCCTTCGACGAGAAGCCGGCGGCCGTAAGGCGTCGCAGTACGCGGGCGGTGCTCTTCTCGTCCGTGGGCGGCGGGATGCGGCGGCGCTCCAGGTGCTGGCGCACCAGCACCTGCTCGTCTACCTCGCCATATGCCTCGTCCAGCGTGGCAGTGATCAGGTCGCCCGCGATGCCTTTTCCCTGCAGGTCCTGCTGCACGCGGCGGCGTCCCAGACTGCGGTTTTCCTGCCGCAGCTTGGTGAAATCGGCAGCATACCGCTCGTCGGAGAGGTAGCGCAGCTCGACCAGCTTCTCCAGGATGCGTGTGACTGCTGCCTGGCCCTCCGGCCCCGGTTCAGCGCGGTCCAGCAGCTTGCGACGCAGGTCCCGGACGCTCTGCATGCGCGCGCCCAACGACTTGCAGGCGTAGTCAAACAGTTCCGGCTCCCCGAGTGGCTCGCGCACTCTCTTACGGCCAAATGGCATACGGCAAGATTACGCGTCATTGCGCAGCCAGCCGTCATCCGCCGTGGTTACAATGACATGCGCCAAGGAGTCCACCCATGAACCGCCGCGAATTTACCGCGAGCGCCGCCGCAGCCGCCGCCGGCCTCGCCCTGAGCACCACCGCCAAAAGCTACGCCCGCATCATTGGAGCCAACGACAAGGTCAACGTTGCCACCTTCGGCCTGAACAGCCGCGCCTACGCGCACCTTTCCAGTTTTCACGCCAACAAGGACGTGGTGAACCTCACCCATGTGGCTGATGTGGAAACCAACATCATGGCGAAGTTCGCGGCCCGCGCCGAGAAGAGCATGGGCACCATGCCCACCTGCGAGCAGGATTTCCGCAAGGTGCTCGCTCTCAAGGAAGTCGACGCGATCACCATCGCCGCGCCCGACCATTGGCACACGCCCATGGCGATCCTGGGCATGCAGGCGGGCAAAGCCGTGTACGTGGAAAAGCCCTGTAGCCAGAACATCCACGAGGCCGAACTGATTGCAGCCGCGCAGAAAAAGTACGGCAAGGTGGTGCAGATGGGCAATCAGCAGCGCTCGTCGCAGCACACCATGGACATTATCGAAAAGATTCACTCGGGCAGCCTGATTGGCCGCGCCTACTACGCCAAGACCTGGTACACCAATGGCCGCAAGAGCATCGGTACCGGCAAGCCCGCGCCTGTGCCCGCCACGCTGGACTGGGACCTGTGGCAGGGTCCCGCACCGCGCCAGGCCTACAAGGATAACGTGCAGCCATACAACTGGCACTGGTTCCATGTGTGGGGCACCGGCGAGGCGCTGAACAACGGCACGCACGAAGTCGACGTCGCCCGCTGGGCCATGGACGCTGCCCTGCCCAACCGCGTGAGCGCCTTCGGCGGCCGCTATGCCTACAAGGACGACTGGCAGTTCTACGACACGCTGAACACCAGCTTTGAGTACAACGACAACAAGCTGATCACGTGGGAGTGCCGCTGCTGCAACGACATGCCCATCTACAACCGTGAGCGCGGCACCGCCGTGTACGGCGAGACGGGCACTATCATCGTGGACCGCGATGGCTGGGAGCACCACGATCTAAAGGGCAAGATGATCGACCAGTTTGACGTGCACAAGGGGCTCAATAAGACCACCAGCAACGACCTGGTGGGCGCGGACAGCATGACCGACGCGCACTTCAAGAACTGGCTGACTGCGGTGAAGTCCGGCAACCAAGCCGACCTGCACGCGCCCGTGGCTGAGAGTGCCGTGGCCGTCAAAATGCTGCTGATGACCAACATCGCCTACGATCTGAAGCGCCCCGTCAACGTGGACCCCGCAACCGGAAACTTCATCAATGACGCCCAGGCCACGGCCATGCGCAAGCGTAGCTACGACCCGAAGTTCGAGCCCAAGCTGATTTGAAGTTAACGAAACGCAAAAGCGAGAGGGCCGCGTCTGCGGGCCCTCTCTCTGTGCGGTGCAGAGCAACTATTCGCTGATTGCGGCCGCTTCGCTGTTCTGCGACGAAGAAAGCTGTGTCAGGATGGCGTCCGTGCGCTTCTCCTCGTCCAGCGAGGTCTGGAGCGTGGAGACGTGGCTTGAGAGCCCAAGCACCTGTGCCCAGGCAATGGCTGAACCGTACGACGCAATCTCGTAGTGCTCGATCTTTTGCGCGGTCGCAATCAGGCCGGCATCCCGAACAGGACCTTCGCTCGACTCTCGAACGATGTTGGTGCCGGAGCCGATCAGGGCTGTGATGATCGGATCTTTCTTGTCGTCGTCATCCCCTTCGAGTTCCGTCAGCAGTTGCGCCAGGCGCTGCGCCTGTGTTTCTGACTCGCCCTGGTGCTTTTTGAAGGCCTGCTGCAGTTGCGAGTCCTGGGCATGCTCAATCATGCTCTCCAGGCCCTTCACAATCTGCGTTTCAGTGGAGTGTAAATACTGCAGCTGTCCGGTGTAGAGCTTACGTAGCGTGCCATATTCGTTCGGTGTAATCAGTCCCATGTCGTCCCTCGCTGAATCATTCGTTCAGGAGGTAAGAGCGTGTATGGGATGAACGACGTTTGCTGCAAATGTGCAAGTGCACCCGGTCAATGAACGCCACGTCGAGTGGATACCACTGCTGGTGGTCTGCCACGGAAGCTATTATTCGTCCGTCGCTAGGTTTGTCATCCCCACCCACTGAAGCGGGTAAAGCAGGTCCCTCCACTACGCACTGCGTGCTCCGGTCGGGATGACAAAGCATTAGGCGAAGCGAATGAAGTAAAAGCGCAGCTATCGAAGAGCTAGGCGGTATAGCCCATGTCGGCCAGCGTCTTGCGCTCGAACGCGACGCTCTTCTCCACGCCCGGCATTGGGTCCTTGCCGTTGATCTCGTACTCCAGGTCCACGTAGCCGGGGTACTTCATTTCGGCCAGCGGCTGGAAGATGGCCTTCACCGGCATCACACCCTCGCCCACAGCCACCTGGCTTTCCTTGCTGTTCTTGTCGAGGAGGTCCTTCATGTGAAGGTCGTAAAGCCGCGGCCCCACCTCGCGCAGCGTGCTGGGCAGATCGTCGCCCGCGCGCATGGCATGTCCCAGATCCACGCAGCAGCCCACGCGCTTGTCCATCGTCCCGATGACTTTGAGAATGTCGTGCGGCGAGGGCCACTCCTTGTCCTCGGTGCCGTGGTTGTGGATGGCCAGCTTGATGTCGTACTTCTTCACAAAGCTCTCGACGCGACTGATCGACGCGTGCGTGGGTGAACCGACGATCATGGGGAAGCCCGCCGCCTTGGCGTAGTCGAACTTGGCCTGGATGTCCGCGTCCTCATCCTTGGGGAAATAAATGGTGCCGCCACCCGTGATCGTCAGACCGGCCTTGCGATAGATATTCGCCGTGGCAGCCACCTGGTCCAGCGGGCCCATGGGCAGGTGGAAATCCTTCAGGTTCACCGCGTTGAGGTTCAGCTGTTTCATAAAGCCGATCAGCTGGTCCGGCTGCTTGAACTCGCGAAAGGTATAGCTGGCGATGCCCAGCTTCACGGGCGAGGCCTTAGCCGCAGCAGCGAAGCGCGACAGCAGCAGCGATCCGGCGGCAAGGCTGCCGGTCTTCAATAGAGTGCGGCGGGAGACGGAGGCGTTCATGCGCGCCATGGTAGCGGTGCGGGTGCACATTCGTCCACCAGCATTAGATTGCAGGCTGAAGGCCTGCGCTATCGTAGCCTGGGGCGCAGCCCCAGGTAGCATGCACATTAGAAAGAGCGGGCTGAAGGCACGCGCTAAATATCTGCGCTCCATCGGCCTTTAGCGCAGGCCTACAGCCTGCATTTCGTCTTCGACTAGGTACCTAGGGCTTCGCCCTAGGCTAGGGTAGCGCGGGCCTACAGCCCGCCTTTGCTTCCGCGAATCTCATCGCAATCGTTCTAAAGTACTACCTGAGATGATGCGGTGACGTAATCACCTCAACCCGTGGTTGGTCTAGCCACCAGCCACGGTCTTATTTCACCACTCGCGACTCAGCTTGTCTATCGACAACGATCCGTCACCCCTCCATCTTCACCCACTTGGCATTCTTCTGCGCCTTGATGACCAGTTCCGCAGCCAGCAGGGCCTGCGTCTGGTCCTGCGCGGTGTGGGTGCGGTGGACGATGTCGCTGACGAACTGCCTGCCGAAGGGCAGCGTCACGTTGTTGCAGTCGATGAATCGCTGACCCTTGGCATCCACCAGGAACAGGTTGTTGCCTGCCTTGCCCACGCCCACGTTCACGTACTTGCGCACCTCAATGTAGCCCTGCGTGCCCAGGATGAACAGGCGGCCGTCGCCCCAGGTGCCCAGGCCGTCGGGCGTGAACCAGTCCAGGCGCACGTAACCGAAACCCTTGTTGCCGCGCAGCACCATGTCGCCAAAGTCCTGGAACTCCGGGTGCTCCGGGTGGGCGACGTTGCTGATCTGCGACTCCACGATCTCCGCCGACGTGCTCCCCGTGTAGAACAGGAACTGGTCCACCTGGTGCGAGCCAATGTCGGTCAGGATGCCGCCGTACAGCTCCGGCTTCCAGAACCAGTCAGGCCGCGGGTCGGCACCACCGTTGCCGGCATTGCCGCCGCCCTGCACAATCTGGTGCGGTGCCAGGTTCACCGTCTGGATGACCTTGCCGATCGCACCCGCACGGACCAGTTCGCCCGCCTTGATGGCACCCTTCACCTCCAGCAGTTCGCTGTACATGATGCCGTAGATCCGGTCCGTCTCCGCGATGGTCTTGCGCACGGCGGCCAGCTGCTCCAGCGTGGTGATGCCGGGTTTGTCGCTCAGCACGTCCTTGCCGCGCTTCATGGCGCGCACACCCAGCGGCGCACGCTCGCTGGCGACGGCCGATGTGAGCACCAGCTGAATGTTCTTGTCGTCCAGGATGGAGTCTTCCGACATCACCCGCTTGGCGTCGGGGTAACGCTTGCCGAAGCGGGCGATCTTGTTGTCTTCCTTGCCGTACCAGGCCACCAGCTTGCCGCCGCCGCGAATGATGGCGTCCGTCATGCCGTAGATGTGGTCGTGGCTCATGCCGCAGACGGCAAAGTTGACCGTCTCGGTCGGCGGCGCTTCGGGCGTGGCCTCGGCCACCTCATACGTGATGTGGCTGCCCGCCTGCGGGTCATCGGGACTGCTCGGCAGCGGCTGGCCCATCATCAGTTCCGGCAGTGCCGCGCCCATCATGCCCACTGCACCCGCCCGGCGAAAGAAATCGCGCCGGTTCACGCCCCCTGTTGCACTCATCCCTTTGCTCCTTGAACTAGACCCCACAACGGTACACGTTCCGCCGGACGTGCGACAATGCCGACCTTTCCGCGTCTATACAGAGGTATGACGACGCACGCGCGCTGGGCTCTGCTGGGGTTGGTAATAGGAACGATGACGCTGGCCGCGCAGAGCGGCCTGGGCAAGCTGGACCCATCGCTGCCTACCGGCAAGACCGCCGACGAGATTATCGCCGAAGTCGGCAAGCACGAGAGTGCCTTTGCCAAGGCGCGTGAGAACTACACCTTTCGTCAGACCGTGGTGATGCAAAGCATCAACGATGACAACGGCAAGCCCGACGGCGAGTACCGCCAGGTGACCGACATTGGCTTCAACAAAGACAACACACGCAACGAAACTGTCGTGTTTGCCCCGCAGAACACGCTGGAACGCGTCACGCTCGACAACTACGATTTCGAGGATCTGCGCCTGCGCATCCCGCTCGTCCTCACCAGCGACGACCTGCCCAACTACGACGTGAAGTACCTGGGCAAGCAGAAGGTGGACGAGCTGGACACCTACGTCTTTCAGGCCACGCCCAAGAACGCCGACCTGAAGCACCGCTTCTTTGAAGGCAAGGTCTGGGTCGATCAGAAAGACCTCGAAATCGTGATGATCAACGGCAAAAACACGCCGGACGACATCAAGCACGGCCACTTCTCAGTCCCCTTCACCACCTACTACGAGCAGGTGGACACGGTGAACTGGTTCCCCACCTACACTCGCGCCGACGGTACGGTGCACTTTGCCGCCAGCAAAGACGGCCCGGCGAACGACATTCACATGCGCAACACGGTCAAGTACACCGACTACCGTCGGTACCGCTCCAGCGCCCGCATTATTTACAACGGCCAGGACATTACGAACCAGTCCACGCCGGAAAACAAGACATCAGAGCCTCCGCCGAAGCCGTAGGCGCGGATTTACGTTTTTTCGAATCAGACTGGGGAGCAGGCCTTCAAGAGCGTGGTGGTACTCCGCTAGGGCTTCCTCGCTGTGCTGCCCGAAGCGTTGCGTAAGTTCAGCTTTTTTGCCGTGAAAGCCTCTGGAGAGCCGCGCCAGGAGCAGCGAGTCGTGCCACTTACCACCTGCCTCCTGGAGCGATTCGAAGTCTGCCGCCTTGGACAGAACGGGCGAACCCTCCGGCGCGCTCTCCGCCATGTAGCGGCACAGCTTTGCCGCCTTGCGAAAGCTGTGCAGGGCGTTTTCGTCCAAACGGGGAATGGTGGTTTTCAGCGTTGTCCGGCCCCTTGCCGGCAGTTCCTGCAGGCTCTGCTTGGTGAACCAGTGCTCAATGTGCTCGAGCATGACGTCTGGCTCGACGGCGGGCGTTGAGGCGGGCTTCATGGCCTGTTCCAGAGCGCGCAGGGCGGCGGCAAGCTTTTGCTGCTCCGCTTGCAGGACTTCGATCAGCTTGGCTGCTTCTCCGTCACGGGTGTGGCTCAGCTTTTTGCGCAGCTTCTTCGCCTGCTGCCGCACAGCAGCGATCTCGGTGGTGCTGTTTTCCCGGGTCTTCGCAGGAGTGTCGTACCGGATCGCGTCCACCTGCACATCAAGGTCTCTGACTTTGCCGGCTGCGCGACGCACCCGGCGCAGCCGGTGCCGCACCGCTTTGCCCTCTGAAGCGTGCTCGGGTATTGCTTTCGGGCTCGTAGCGTGTTGCAGCAGATCTACAAGACACAGATGAGCTTCCACGCGGCGGGTGGCGGTTCGCAGCTTATGCACGGCACCCACTTCGGCGGAAGAGGCCGCAACCAGCATGGCCGCGTCCAGCGCCGTGATGTGTTCCTTCAGGCTCTTGACCGGGTGTATCTCAGTTTCTTTGGTTCGCTTGCTCGTTACGGCCATGATGACCATTCGATGCGGTTGCCGGCCGGCAGACCCGGTCATGAACGTCCCCTCCATTGGGGCGAATCACGTCAGCCCAACCATTTCCCGCCCAGGCTGGCGGCGAATTGGCAGCTCGCGACGATAGTCGAGGCGCGGTTAGCTGTGCCGGCACCGTGCGAACCTGCAAGGTGCCGACCTCGGACTACGGTTTACCGGCGTCCCAGCAGCAGGTAAAGAAGAACAAGCAGGACGACCAGGCTGAGTCCGCCACCGCCGTAGTAACCCACACCAGGTCCCATGGCATAACCACCGCCGCCAAACACCAGAAGCAACACGATAAGCAGAACAATCAGCATGGATTTCCTCTCAGAGTTCAGCGCCTGAACGCAGCACGAACTTACAACGTTTTCTGAGTGCAAACGTGTCCGCAGGGATGCTTCGCGTGTTCCTGAACTTACAAGAACAGCGCATGGCTGCTCAGAGCCTCCTCCTGCCACTTTAAGGAATGGAGCTTGACCCGCTCTGGCTGTATCGCTACCGTCTCGGTGAATACAACACTTTCGTTCGAAGGAGATCCAGCTATGCCCGGCCAGCCAACCACCGCACCGGTCACCATTACCTTCTTCTCAAGCGCGGAAAATGCGTGTACCACGCCGCTTGACGGTATGCTGACCCTTCTAAATGACCACGAAATCTCACGAAAGTTCTCGTTCACGGAGCCCTCTCTGAACCTGACATTGCCTTTTCATGACGGTCCGGGTGATGCATATCGCCTCGTCGCCCGCGTACCCGGCTACTATGACTGCGGCGGGTTCGTGCATGTGAATCCAAAGGTGCACCACACGGTGAGCCTGCTGCTCATACCGCAAGGACCAACGCTCAAGTTTCCCGGCTGGGGTGATCTGCTGGAGCGCTTTCCTTCCACTGCTCGTGTCATCGCAGCGGGCGTGAGCGAGAGTGAAGCAGCGCAGCGTTACGCCACGCTTGCCGCGAAAAACCCTCTGGCGCTTGCCTCGCTGATGAACCTGTGCGCGGCCATGCAGACGCTCAGTCTCGGCGGAGGCGAAACTCCACTCGACTTCATACGCGAGGTGGTATGGGACGACACGCTGGCGCAGGACCGTTTCTTTGCCTACTCGGATCCTGCCATTCTGCCACTGGTTCAGGCCGCCGCCCTTGAAGGTGAGTTCCAACAGGAGTGCAATCCGCAGGTCCTCCATCGGGGCGCGACCAGCAGCTACAAACAGTCCACCTTCGACTACAGCAATGTCCAACTCACCTTTCACGAAGGAGACAGGAAGAACATCGGCGGCACGGATTGCATCAAGATCGAACCGGACATGGACCTGTACAGGGAGGTGCTCGCGCACGGTGTGGGAGAGGTTATCCCGAACCTATCCACCCACACCCTAACCAACCCGCTGGACGTGCTGGCCCTGCGCTGGATTGACGCCGTACAGAGCGACGAGCCGCTGTTCGATCCCGGTTACACCTTCGCCTGAGCAGCAGGCAGTCGCTTCTCCCTCCCTCTTGCAAGATGGCGCTGTTGTAATCGGAAGTGGCGTGAAGCGGGGTACCGCGGCAGCTACCGGTTGCCAATTTGTGCACGATCGGCCCCGCCGCCGCTCGGTAGACTAGGAGCGGCTTGGCCGTAACAGCCCCAATCCGTTTCTTCCTGGCCGTGTGCTGCTTGGGTATGCTGCCGGCGGTGGCGCTCGCGGCTCCAAAGAGGGCGGCGGTGCAAACACCCTGGCAGGTGGCCGAGGCCGCTCGACAGCAGCTGCTCTCCATCCCGCTGGAACAGCGTACGCGCGAGGATTACAGCACCGTGATGGATGCCTACCGGCTCATTTACCACGGGATGCCGGGCGATCCACACGCGACAGAGGCAATCTTCGACGTGGGTCTGCTGCTGGCGGAGCAGGGCAGTGCGCTGCACGACGTAAAGGCTTCGCGCGATGCGATCGGTCAGTTTGAGTTTCTTCGCACGCAATATCCGCATTCGCAATTCCGCACCGCCGCCCTGCTGCAGGCGGCGCAGATAGCCGCTGGAGATCTGCACGATATCAAGCTGGCGCGTGCGAAGTATGGCGAGTTTGTGCAGATGTATCCCCAGTCCACGCACATTGAGGAGGCGCAGGCCGCGCTCAAGAGCTTACGCGCGGGCGTATTGCCGGTCCCAGCGAAGCCCTCGATGGGGAGCGGCAGTGCTCAGCCGGGCTCGATACGCACTGCGTCCGCTGCTTCCAACGGAGTGCCGGGGTCGGCGGTCTCAGCGGAACTCCACGCAGAAGCCAGCCTGGCCGCGTCCCAGGGCAGTGTGCAGAAGTCCGGTCCCCTGGCGCCGCCTGTTTTCCAGGCCAAGGGAGAGGATGCGCAGCACGCACCAACGACGCCTTCGTCTGTGCCGCGTGGTGCAGGTTCGCCGGTGCAGGACGCGCTGGCAAACGTTCCCGCGCACACCAAAGGCGGCCTGGCAACAGTGTCGGCAATCCGCCACTGGTCCACCCCGAACTACACACGGGTAGCCATTGATCTCGGGGACGAGGTGCAGTACGAGGCAGCGCGCGTTCCCAGTCCCGATCGCATTTACTTCGATTTGCACGGTACCCGTCTGGCGCAGGAGCTTGCGGGCAAGAGCTTTTCCGTGACCGACGATGGATTTCTGAAGCGCATCCGCGCCGCTCAGTACAGCAACGATATGACGCGCGTTGTGCTGGACGTGAACGATGTCACGGAATACTCCGCGTTTCTTTTGCCGAATCCATATCGGCTCATCATCGATATTCATGGTGGCGAAAAGTCTCCTGCCAGGCCGGCAAGCTCCGGCAAGTCCGCCGCGGCGGCGAACGACGCCCCGGCACACCAGGCCAGTGGAACAGCAGGCGGGGGCACGGCCGCCTTGACGTCGCGAAATCCAACAGGTGCTCCCGCAAAGCCGTCCGGCACCGGCTCTACTGCTCTCTCCGCGGTTCCCAGCACCGTCGCAAGCAGGGCTGCGACAGGTGGCGAACTCGCGGGATTGAGCGCTTCCCCAATGACGGAGCGCGCCACCACGCAGCCCACCAGCCAGCCCATCGCCGTTGCGACGGTTCCGGCAGGTGTGGAACGCGCAAAGAGCAGCAGGAGGAAAGACACCGTTTCCGATGCCACGCCCGGCCATGCTGCCGCGCCCACAGCGTCGGGCGAGCGTACCCTGCAGCGCGCGCTTGGACTGAAGATCGGGCGCATCGTCATCGACCCCGGCCACGGCGGCCATGACAGCGGCACCATTGGCGTCGGCGGCATCATGGAAAAGGATGTGGTGCTCGACATCGCTCTGCGCCTTGGAAAGTTGCTGCAGGAGCGGCTGGGCGCGGAGGTTACCTACACGCGCTCAGACGACACTTTCATTCCTCTGGAAACTCGCACCGCCATCGCCAATAAGGCCGAGGCGGATTTGTTCATCAGCGTGCACGCCAACAGTTCCGGCGACGAAACAGCCCGTGGCGTTGAAACCTACTACCTGAACTTCACGTCGCAGCCGGACGCGCTGGATGTTGCCGCCCGTGAAAATGCTGTTAGCGAGAGCAGTGTGCACCAGTTGGCCGACCTTGTGAAGAAGATCACGCTCAAGGACAAAATCGACGAGTCGCGCGAATTCGCCACGGATGTGGAACAGTCCCTCTACGACGGTCTGCACCGTGGCAACGAAGGTCTCAAGAATCGCGGAGTGAAGAAGGCACCCTTTGTTGTACTCATCGGAGCAAACATGCCTTCGATTCTGACGGAGATCAGTTTCGTGACAAACGGGAAGGATGCGGCGCAACTGCGCACGCCGGACTATCGCGAGCGTGTGGCGCAGTCTATCTATAAGGGCGTTGCAGCGTATACCAGTGGACTTTCCGGGGTTCGGATGGCTGCATCCAAGCCATCTGAGGCAAAAGGCGAGTAGGCGCCAACCCTGCGCTACCCACACGGTCGCAGTGGTAGTCTCACTCCACGTATGCTTCGATCTCTTCTGGGTCTTCGGTTGTTTGTAGCCTCCGCAGCGCCACTGTTGGCCGCTGCTTCGCAGGCTCAGGTGCCATCCGCAGCGCCGCCCGCAGTTGCTGTCACCATGCCGCAAACATCGCTGCTTCCCGATCACTTCGGAGAATGGCGCGTGAGCGGACCGGGAGATAACTCGCTCGCTCTTACCGCGGATGTCGCGAATGAATTGATTGTCAGCCGCCGCGATGTGAAGAAGTATGCGGCAGAGGGCAATGCAGCTACGGTGTCTGCTGTTGAGTTCGCGGATGCCACGGGTGCCTACAGTGCGTTCACCCTGCTGCGTACGCCGGAGATGCGCGCTTGCGCAGCCGGTAACAGCCTGGGAACGGATTGCGCGGTTACAGCGGGCAGGCTGCTCTTTTGGCAGGGTGACACGCTTGTCTCAATCGCACCCTCAGGACTGAAGGCGGTTTCCGCCAGTTCGTTCAACGAGTTAGTCGGCACCTTACCGAAGCCGACCGGCTCAAAGGGAGCGCATCCGCTGCTGCCGACGCGCTTGCCGCAGGAGGGCCTGGTAAAAGAAAGCCTCCGTTACGCGGTGGGCCCCTTGACCTACGCTGCCGGTGGTGGACAGTTGCCCGTCGATGCAATCGACTTCAGCAAATCACCTGAGATCCTCACGGCGCGTTATAACGGCCGCAGCGGACATGGCGTCCTGACGACGATTTTCTATCCCACACCGACCATCGCCGGCGACAGGATGCGGGCCCTTGAAGCTTCCCTGAAGAAGGGGCTTTCGCCATCCGAGTCGAACGCTGGGCTGCCGCAGGTCGCCCGCTCAGGCCCAATCGTCGCACTCGCGAGTGGGGGATTCTCTGGAAAGGAAGCGGCAAAGCTCGTCAGCGCGATCAGGTACCAGGCTGACGTGACCTGGAACAAGCCGGAAGGCTACATGGAACAGTTCAAGGTCAGCAACGCGGCCAGCGTTCTGGTACAAATCATGATCTTTGTTTTGGTCATGTGCGGCGCAGCGTTGGTGCTTGGCATTGTCTTTGGCGGCGGCCGTGCTGCGTTCCGCCGAGCGCGTGGTAAGCCCATCTCTTCCATCGACGATATGGAGATCATCAGTCTCGATCTCCGGGGCCGGCCAGAACATGGGATTCGTTGAGCCGCTCTCAACGCGCGAACGAACAAAAGGCGAATACTGCGGAAGCAGCCAAAAGCAACACCTGGTTGTAAGGTGATTGTAATGAATGAGTTGCGAATCTTCTTGACACCTCGCGACGCGCACCCATAGACTTTGGCCAGAAAGTTCAGATGGCTTTGCCTCCGTCCGGACTATTCTCCCTGAAGAAAAAGCCACCCCTCCGCGGGTGGCTTTTTCGTGTCTCGACTCTGTTTTGCGCCCAGGGACGGAGGCAATTAGAATGGTCTCGTAGGCCGACGTAGCTCAGTTGGTAGAGCAGCTGATTCGTAATCAGCAGGTCAACGGTTCAAGTCCGTTCGTCGGCTCCATTTCCCTTCCGGCTGCCGCCCCAGAAAGAATCTGTGTTGGTACGCGTTATCCACGGATATCTGCTGCCGTAGCTTGTCTGCTGCCTTGTCACATGCGCATGGTTCCCGCATACTCGGCTCATATGCGTTCTCTCTTCGCGCATCGCGGAGCAGAAGTGCATTGAGGAGCACAGACGATGCCGGTTTTGACAGCGCCTGTTTCCCGTTACTCGCGGATTGCAGCCGCGCGGATTCTTGGTATCTCTGAGAAGCACGTGACAGCCTGGCAGCGCGCAGGACTCATTCCGCGTGCGGATGACTTTAGCCTGCGTGATCTTTCCTGTATGCGGAGCATGCGCGACCTGCGCAAGCAGCGGCTTTCCGTGCGTTCCATTCGCACCTCTGTTGCGGCCATGCAGCGCATTGCCGGTCTGACAAATCCGCTGGGCGAGAGCACGCCCGTTCCCCATGGATCCAGGCTGGTCTTTCGACATGCTGGTGCTCTCCTGGATCCTGTCACGCAGCAACTTGCGTTTGACTTCGAAGGGGGAGCACGGAACGCAATCGCTTTGCGCAAGCCTGAGCTCTCGTGGGAGCAGCAGGCGCGCGATCAGGCTCGAGCGCAGGAGCTGTTTCAGCGCGCCGTGCAATTGGAAGAACGGACCGAACTGCTCGGAAAGGCTGAAGAGCTGTACCTTGAGGTGCTTCGCATCTGGCCGCGGCACGCACCGGCTTCAATCAATCTGGGCACCATTTTCTACAACTTGCGACGCTTTCGTGAGGCGGAGGAGCGATACCGCGCCGCCGCGGCAATCGATCCGGACTACGCATTAGCCTTCTTCGATCTGGGCAATGTGCTGGATGAGCTGCAGCGTTTGCCGGAGGCGATCGCAGCCTACCGGCGCGCGGTTCAACTCGTGCCGCAGTACGCTGACGCGCACTACAATCTTGCTTTGGCCTACGAGCGTACCGGGGAGCGGCGACGCGCCCTGCGGCACTGGCTACTGTATGTGCGTTTGGATCCGGTAGGGCCATGGGCTACGCATGCCCGCATGCAGGCGCGCCGAACCATGGCCACTGAGCGCCTGAGCATTGTCACTCGCGGCGGCAAGCTGGCTTAGCAACTGTGGCCTAGGCTTCAGCCGCTGTCGCTTCCGGCACGGTCTTCTTCGCCGGGGCAGGTTCTACCTTCTTGGTCGGCGCAATAATGGCGTGCAGGGTTGTGCCCTCCATGCGGGGCATGAACTCCACCACGCCCGCCGGGCCAATGTCCATGATCAATCGATTGACGATCTTATAGCCCAGGTCGCGGTGCGCCATCTGCCGACCACGGAACCGCAGGGAAGCCTTCACCTTGTCGCCTTCGGAAAGAAAGCGGACGGCCTGATTCTTCTTGGTTTGGTAGTCATGCTCATCCACCGTAACGGAGAACTTGACCTCCTTGATGACAATGACCTTCTGCTTCTTGCGTGCCGCGCGCTCGCTCTTATCTTTTTCGTAGAGGTACTTGCCGTAGTCCTGGATGCGGCACACGGGGGGTACGGCGTTCGGCGAGATTTCCACCAGGTCCAGAGATCGCTCGCGCGCAATCTTCAGTGCATCGAACGGAGCCATGATGCCAAGCTGTTCGCCATTCTCATCGATGACGCGAATTTCGCGCGCCCGGATCTTCTCATTGGTTCGGATGAATGACTTGACGGAACGCTTGTCGTTGAACGGTGGAATGGGTCGCCTCCGCAGCACTCGCTCTTGATGCTCAGGTCCGGATGCGCCTGCTGCATTCTGCGGTGATGCATGTTGCAGTATACATCCCTGTGGCTTTTCTCGAGCAAGATTGCAGGCCACGCCCGTCTGCCGGCTTGCGCCTGTTCGGAACGCTGTTTGTGCGAGACACCGCTCTTTCTGCGAGCAACACGAGGAAGTGTATGCTTGCGTTCGTACAGCACTCGACAGCGTGGGCCACGTAGCCTGCACGGGAGCTGCAGAGAGGTACTTGGTTCCATGAAGCGTCGCATTCTCCTGGTAGATGATGAAGTGGCCGTCCTGTTGACACTCAAGGCTGTGTTGGAAATCAGCGGCTTCGATGTGGACACGGCGACGTCAGCCCGAGAGGGCAGGGCGCGGATCAAGCATCGCGAGTACGAAATGATCATCACGGACATGCGCATGGAAGATGAGCATGCAGGACGCGACGTGATCGCCGCTGCAAGAGAGGCACCGTACTCACCTGCCATCGCGCTGCTTACGGCTTTCCCGGTAGACGATGACGCGGTTGGTTCGCTTGGCGCGGACAAGATGCTGGTGAAGCCGATGCACACCCGGGTGCTTCTGCAGCAGCTTGAGTCGCTGTTTACGCGGCACACGGCTGCGAAAGAAAAAGCTGGAGCGAAGAAGCCGCCGGCTTCTCCCAAGCCTTCAACTGCAAAGTCAGCCGCCAAGAAATCTGTTGCGACCAAGGTATCGGCGAAATCGGCTTCTGCAAAGAAGGCGCAGCCCGCACCCGCTGCGAAGAAAGCCTCGCTAAAGAAAGCGTCTGCCCGGTAACGAGGGAAAGTTCCAGTCTGCTCCGCGCGGCGAGATCTAACTGGGCGAGTGCGCCTTAATGTAATTCCTAAGCGCCATGTTGATCTCTAGAGCCTTCGCAGTTCCGTTGTCCAACATCCGGAGCCAGTCGCTGGCGGGTGACTTCAGATCGGCAGTACTCAGCAGGTAGCCTGTCTGCACAATAATCTCGAGAGAGTTGCTCAGGTCATGCGCGAGCTTGCGGATCTCAAGCGCGAGTTCTTCGGGGATCACAGCCTGCCCGGTGTTGGCCGCGGGATTGTTTGCTTCAGAACGCGTCATGGATCTCCCTGCGCAGGCGTACAAAGGTTTGAATACTGGCCTTGGATGCAGGAGCAGCAACTCAGGTTAGTTCCGTCGATACGCGGCGGGCGTTTGACATCGGGTTCGACCTCTGGGACACTGTGGAAGCTGCAAGTGACGCACCGGGCTTTGCCCACGCTCGCTCCCGTGCCGAAATGGCGGAATTGGCAGACGCGCATGGTTCAGGTCCATGTACTCGCAAGGGTGTGGAGGTTCGAGTCCTCTTTTCGGCACCAAGTATCTAGAAGCGCGATGCCTGGCATCGCGCTTTTGCTTTGAAGTAACTTCCCACGAGAGAACCATGACTGCCGCTGTTGAAACAGGCACGCACCTCGACCGCATTGTGGCTCGCACGCGTGCCGATCTTTGGCAGCGCCGCTCGCCGGAGCGACAGCGCGAACTGGAGCGCATGGCTGCCGCTCACACCACTCGTGGCTTTGCGGCAGCGCTTCGAGAGGCGGCGGAACTGCGCCCGGCAGTCATCGCGGAGCTCAAAAAGGCTTCCCCGTCCAAGGGGCTGATCCGGCCTGACTTTCGGCCTGTGGAGCTTGCCCGCTCGCTCCAGTCAGCTGGCGCGGCCTGCCTGTCTGTGCTCACGGACGAGCCCTTCTTTCAAGGCTCGCTGGAATACTTGCAGGCAGCCTCGCAAGCCACACAGATTCCGTGTCTGCGCAAAGACTTCATAGTCGACGAGTTCCAGGTAGTGGAAGCCCGAGCGTATCGCGCAGACGCCATCCTGCTAATCGTTGCCGCACTTACGGATCTCGAATTAAAGCGTCTACGTGTCGCCGCGAAAGCAGCCGAACTCGACGTGCTGTGCGAAGTGCACAACCGTGAAGAGCTCGACCGAGCGCAGGTACTCGGCTGCGAAATGGTTGGCATCAACAGCCGGGATCTGCGCACTTTTGCGGTTGACACTGCGGCCGCTGCTGAGCTTGCCAAGCACCTCCCTGCGGACGTGATTCGCGTCGCCGAGAGCGGGATCCACACGCCGTCTGACATCCGCAACCTCTCCGCCGCTGGCTTCAACGCCTTCCTTGTCGGCGAATCGCTGATGCGCGAAGCTGATCCTGGCCAGCGGCTCGGCGCGCTGCTGCAACTCGCTCATCCTGAGAGTTGCGGAGAGGTCGTTGCATCCACCGGGACGGCCCGCTGATGTGGATCAAAATC
>CAXTBQ010000036.1:0-32565 GCA_964242065.1 uncultured Terriglobus sp. | reverse complement strand
CTGCACGCCGGTCAACACCGGCTTCAGCGAGGCATCGCCCGTAATCAACGTGCTGGAACTGACACCCGCGCTGCCCAACTGCGCGCGCACTGTGCCGCCACCCGTTATTCCTGCAGGCTTGGCGACATGGAACGTGCGCATTTCCTGCAGCGAGGCAGGCTCTGCGCTGGCCTTTATGCCACCTTTCTCCATGCGTGCAATGGCCGCTTTCGCTTCCGCAAAGTCGTCCTTGGAGTTCGAAGCGCCCTCCGCCTGCACAGCCAGTTGGTAGGCGCGCAGTGCATCACCTTTGCGGCCCAGCGCTTCGTACGTCTGCCCGAGGTGATTCCCCACGGCCACGTTCTGCTCGTTGAACCATGCCGCGTAAAAGTACGGCTCTGCCTCAGCGGCCTTGCCCTGCAGCAGAAGAATGTAGCCCAGCGTATCCCACGAAGCAGCCAGATTTGCGGAATCCGCAAATGCCTTGGAGTTGGCTTCCTCCAGCGCGTACGCGGCGGTACGGTCTTCCAGCAGCTTGATGGAGCGTTTGCTGTTCTCCTCTGCAAAGGGCAGGTCCTTCTTCATTTCCGCCAGCAGGTACACCTCGTTATTGATCAGGTATGGATCGTCGCTGCCATCCATCGTCTTCTTCGCGATGGCGGCGGCTTCGTCACTGCGGTGCAGGCGGTACAGGCTTTCTGCCATCTGCGAGGTAATCTGCCGGTTGTCGGGGAAATCTACCGCTGCGGCCTGGGCCGTCGCCAGCGATCCCTCGTAGTCGTTCATGGAATTCTGCACGTTGACAAGCATTCCTTCCAGCACCAGATCCTTGCGGCTGCTGTAGCTCTTCAGCAGTGCCACAGCCTCTGAAGGCCGCTTTTGCTGGACGTACCCCGCTGCAAGCGCGGTAATCACACCGCTGTTCGCATCCGGGTGGTCGCGCAGTTCTGCTTTCAGGTCTGCGATGCCCTCATCCGCATTCCCATCACGCAGAGCGAGGTAGCCCATCATACTCATCACGTAGGGCGTTTTCGGATCCAGGTCAAACGCCTGCTTGACGTTTTTGCGTGCCGTGACCAGATCACCATGCTGTTCCGCGGTTGCGGCGTCACGCAGCAGTTCTATCGCTGTCATGTTCATTGAATGTGGCGCTTCCGCGCTCACCGTCGTATCCGCCTTTGCAGAAAGACCTTTGCCCGGTCTTGCGGCAGCCGGAATCAGCGTGATCCACGACTCCCCTTCGTCAAACCCAGCCTCCTTCTGGAAGGCAAGGTACTCCTTCCATTGCGCTTTGGGCAGCTTGTCCCTGGTCACCACCACGGTCCGGTCCACCAGCAGCTTGCCCTCGCTCAGCCGATAGGTCTTGTCGAACGTGGAGTAGTCGCGCTTCACGTGCACGGCCTCCGGCAGTTCCGCGCGCTCGCCTTCCGGCAGCGTGATCACCGTGTGCGCCACCAGCGTCCGCGGAGCACCCAGCTCAATGTCGTGCTCGGGTGCCTTGTCCTTGCCGACCACCGCGACTTCCAGCGCTGGAAACAGCGGCAGGATGCGGTTGTTCTTCCAATCGCTGTACTCCTCGCGGGTGTAATCGTAGGTCAGACGGACGGGGCCGTCCGGGTCGGCCTGTCGAAAGTCGGCGTTGCTCACCTTGCCGGCAAACCCCAGCGCACCCGAAACGTACTGCATGGAGTTGTCCCACTGCGCCGGAGCCACCCGCTGCAGCATCACCCGGTAGCCTAGTTCCGCATCCGAGCGGACGGACATCTGCATGTGGCTCTTCAGCGTGCCTTTGTCATCCAGCGTAGCCACCGCGTCGAACGTCTCCCGATAGGGAAACGGCGGATTGTTTGGCGTCTTCTGCAGCGCCGCCGGTCCCCTGGCAGGAATGACCAACGCCTCCTGGTCGCGCAGGATGGGCGTCAGCACACGGTACGGCGCCACCTCTGGCGTGCTGTCCAGCCAGATGCGGCCGCCCGGCAGCTCCACCGTTGTAATCACGTGATTGAACACTGCAGGAGTGGGCACCGCCGGCACCGGTGCAATACCAGCGCCAATCAGTGCGGACGCCGTGGTGAGGCCCTTCGCTCGCAAGAGCGACTCCAGCAGCGTGTCCTTGTCCTTGCAGTCGCCATACTGGTTCGCCATTACGTCTGGCGCGGCATGCGGCTGGTACCGGCCCACGCCCAGGCTGATGCCCACATAGCGCATCTGGGTGGACACGAAGCGGTACAGCGCCTGCACCTGTGCCTCGGGCGTCTTCGCGTCCTTCGTGAGCTCGTCAGCTTTGGCGCGGATCGCTGCTGTCGGCTCCACGCGAGGCGCGGCCAGTCCGCGGTACCAGTCGCCTACCTCGGCCCAGCTGTGAAAGGTGGTCCATGCCACGGAGGGTAGCTTGCGGCCGTCGTTGTCCTCGTCCGGGTCTTTCACTTCGGCGGCCTTCATCTGGCCGTTCTCGTCGCGGGACGACGGCTTGGTCTGCGAGGAAGTCCATTGCCACACGCGGTTGCCCTCGTGCAGCGTGGGCTGCGCCGGGTGGTTTGGGCTCCACACCTGCACGTAGGTCGCCGCGGGCACGGAGAGCGTCACTGTCTGGCTGAGCACTACACCGCCTTCGACGGCAAAGTGCTGTGCGCCCCAGAACTGGTTGGGTGCCTCTGCTTTGGTGCGCGTGGTGTGGAAGCGGTACTCCAGCCGGTCGCCCACGGCCAGCGAGCGAACCGGCAGGTGCTTTTCCTTAATGTCGCTATAGACCGGCGCGTCGCGGGTGACCTCGGCAGGCATTTCCATGCTGCCATCGGCGGGTGTCTCCACCGTGGTGCCGTCGGGCTTGTGTACCCGAACAAAGTCGAAGGCGCCGGTCTCATTCGCTGAGGCATAGGTGCCGCTTAGTACGCTGAACTGGCGGGCCGTGCCTTCCGACTGCACGCGGAGCACAACATGCGTGGTGGTCTCGCCGGTACCGTCCGCGCGCATGGCGACGGTGGTGTCCAGCCGCTCATACACAACCGGCTCATCGCGATAAGGGTCGGCTCCCTTTACGGAAGTTTGCGCAAAAAACGTGGCAGTAAACAAGTTCAGCAATACAAGAGCACAACCGGAAGTAAATTGCATGGGTTAGCAGACGGTATAGCAGATTTTCGTTCCACAACAAAGTACCGACGGGCGCGGCGTTCATCCTGCAATCGTGTCTTGCGCTACAATCAAGTGTTGGCCAGCGGGCCGGGGAGCGGGGTGTTTTTCGATTGGCAGAAGTTCGTCTGCAGGAGGGGGAACCCCTTGAGAATGCTCTGCGCCGCTTCAAGCGCAAGGTGCAGCAGGAAGACATTATCAAGGAAGTCAAGCGCCACTCCTTTTACCTGAAGCCCGGCGAGAAGAAGCGCGTCAAGGAAGCCCTGGCACGCAAGCGCAACCGCAAGAAGGTTCGCAAGGAACAGGATTAAGTGCTTCGCACCGCGCTCGACGCGCGTTGCGCGTGAAGAGCAAAAGGCCCGCCTACCCGGCGGGCCTTTTCGCTTTTGAGAGACAGACTTCCGGAAGGACAGGGCTTCAGCCTGCCGTTGCCAGCCGGGTCGGGAAAGCGGCTTTCGCCGCTGAGAGGAGTCCCTCAGCCGTCACGTTGCCCGGCGCAGACCAACCCCAAGCGGATGATGCGATCAGACGTACGAGAGGCGAACGGGCCTTTGTCCCTGAGAAAGGGGGCCCAGCGACTTCCAGAAACCTGTACGCCCAGAGCATGTTTTTGCGGCGGTTTCGTCGCCTAAATGCACGTTTCTGCACACATGTTTTTGGAAGCGCTTCCAACAGCGTTTTTAGGGACACCTCGAGACACTTACTCCGCTTGCAAAATGGCAAGCTGCACCAAATCTGGTGCAGCTTTCCAGAACCGCCCTCTTGCCGATTTCGCTTCCCGAATCGGAACCGGCCCAGGCACTTATCCGGTGCTGATTTAGCTCCGGACTAAGCCAGGCACTGCTTGCAGTAGGCCAGGCACCGGCCCACTTCTTTAACCGCGTCGGAGTCGGGCGGAACGGTGTACTCCATCTCGATGGTGGCCGGGAACTTGTAGCCTTCCTTCTTCATCAGCTGCAGAGCTTCCTTGATGGGCGTATCGCCTTCGCCCAACGGCGTGTTCTGGCCGCCGGCTTCAGGGAATTTGCGATCCTTCACGTGCATGCTGGTGATGCGGGCGTGGTTCTTGCGGATGAAGTCCACCGCGTCGTGGTTGCCGGCGGCGGTGTAGTGCCCGATGTCGAGGTTGATGCCGTTGTAGGGCGACTGTGCCATGGCCTGGTCCCAGGTGTCAGGCTTGGCCTGCAGGTGGGCGTGGTAGCCGACCATCATCTTGTACTTGCTGGCAAATTCGCCGATGCGCTTGGTCAGTTCCGGCTTGCCGTCCGGCATTTCCATGGTGATCTGGTTGGCACCGCAGGCTTCAGCCGCCTTGAAGGCGTAGTCGAACACCGCATCTTCCATCTTCATGTTGAGCGTGATCTTGAACGCGTAGATCTTCACGCCGGCGTCGTTGTACATCTTGCGCAGAGCCTGGTACTTGGTCATGGGCACGGTAAGCCGCCATGCATTGAGCTTGTCCTGGTAAGCGGCCTGCGCTGCAAGAAACTCCGGCGCGGGTGTCGGACGGCGCTCACCCACCTGCTGCCCAGGCGAAGGCCGGTTGGGCATGGGACGAGGCGGTGCGAGGGGTGCGCCCGCCCACGACTCCTGCACGTTCTCCAGCTCCACACCGTCAATGCCGTTGGTCAGCGCGTACTTCAACACAGCATCCGCGTCAGACGGCTGCATCTGGCGATAGCTGTAGCTGATCACGCCGATGTCTACCCCGCCCACGTGCGAGTTGGGCTTGCCCTGGGCCAGGAGTGTGCCCGGCTGAAATGTTGCGGCAGAAAGTCCGGCCGCTGCCAACTTGCCGAAGTCGCGTCGTGTCATGCTCATGTGCTGTGTCGTCCCCTGCGGCGCTGCGCCGCGCGGGATGATTCTAGGGTGTGGTGGAGATAAGTCGCAAGCACCTATGATCTTCGCTTTCGTGTTCGTCATCCTGCGCAGCGGAGGACCTGCTTTTGCGGAAGCAGCAGTGTCGCTCAGAAGAGAAGCAGGTCCTTCGACTTCGCTGCGCTCCGCTCAGGATGGCGACCTTGAACGCTTACGTTACAGAGCGGCTCAGAAGCTGTACCGTGCGCCGATCTCAATACGCCGTCCCGGGTCGGCCTGGTAGGCGCGGTCGAACAGCGGCGATCCCAGCACACCGCCCACCTGCTGCACGTTGACGTGGTTCAACACGTTGGCGGAGCGGACGTTGACCGCCAGCGTCTGCAGTCGGTCCTTCGCCGCGTGCGGTGTCAGCGTAAAGCTGCGGCTCAGGTTCATGTCGATGTAGGCAGACGAAGCGGTGGTGCCCAGGTTGCGGGGCAGCACGCCGGTGCCTCCGCTGGCCGTCAGCAAGCCGTATGGCGTGGCAACGGCGTTCGCGGTGCCGGGCACGGCGTACTGCGGACGATCGTTGAAAATGCCGTCGCCGTTGTTGTCAAATCCGGTGGTGATGTTATATGGCAGACCACTGTGGAGGTGGTACTCGCTGGAGAGATCGACCTTTTGCGGCAAGTGCAGCGTGGCGTTGCCAAACACCTGATGCGTGGGCTGGTTCGTGCGGCGCGCCACTTCGCCGGCGTCGCTGTAGCTGCTTTGCGGGGCAAAAGTGATGTTGTTGTCGGTGGTGCCGTGCAGGCTCAGCCGCACGTAGCCGACAAAGAACGAAAGCGGCTTCCAGGTGTGCTGTTCCGCTGAGACGAACTCGATTTCGCCCTTCAGCTTGCCGCTAGGCTGCGCCTCGAGAATGTTTAGATTGGCCGCGCCGGGGCGTGGGCCATTGGGTTGACCGTTGAGCGGTGCATTGATGTTGCGGGTACGATCGTCGTTCCACACGCTAAGCCAATAGAACGTGCCGGCAAGGTTCCAGCCGTGGATGCTGTGATCGATCTCACCCTGCTGCTCTGAAAAGTACGCATCGCTGAAGTGTGGTGAGAACTGCCGCACGGTGCGAATGGGCGTCGCGTTCGCATACGGATCGCCGAAGACCGGCGCGTACACGATGTTGCTCACGCGGTTCACGCCATCCAGCCGGTAGATGCTCGCGGTGCTATTGCCGTCATAGCCGCCGTTGAACAGGCCAGTGTGCAGCTTGATCGTCCAGGTCTGCTTTTTGTCCGGGGACCACGCAAGTCCGAATCTTGGCGCCAGATTCAGTAGCACCAGCGGGGCGCTTTGCGCGTAGTACCGAAGACCATAGGAGATAGTAAGGTTCGGCCTCGCCTTCCATGATTCCTGTGCGAAGAACGACTCACGCGCCTGGATGAAGTTCACCTGCGGGTCGCCGGTGGTGCCGGTGAAGGCTGTGGCTCCGCCGCCGTGCAGGCCGCGCAGCGCGCGGCGATACTGCTCCAGGCCGGCAATGAGGATGCTGCTGCCAGGAACGGCATTGCCATTCCCGTCTAGCACGGGCGCGGCACCGCCGCCAAAAGTGTAAAGACCATTGAAGTCCTGCGGAATGTAGCGGCGCTGCAGCCGTGTGCGCGCGTTCACGCCCAGCTTCAGCGTGTGATTGCCGTGCGTCCAGATGGCGTCGTCGTACAGCTCAAAGCCACGGGAGCGGTCGGCCTCAGCACCACGCTCCGACCCGCCACCGGTAAAGGCGCCTGCTACCTGCACGGGCACAGCAGCGCTGTTGGGCGACATGACATCGCTCAGCCAGCTCCAGCTGAAGCGTGCTTCATGCATCAGGTTTGCGGAAATGGTGGACACGTTGAGCACGCGGATGACGTGCTCCGCAACTGACTCGCCGTAACCGCTTTCCTGCAGTGCCGTGCCACCCACGCCCACATTTTGCAGGCTGTTGACGTTGGCGGTGTATGTAGTGGTCAGGCTGTTCTTAGGATTCCATTGCCATGCCGCGCGCGCGCTGCCTTCCCACAGACGCTGCGGCGTGTTGACGGTTGCATTCACGGGCACGGCGTTCCCGCTGCTGTCCAGTCCCACCGCGTTCACCACGGCCACGTTGTCAATGCTGCGGTGCTCCAGCGACAGCGCAAAGTCGCTGCCCTGCTTGCGGATAGGCCCGCTCAGGTCGAAGCCGTAACGCTGCTTGCCGATGCTGCCCTTGCTCAGCGAGAACGGATCGCGCGCGTTCAGTGACGGGCCACCATACGTCATGTACAGGGCACCGTGCACGCGCGGCTGCCCTGGCTTTGTGTAGACCTCCACACGTGCGCCTTCATAGGGCGGCTCCTGGTACTCGGCGGAGAACATGTCCGGGTTGATCTTGATATACGCGATGGAAGATTTGGGCGGCAGCTTGGTCGAGTCCTGAAAGCCGTCCACCGAGATGATGGTGCTGGAAGGGTTGCCGCCCGCGCCCGCGGCCAGTTGCTGCAGTTCGCGCAAGAGGTCGTCCGGGTCGTCGGCCAACGCCTTCAGGTCATCGCCCTGCAGGGTGCGGGTCGCACCGGTGTCCGTCGCGTCCACCCCATGGGCGTCCTCCGCCACTACATCCATCGCCTGCTCTACCGACTCCGGCTTCAGGATCAATGAGACGTCGCCTGGTTTGCGCGAGGCGGCGAGTTCCACATCCTGCGTACCAAAGCTCTCTGCCGTCACGTGCAGCCGGTGTGTGCCCGCCGGAACACACCGGAACAGAAAGCGGCCGTTGCTCTCCGTCTGTGCGGTGCTGCCGCCATCCAGCGACACACTGGCCCCGGCAACAGTCGCACCAGTGGTGTCGTGTATTACGCCTGCCAGCAACGCGCCAGAGTTGCATGGCGCTGTATCGTCGGCGCGTGCTTGTGCCGCAGAGTGCTTCCCTGAGAGCAGGAGCGAAAGCGCCGCCAAAGAAGCCGCGGTGCGTAGGTGCTGGCTCATAGTTCGAATCCTTTAGTGCAGTACCGTGCGTTGAACACTACGCAAGATGCAGGCCGGCGGAATGCGCGACCTGCAAGAAACTTCAAGATGTACACACAGGTACGCGGATCTACCCTGCCGGGTTCCCCGGTTTGCCAACTGATTCGCAGAACGGCAGCCTGGGCTAGGCTGAGTGCATGTCCATCCACTGGATCGCAACCCATGATGAAGACCTTGTCCGTGCGCGGGGCAGTGTGGGCGAAGCCGAAATCACGGTGTGCACGGACGGCACCTGCCGCTTCGATGGCGGTGCCATGTTCGGTGTGGTTCCCAAGTCGTTGTGGTCAAAGAAAGTGGCCGCAGATGAGCAAAACCGCATCGCCATCGGCTTGAACTGCGTCGTGGTCAGGATCGGCGGCAAGATTGTGCTTGTCGAGACCGGCTTTGGTAACAAGCTCGCGCCGAAGCTGAAACAGATCTACGCCACGCACGAACGTTTGCCCGCGTCGCTCGCCGCGGCTGGCATTGCGCCGGAGCAGGTGAATACTGTCATCAACACACACCTGCACTGGGACCACTGCGGATGGAACACAGTGCTGAACAGCGAACGCACACCGCAGCCCTTCTTTCCGAACGCGCAGTACATCGCACACCGCGGCGAGGTGGAACATGGCCGCCACCAGTACGAACGCGACCGCATCAGCTACGTCGCCGCCAACTATGAACCGATGATCGCCAGCGGCCAAATGCGGCTGATTGAAGGCACGGAAGCAGAGGTCTGCTCCGGTATCTCCGTGGAATGTTTTCCCGGACACACGCAAAATCTGATGGCGGTTCACATAGAAGGCGGCGGCGAGCACGCCTGCTTCGTCAGCGACCTGATTCCCACCACGGCTCACCTCGACGTGGGCTGGGCCATGGGCTTTGACCTGGATCCGCTACGCACCATTGCAGAGCGCAAGCGCTTCTACGCGCAGGCATTAGCGGAGCAGTGGCTTGTCCTGTTCCCGCATGACCATGCCATTCCCATGGCGCACCTAGTTCACACAGAAAGAGGGATATCACCCACTCGCGTTTCGCGCTGGGCGTCCGATTAGCATGAAAGCTGCATTTTTTTGGCAAACCCACGAGATCATGGCTCAGATATCCAGCGCGATCGATACGGACGCACAGACACGTGGTTCCCTGCTGCGGAGCCTGCACCTGCTGAATGCCTCGACGGACCCCGAATTCGACGAACTTGTGGAGCTTGCAACCACCATCTGCGGCAAGCCGCTGGGTGCGATGACCCTGCTGGATGAAGACACCCAGCTCATGAAGGCGCGGGTCGGCCTAAAGGGTGCGCCCACCATGCCTGTGCGTGACTCCATTTGCCAACACACCGTTCGTGGCGACAGGTTGATGATGGTGGAAGATGTAGGGGCGGATCCGCGCTTCCAAACTCCCGTGATTCAGGAGGAGCTGGGTGTGCGCTTCTACGCGGGCGTGCCGCTGCGCAGCGAGTCAGGCTGCGCGCTCGGCGCACTGTGCGTCATGGACTTGCAACCGGCCACGCTCAGTGCCGGCCAGCAGCGTGCGCTGGAGATCCTGGGTCACCAGGTAAGCAAACACATTCAGATGCGCGAACGCGCCCTGGCTCTAGCCATCGCGGCGTCTGAACTGCAAAAGACCCGCGACGAACTACAAGTGGCGAACGAGAAACTGCATTCACTCTCGATGACGGACGCCTTGACCGGTTTGTGGAACCGTCGAGCCTTCGACAGTCAGTTGGAAATGGCCGTAATTGCGGCACAACGAAGCGGTCTGCCGATCGCTCTGATGCTCATTGACGCGGACAACTTCAAGAGCATTAACGACCGCTACGGTCATCCCTACGGCGATACCGTCCTGCGAAACATTGCAGCGGTACTCAACCGCGTCACGCGCGCGGAGGAAATTGCCTGCCGCTTTGGCGGGGAGGAGTTCGCCGTGCTGATGCCGGGGCACCATGCGGATGCCGCTGCCGTGCTTGCAGAACGCGTGCTTGCATCCATGTCGCTCTTTCCATGGGAGCATGGCCCCGTGACGGCCAGCATTGGACTGGCCATGTGCTCCAAAGGCTGCTCGTCCGATGACCTGCTGGATCACGCCGACGCCGCGCTGTACAGGGCGAAGCGCCAAGGCAGAAACCGCGTGGTCATGTATCGTCCGGAAAGCTAGCGCACCGCTACTGTACCGTTACGAGCTTCGTTTTTTTACCCAGTTTCGCGGTAAACGTTACCGGAAGCACAGGCACAGTCAATACCTGTTCGGGCGCGGCGCGGTCATCGATTTTCACAGCACCTTCTGCCCGCTTTCTGCGGGCCTCGTTCATGGATGCCGCAAGCTTCGCGCCAACCACAAGCTTGTCCGTGCTGATGGTACAGTCCGCCTCGTTGTACGAGAGATCATTCCGTAAAAGCGTAACGCGCTCCGTGTCCTCGCTGACGCCGCCCCTCTGGAACTGCGTGGCCCAGTTCTCCTCCGCACGCCGGGCCGCCTCGTCGGATGAGAAACCTGCTGTAATGGTGCGCGCCATGTCCTTCTTGGCCTGCATGGGATGCAGCGTGCCCGCGTCCACGGCAGCGCGCAGTCCGTCGATTTCGGTCTGCGGCAGATCAGTCAGCAGCGTCCAATACCGCCACATCAGGTCGTCGCTCACCTGCATCAGCTTGCCGAACATCTCGAACGGCGGCTCGTTCACGCCAATGGCGTTGTCCAGCGATTTGGACATCTTCTGCACGCCGTCCAGGCCTTCGATGATGGGCATCATCAGCACAATCTGAGGCGGCTGCTCCGCGTGGCGCTGCAGGTCGCGGCCACGCATCAGGTTGAACTTCTGGTCGGTGCCGCCAAGCTCCACGTCGCTCTTCAATGCGACGGAGTCGTAGCCCTGCATGATGGGATAGAGCAGTTCATGCGCGGCAATCGGCTCCTCCGCCTTGAAGCGCTTATGAAAGTCTTCGCGCTCCAGCAGCTGCGACACGGTGAACTGCGCCATCAGCCGCACAAAATCGCCGTAACGTAAGGTGTCAAGCCATTCAGAGTTGTAGCGCACCTCTGTCTTGTCGCGGTCCAGGATGCGGAAGACCTGCTCCTGGTAGGTCTTCGCGTTCTCTGCAATCTGCTCGCGCGTAAGCGGTTTGCGTGTCTGGCTCTTACCGGTGGGGTCGCCGATGAGCGCAGTGCTGTCGCCGATGAGAAAAATGACCGTGTGGCCCAGCTGCTGGAAGTGCCGCAGCTTGCGCATCAGCACCGTGTGGCCCAGGTGCAGGTCTGGCGCGGTGGGGTCGAATCCTGCCTTGATGCGCATGGGCGTGCCGGTGGCGATGCTTTGCTCGATGCGCTTGCTCAGCTCTTCCAGTGGGATAATTTCAGCCGCACCTTTGGTGATGAGGTCGAGTTGTTCGGCAAGCGGCGGAAACGTAGGCATAGTCATCCTAAGTATAGGGATGAAACATGGCAGTCAGTCAGCAAGGCCGCATGCGGGGGCACCCCCGCCGAAGACATGTGCCACGTGCGGGCGCGCCATCGAGTGGCGCAAGAAGTGGGAGCGCGACTGGGACAACGTCAAGGTCTGCAGTGACGCGTGCCGCTCGCACAAACCCGGAGCGCGTGACAAGGCGCTGGAAGAGACCATCCTGCGGCTGTTGCAGGAGCGCGGCGCGGGCAAGACCATCTGCCCGAGCGAAGCAGCACGTACAGTGGCCGGCAGCGGTGCGCTGTCTGACGATCGCGCCGCATGGGAGCCGCTGATGGAACCGGCCCGCGCCGCCGCGCGCAGACTGGTGGCAGCAGGACGCATCGTCATAACGCAGGGCGGCCACACAGTGGATGCTTCCACTGCAAAAGGTGCCATCCGTTTGCGACTCTGTTGAAGAGTTGCGGAACCGTCTTGCAATTCTGCTGCAGCCGGCGAACGCGCAGGCAACGGCTCGCTTCTAAGGTTGCATGGCCACCGCAAGAAAGTCCGCAAGAAAGCCCCCGCGAAGAGGTCTGCGGCGAAGAAATCAACAGCAGCAAAGAAGTCGACCGCGGCGGCAAAGAAGAAGCCGGCGAAAGGCGCTACCAAGTCCGCCAATACAAAAACCGCAGCGAGCCGCAATCACATCAAAGGTGCCGATACAAAGAAGACACCCGGCAAGAAGACGGCCGCAAAGAAGGGTGCAAAAAAGGACAGCTCTGCCAACGCCTGCTGGCCCGGTTTTGAACCCACTCCCGGGAAGAAGCAGGGAGAAAAAGGCAGTTGCAAACCCAAGAGCAATCGGAGCGCAGGGGAAAAGAAGGGCGCGCAGAAAGCCGCGGCAGCTTCCAAGCTCAGCGGTCAGCGGAAATAAAGAACGGCAGCCGGAGGCTCTACAGCTTTGGGCTGCCAACCACCCGCGGCCCCGCGCTGAAGATCCCTGCAAAGGCAAACCGGTAAGCGAAGATTAGGAACGCTTCCATGGCGATGAGCACCAGGCCAACGACCGGACTGCCATGCTGGATCATCACGGTGATCAGGAAGATGTTCACCACAATAGGGCCAAGGATGGTAAGTGCCAGCGGAACAAAGCGGCCGACCAGCAGCAACAGTCCTCCGACGACCTGGAACAATCCCACCACCGCAAGAAATTTGTGCGTCATCAGGATCGTCGTGAGGACGCCGATGTCTCCAGGCAAAGCGGGCATTGGAAAGAACGGAACAATGTGGTTTGCACCTGCGACCAGGAAGATCAGTCCCATGAGAATGCGGACCGTTAGGATGGCGACTTTCATGTGAATGCCTCGCAAGTCAGGATCTGTGTCGGCAAAGCTTCGATGTTGCCGGAGTATTTCACACCTGCTCCACGAACAGCAGCAGGTAAGCTGAGCGCATGGGATTGGAGCAGACACGCGCGTTTCTCTTAAAGCTGCCGCGAGTGGAGGAAACGCTGCAGTGGGATTCGCTGGTGTTCTGGACCGGCGATAAGACGATCGGCGGCAAGATGTTCGCGATGCTGCAGCCCGAACCAGACAGCAGACGTCCACAGGTCGTTGCTTTTGCTGTGCCGCCTGAGAGCTACCACGACCTGCTGGAACTGGAAGGCATCAGCCCGGCGCCTTATCTTGCCCGTGCGCATTGGGTCACGATGGAGGCATGGGACACACTTCCTCAAGCCAGGCTGCACGCCCATCTGCAGGGTGCCCTGCACCGCGTAAGTGCTGCGCTGCCGCGCAAGACGCAGCGCCTGCTTGAGGGCAGCGACCGGGAGTACCGCGCGGCCGTGCGTGAACACCGGGCCGCGGCAAAGGTGGCCGTGAAGAAGCTCGCCTGACGCGAAGGCGACTCGGCCCGCTGCATCTGTCGCAAACTCCCTCAACGTTGCCGCGAACAGCACCGGTCCATTAGCGTGGAAGCTATGGGAGAGAATTTGCAAGGAGATGCGGTAGAGCTCTCCCTGGAAGGGCAGGTAGCTCTAATCACAGGCGGCTCCCGCGGCATCGGAGCGGCCACCGTGCGCCTGTTTCGCAGGGCGGGTGCCCGCGTTGCGTTCAGCTATCGCACCGCTGGCGCAGAGGCACAGGCTCTGGAGATGTCGTGCGGCGGACCCGAGCAATGCCTAGCCATTCAACAGGACCTAACTACCCCGGCTGACGGCACGGCGCTGGTAGAAGCGGCCGTGCGGGCCTTTGGCCGGCTGGATTGCCTGGTGGTAAACCATGGCGTCTGGCCCCCGCATGACCAGCCGGTTGCGTCCATGACGGACATGCAGTGGCAGGGCACGGTAGGCGTGAATCTGAACAGCGTGTTCGGCCTGGTGCGCGCGGCTGTGGCCCGCATGCAGCGGCAGCAGCCGTTGCAGGGTTCAGCCTGCAGACACATTGTGCTGGTGAGCTCCACCGCCGGGCAACGCGGCGAGGCGTTCCACGTGGACTACGCCGCCACCAAAGGCGCGCTCATCAGCATGACCAAGGGGTTGTCCACGGAGTTGGCAGCGGACCGTATTTACGTGAACTGCGTTGCGCCCGGCTGGGTGCACACAGACATGACCGAAAGCACCTTGCGCGACGAAGACGCGTCCAACAGGATATTCCGTGCGGTGCCGCTTGGCCGTGTGGCCACGCCGGACGAAATTGCCGGCCCCATCCTGTTCCTGTGCACGCCCTGGGCAGGTTTCATCACCGGCGAAGTGTTCAACGTAAACGGCGGCGCAGTGCTGGTGGGCTAGCCATCTGCGCAGGGGTTACATGAATCAGTCACATTTACGATGGGCGTTGCTGCCGTTGCTGTGTACCCTGTTCGGGTCCGCGGCAAGGGCACAGGACAAACCGGAACCAAAGCACGAAGAGAACATTGTGGTGACGCAGCCCAAGCCGGGCGACGGCGTGGAAGAAGCAAAGGCTCGCGCCGTACTGAATGCGATGTACACGGCCTTGGGCGGAGAGCGTTGGCTTCGTCGAGGCGATTTCATCCTGAAGGGGCACACTTCGTCGTTCTACAAGAACGAACCCACCGGCGTTGGCGATTTCCTGCAGTTCCATCACGTGCTGCCGGATGGAAGGGCAGAAGACCGCATCGAGCTTGGCACCAAGCGTGACGTTGTTCAGATGTGGACCGCCACTGAGGGTGTAGAGATCACGTTCAAGGGTCGCAAGACGCTGCCGGCCAAAGACCAGGCAGACTATTTCCGTCGCGCGCACTACTCGTTGGACGCCATCGCGAACGTCTGGCTGAAGCAGCCGGAGCTGCTGCTCATCTACGGCGGCACCGCCGTGGTCGCACGCCGCGAGGTGGAGCGCGTAACGCTGGTGGACAAGGACAACAGTTCCGTGGAAGTCGACATGGAGCGCAACACGCACCTGCCGCTGCGTCGCATTTTCAAGTTCCGCAACGATTTGTACAAGGATTTCGACGAAGACGTGGAAGAGTACAGCGATTTCCACGAGGTGGGCGGCATCCCCGTGCCGTACGTGACCACGCGCTACTTCAATGGCGACATGGTGGCACAGCGCTTTGTGGAACAGATGGAGTTCAAGCCGGTAGGCCCAGAGCTTTTTCAACCCGGCGCTCCGCTGGGCAAGCACAAGTACTGAGCAAGCAAACCGCTTGGACGGCCGCCAGCTTTCGTGGGAATGGGGAGAGCAGCTTCGGGTCTGCTGCGCGTTCCGCCGCCTCGTCGCCCGGAGCCGCCTGCTTCCCTTACAATTCCGCCGTCATGCCCCTACCCCACACCGCCGCCCTGAATCGAACCGCTCGCATCCTCCTCGTATCCACTTTCATGCTTCTTGTTGTTGCAAACAGCGGCCGCGCTCAGGTGGAAGAGGAGAAATGGCCCACCCGATCTGCGAAGCACCCAGTGCCATCCGTGCAGGACACCGAAAGCGCCGCACAGAAGGACGCGCGCATGAAGTGGTTTCGCGAAGCGCGCTTCGGCATGTTCATCCACTGGGGCCTGTACGCGATCCCGGCCGGCCGTTGGGACGGCAAGGATGTTCCGGGCATTGGTGAGTGGATCATGAACCGTGCGAGCATTCCGGTCAGCGACTACAAAGCGCTTGCGCCGCAATTCAATCCAACGCAATTCGATGCGCACACAGTGGTCGCCCTGGCCAAGGCAGCCGGCATGAAGTACATCGTGATCAAGGCCAAGCACCACGACGGCTTTGCCATGTACAACTCTGCCGCGGATCCCTTCAACATCGTTGCGGGAACCCCCTACAAGAAGGACCCGGTACGCGCATTGGCAGAAGAAGCGCAAGAGCAGGGCATCCGCTTTGGCTTCTACTACTCGCAATACCAGGACTGGACCGCTCCAGGCGGGGCGGCGTATAAGACCGGCGACCACAAGCCGCCCACGTACCACTGGGATACGGCTCAGGATGGCGATTTTTCGGCTTACCTGCACACAAAAGCGATTCCGCAGTTGCACGAACTGCTGACGAACTATGGCGCGTCACCCTCCATTCTTTGGTTCGACACACCCTATGAGAGCGGGTACCACTCGACAGATAATCCAGACCTGGACCGGGCGCACGGCATGACGCCTGAGTGGGCCGGCGAAATTGTGCGGCTGCTGAACACGCGGAAAGAACTTATCTGGAACAACCGGCTGGGCGGCGGGTACCAGGGCGACACCGAAACGCCGGAGCAATACATTCCAGCGCAGGGCTACCCGGGACGTGACTGGGAATCGTGCATGACCATCAATGACACCTGGGGCTACAAGAGCACGGATCGCAATTTCAAGTCGGCCGAAACGCTGCTGCGGAACCTGATCGACATCGCCAGCAAGGGCGGCAACTACCTGTTGAACATTGGTCCGGACGCCATGGGCAACGTTCCGCCGGAGGAAACGGAGCGTCTGCAGGCCGTCGGCCGGTGGATGGAGACGAACGGTGAGTCGATCTATGCCACGCAGCCCACACTGTTCGGCCCGGAAGCCGGCGCACCTTCCACCACGGAAAGGGGACCGAACGGCCAGCCCAAGTTCATCCCGGCGTGGAAGTGGCGCTCCACTACAAAGGCAGACCGGGTGTACGTCCACCTGTTTGTGTGGCCCGGTGGATCGCTGCACCTGAACAACATGCCGCGGACCGTTACGGGGGCCTACCTGCTTGCGGATGCAGCGCACAAGCCGCTTCCAGTGACGCAAAATGGTGGAACGGTCGACGTGGCGCTACCTGCAAAGCCGCTGGACCGGGTGGCTACCGTCGTTGTGCTGAAGACGCGGTAGCGGCAGCCCGGCAACTTATACTGCGAAAAGCATGAGTGAAACAGGCCAGACCCCGAACGCGGGCGTGATGGAAATCCAGGAGATTATGCAGCTCCTGCCCCACCGCTATCCTTTTCTATTGATCGACCGCGTGCTTGAAGTTGAGCCCAGGCAGCGCATTGTGTGCCTCAAAAACGTTACTGCCAACGAGCCGCACTTTCAGGGGCACTTTCCGGAGTACCCCCTCATGCCCGGCGTGCTGATTGTGGAAGCGATCGCGCAGGCCGGTGGAGCTTTGCTCTTGCGCGAGTACCCTGACCGCGACAGCAAACTGATGGTCTTTACCGGCATTGAAGGCGCGAAGTTTCGCCGTCCCGTGACGCCCGGCGACCAGCTTCGCATCGAGGTCGAGGTTCTGCAGTGGCGCTCACGCGCGGTCAAGATGCAGGGCACCGCGACGGTGGACGGCAAAGTGGCATGCCAGGCCACCGTGATGTGCCAGCTTGTACCCCGGCCGGGAGCGAAAACGCCCGCGGCAGTGTTGCCGGCTGAAACTCTGCCGGTTGCGCCCACACCGGCGATTCCGGCACAGTCAACGCAACAGCCGGCAAAGGGTGCTCTCTGCGGGCCTGATCCGCTCTCTGAATCCAACGCTCTGCCGGAAGCCGCAGTTTAGCCGTGGCGGTGCACCCCAGTTCCGTTCTTTCGCCCGGCGCAACCGTGCCGGAAAGTTGCGAAATCGGACCGTTTTGCACGATCGGATCGAATGTCGTACTTGGAGAGCGCTGCCGGCTGGTGAGCCACGTGGTTCTGGAAGGCCCACTGGCCATGGGCCGGGACAACCAGGTGTTTCCGTTCACCTCCCTGGGCTGCAGTCCTCAGGACCTGAAGTATGCCGGCGAGCCCACCCGGCTGACAATTGGTGACGGAAATACCATTCGCGAAAGCGTGACCATCAGCCGCGGCACAGTGGGCGGCGGCGGTGAAACGCGCATTGGCAACGGGTGCCTGATCATGGCCTACGTGCACATAGGACACGACAGCAGGATTGGCGACGGCGTAATCCTGGCCAACGCAGCCACGCTGGCGGGGCACGTGACCGTGGAAGACTTCGCCGTGGTGGGCGCTCTGAACCCGGTACACCAGCATTGCACGGTGGGCACCTATGCTTACATTGGCGGCGGCACCACGATCACGCAGGACGTGCTGCCATACAGCCTGACCAGTGTGCGGCGCGAAAACCGCGCGTTCGGCCTCAACCGCGTAGGCCTGGAGCGACGGGGCTTTACGCCGGACGAACTGAAGCAGCTGCGTGCGGCATACCGCTTGCTGCAGGGCAGCAGACTGAACACGACGCAGGCGCTCGCCGCCATCGCGGAAAAGGTGCAAAGCGGAGAATTCGGCACCCGCGTCGCCTATCTGGCAGAGTTCATCGCCAAGAGCGAGCGTGGCGTTATCAAGTAGCCGCCTGTAGGCTGCCCAGCGGCAGAACCTGAATCGCTCCTGCCGGCATCGCCGATGGTTCGGCTTCTGTATGGTAGCTCCCTACGAAATCTGAATCCACCTTTGCTGGCATTACTCGCTGCCCGTGATTGTTTGCCTCCGCGCGCCCGCTAGACGCCGGTTCAGAACTGCCCCTCCGTTCTTCAGCGGATCGCGAGAAAACAGGGCGAAATCTACCGTCAGTGGCCGCGCCCGTGGGAGTACGATCCTCCTGCGCAAACCGGGCCTGTTTCGCAGGTTCAGAAATCTTGCCGGATGATGCTCCATTTCTCGCGCGCTTCGCGCTTCTTAGTCAGGGCGCAGAGATGCGCCCTCGTCATCGCCGGCATCAGGACGGTCCTTTCATGAGCAGCACGCCCACTCCAGAAGCATCACGCGGACATCTGTTGCAACAAGTGGAAGCGGTGCTAACTCCAGAAGAACACGAGCACGCAGCCGTTTACCTCAACGAGACAGTTCAGCCTGCAGGCGTGGTGCAGGCGGGCAATGCGTCATTCACCACGACAAGGCCCACGTACATCGTTTTCATCGATGGCAAGCCGGGTGGCAACTGGATGCACCCCTGCCGCTATCTCGCGGTTCCCGTTGATGCGGGCAGCGTAAGCGCCGCGAACGCGGACGCTCCGCCGGCGTTTGGGCCACTTGCGGCGAACTGGACCCTGCTGTGGCGAGCCCGCTCCGTGCAGGACTGGCAATTGCTTCCGCTTTCCGCAGCAACAGCAACAGATTTCACAACCTAAAGCCGCACCCGTAAGGAGAACGTCATGTCAACCACACCCCTGCAACCCGGCCGCCTGCCCATTGCGCTAAAGCCGGATGCCGCAGCCCTGCTCAAGCGCACGGCGCTGGCCCAGATGCCCGTATCCCAGGCGAACACGGCACGTCTTGCCATCCACCCGGAGATCTTGCCGGCTGGCCATGTGTTCAACCTTGTGGACCGGCAGTTAGTCGTGAAGCAGCAGGCGGCTCTGGTCTTTGCCGACCTGATGCCGCAGGCAAACTGGGCGCACCCCTGCGTCTATCGCTTTCACGATCCGGACACGGCCGCTCTGCTTTATGAAGAGCAGGCAGAGTTTCCGCCGGACCTGGACGGCAACACCAAGCTGGACGTGTTCCACGCGCCAGTTGCTACCGTTCCCGCTTCCAGTTTGGGTTCGCTGGCTCACCTGGGCGGTTTGCTGCAGATGCCTCTGCTGGCACAGCCATCTCATGTGGCGCAGCAGCGTTACGCCATTCTGTTTGCCAGCCAGATCTGCAATCTTCGCCATGTGGAAGACCTTGAGTTTCTCTGGCGCGCGCTGGTGAACGTCTACAGCTTCGACCCGGCCAACGTCTACGTGCTGAACTACAACGGCACCATTGCCGCTACCGATTCAACGAACCCCGGCAATTGGAATGGCAACAACACCGCGTACCAGATGAAGGTGCACAGCTCCGCCACCAAGGACAACCTGCAGTCGGTGTTCGACACCTTGGCGAAAAAGCTTGCCCCCAAGGACCTGCTGCTGATTCACACCAACAATCATGGCTCCACATCTGGGCTGTGCGTGGATAGTTCCAGCGTCATCACGCCCGATCAGTTCGGCACCATGCTTTCAGGTCTGCCCAAACTGCAGAGCCTGGTGGTCACCATGGAGCAGTGCTTCTCCGGTGCGTTTCAGACGGCCACACTGAACAAGAGCACCGCGACCAACACTGTCTTCGCCTCGGCGGTGGATGCAAAGACCAGCTCTGACGGCGCGGCACACTTCGATCCCTGGGCGCTGGCCTGGATTGAGGCCATCGTCAGCGCGGCTCCGGGCGGCACCGCGCTGGCATCAAAACCCTGTCCTGACTTCGACGGCCAGGTGTCCATCAAAGCATCAACGGACTGGGCCAAGACGAACGACACCGGCAAGGACGACAACCCGCAGTACGCGGACAAGCCCGCGGGCTGCGGCAGCAGCATCTCCCTGGGCGCGCAGACCACGCTTTCGCACAGCGGAGACCTGAACGGCGACGGCCGGGCGGAACACGTAATCACAAGTCCGTGGGGTATTGGTGTACTCGAAGAAGCCGGCAACACCATGCAGGGCCTGGTATGCCAGCCCAACGGCACTCGCTTCGGCCAATGGCTGCTGAATACGGCCGACAACCAGATTGGCCCCATAGCCGACTTCGACGGCGATCACCATGCGGAAGTGGTCATCAGCAGTCCATGGGGACTGGGCCTCCTGAAGTTGGCAGGGAATACCTTCAACGCGCCTTTCATGGTGCCGAACGGGACAAAGCTGGGTGCCTGGACGGTGGACACAGGCGGCGATACCTACGGGCCTGCCGCCGATTTCGACGGCGACGGACATGCGGAGCTTCTGGTCACGGGCGCATCTGGCATGGCCATCCTTAAGCTCAATGGCGGCACCATGACCACGCTTATGATGGCAACGAACGAGACCTTTCTCGGCGGCTGGCGGCTGGAAACGTTCATCAACAATGTGGTCGCGGCAGCGGATTTTGATGGCGACAACAAGGCGGAACTGCTTCTCACAAGCCCCTGGGGCATCGGCCTGCTCAAGCTCAACGGCAGCACCATGACCACGGTGGCCATTCAGCCGAACGGCACCCGCTTCGGCGGCTGGCTACTGGATACCTCCAACAATCACGTGGGCCGCGCAGCGGACTTTGACGGCGACCGCCGTGCCGAGGTGGTCGTCACCAGTCCGTGGGGCATCGGCGTCCTGAAGCTTGCAGGTAATACGTTCACGAGCTGCATGCTGCAGCCCAACGGCACACGCTTTGGCGGCTGGCTGCTGGACACCTACCAAAACAAGATCGGTCCAGCCGCGGATTTTGACGGTGACGGTCGTGCCGAGCTGATGCTGATAAGCCCCTGGGGCATTGGTCTTGTGAAGCTGAGCGGCAATACGTTCAGCTGCCCCATGCTGCAGCCCAACGGCACTCGCTTCGGCGGTTGGCTGCTGAACACGGCAGACAACCACTTCGGCCCAGCCGCCTCGTACTCCGGAGCAGCGGCTTCACAGGTGCTGGTGAGCAGTCCGTGGGGCATCGGCTTGCTGGCAGAAGCGGGCGGCACCATGGCAGCACCCATGATGCAGCCAAACGGCACACGCTTCGGCGGCTGGCTGCTCAACACGGCAGACAACCACCTCTAAGCGCCAACAGCGGGAGTTCCGTGTCGCGAGTCGCGGAACTCCACTGCGGCGCAAGGGGGCAACAACTCGGTACGATCCGCAATCGGTCGCCAACCACGCCTCATCGCGAACGTGCTAAGTTGGCTTGCGCGCGGATGTTGTCCGCCGGGGGCTGGCATGGCGGAGTACGTTCTCGCATTGGACCAGGGCACCACCAGTTCGCGGGCCATCCTGTTCGATCGTGCGGGAGCGATCGTGGGCACTGCGCAACACGAGTTCACGCAGGTCTTTCCGGATGGGAAGCCGGGCTGGGTCGAACACGATCCTTACGAGATCCTGACCAGCCAGCTCTCAAGCGCGGTTGAGGTGATGGGCCGCGCGGGTGTGCGGCCGCGCGATGTGGCAGCGCTGGGCATTACCAATCAGCGTGAAACCGCCGTGGTGTGGGAGCGCAGCACGGGCAGGCCTGTCTACAACGCAATCGTCTGGCAGGATCGGCGGACCGCTGACGTGTGCGCACGGCTGACCGCCGCAGGCAATGAGGACGAGGTGCGCCGCCGCACCGGCCTGCGGCTTGACCCTTACTTCTCGGGCACCAAGGTGGCGTGGATCCTGGATAACGTATCCGGTGCACGCGAAAAAGCAGAACGTGGAGAACTGGCCTTTGGCACGGTCGACAGTTGGCTGGTCTGGAACCTGACCAGCGGCAAGCGCCACACTACCGACCGCACCAACGCCAGCCGTACGCTGCTCTACAACATCGTGGAAGACCGCTGGGACGACGAGATGCTGCGCCTGCTGCGCGTGCCACGCTCCATGCTGCCGGAAGTGGTCTGGTCCAGCGAAAAGCTGGGCCTTGTGAGCACGACACTTGGTCTGGAAGGCATCGAGATCGCAGGCATCGCAGGCGACCAGCAATCGGCGCTCTTCGGCCAGATGTGTACCGAACCCGGCGACACCAAGAACACTTACGGTACCGGCTGCTTTCTCTTGCAGCACATTGGAGGCGGGTTCCGGCAGAGCGAGAATCGCCTGCTCACCACGCTGGCCTGCTCGCTGGATCGCAGGCCCGCGTACGCGTTGGAGGGATCGGTCTTCATCGGTGGAGCAGTGGTGCAGTGGCTGCGCGATGGCCTAGGCATCATCAGCAAGAGTGGCGATGTGGAAGCCCTCGCGCTGAGCGTCCCGGACAGTGGTGGTGTACTGTTTGTGCCCGCGTTCACCGGCCTGGGCGCGCCGCACTGGGACCCCTACGCATCGGGCATGATGATTGGCATGAGCCGCGGCACCACCAAGGCGCACATTGCACGGGCCGCGCTGGAGAGCATCGCGCTACAGGTGACCGACCTGATGCGCGCCATGGACGCTGACACGCCCGCGCCCCTGCGGGAATTACGCGTGGACGGCGGTGCCACCGCGAACGACACGCTGATGCAACTGCAAGCCGACCTGCTGAATGTTCCCGTCCGTCGCCCCGCCTGCCTCGAGACAACAGCCATGGGCGCGGCCTACCTCGCGGGCCTGGCCGTCGGCTTCTGGTCCGGTATGGAAGACATCAGGCGCGAACAGGGCGGCGGCACACTTTTCCAACCGCAGGCAGACCGCAGCGCCCTCTACACCGGGTGGCAAAAGGCAGTGGAGCGCGCCAAGGGCTGGAACAGGCCGTAACTGATGCCTTGACACACTTCGGCAAGGCGCACACGATACAGGCAGGAGGACAGCATGACCGTTGAATTAACACCTGAGATGGAAACCATCGTTTCGAACCGGCTTAGCTCGGGTCGCTATTCCTCTGCGCAGGCCGTGCTGGCAGAGGCTTTCAGCGCTTTGCAGTTGCAGGAGAGCATGCGAGATTCATCCGCACCGGCAGATGCTGCGCACGGTGCGGCATTTCCTATGCTTTCCCAAGAGGAGCGTGACGAGCGAGCACGAAAGATGGACGTGTTGTTCGCACGCATTGACGCCGAAGGTGGCTTTGACTTCGACGTGGAAAGAGACAGGACACCGCCCAGAAGTGTTGAGCTCTGGTAGTGACGTACTACCTGCTAGACACAAACATCGCTGCATTTGTGGTGAATGGGCGATCGCAAGCAGCGCGTCAGCGCTACCGTGAACACAGGGAAACCTCAGGGTTAGCTCTTTCCAGCATAGTTGAAGCCGAGATACGGTATGGCCTCGCAAAATCGCCAGGAAACAAGCAGGTGCGTACCCTTATGGAGTCGTTCCTAAGTGACATAGCCATCGTTCCGTGGGATTCAGCTGCTGCAAGGGTGTATGCCACCTTACGAGCGGCGACCGAAGCACAGGGGCTTACATTCGGTGCGTGGGACCTGCAGATTGCAGCGCATGCGCTGGCATTGGGAGCCCACCCTGGTCACACATGACCTCGTGCTGCATAAAGCAGCTCACTTCATCTCTGTTGTCGATTGGGCGACAGACACCTAGGTACTCCTATATGAACCGTGAAGCCATGCTGAAAGCCGTCCGCGCACAGGGTGCGGAGCCGTGGGATATTGTCGTGATCGGTGGCGGTGCTACCGGTGCGGGTGTTGCCGTGGATGCGGCCACGCGCGGCTACAAGACGCTGCTTGTCGAACGAGAAGACTTTGGCAAGGGCACCAGCAGCCGCAGCACCAAGCTGGTCCACGGCGGCGTGCGCTACCTGGAGCAAGGCAACGTCTCGTTGGTGATGGAAGCGCTGAAGGAGCGCGGGCTCTTGCGGCAAAACGCTCCGCACCTGGTGCATGACCTGCCGTTTGTGGTGCCCAACTACTCCTGGTGGGAAGCTCCGTTCTACGGCATCGGCATGAAGATTTACGATCTGCTGGCCGTGAAGTACAGCTTTGGCCGGTCGCGCATCCTGTCACGCGAAGAAACGCTGGAGCGCCTGCCCACCATTGCGCAGGAAGGCCTGCGCGGCGGCGTGGTGTACCACGACGGCCAGTTTGACGACACGCGCCTGCTCATCCACCTGCTGATGACCGCAGCCGATCACGGCGCAACGGTGCTGAACTACTGCCCCGCCGTGGCGCTGGAGCGTGATGGCGACGGTTTCGTGAACGGCGTCACGCTGGAAGATCGCGAGACAGGTGAACGCATCCCGGTACGCGCCAAGTGCGTGATCAATGCCACCGGCATGTTCACCGATGAAGTGCGCCGCATGGCCGAACCCGGCGCAGAGACCATGGTGTCGCCTTCGCAGGGCATTCACCTTGTCCTCGAGAAGAGCTTTCTGCGCGCAGACACGGCCATCATGGTGCCGCGCACCAGCGACGGCCGGGTGCTATTCGCCATCCCCTGGCACAAGCACACCGTCGTGGGCACCACGGACACGCCCATCGACACACCCAGCTACGAGCCCAAGCCGCTGGAAGCAGAGATTGCCTTTGTGCTGGAAACTGCTGGCGAGTATCTCAGCCGCAAGCCCACGCGCGACGACATCCTGAGCATCTACGTGGGCATTCGTCCGTTGGTAAAAGCCGCGGGCAGTGACGCGTCGAAGACCAGCGCCCTGTCACGTGACCACACCATCCACATCGACGGGAGCGGCCTGCTGACCATCGTGGGCGGCAAGTGGACGACGTATCGCCACATGGCGGAGGATGCGGTGAATCACGCTGCCACACTCGGCCATTTGCCGGATGCCGCATGCGCCACGGCAAACCTCCACGTGCACGGCTGGTCCGACGCGACTGATCTCGGGGATCTGCAGGTCTACGGCTCTGACGCAACTGCGATCCGCGCGCTGGCCGCAGCATCGCCGGAACTGGCCGAGCGGCTGCATCCTGCTCTTCCCTACACTGCCGCAGAGATCGTCTGGGCGTGCCGCGAGGAGATGTCGCGCACGGTAGATGACGCGCTTTCGCGCCACACCCGCGCTCTATTGCTGAACGCGCGGGCGGCCATCGAGATTGCCCCCCAGGTCGCGAAACTGATGGCCGCCGAACGTGGCCGCGATGAGGCCTGGCAAGCGGCGCAGGTGGAAGCGTTCCGCGCATTGGCAGCACAGTACCTGCCGCAGTAGAGTGGTGTCCGCACCTCTGCGTAAACGCTGCGGGACCGGGAGAAGCGAGTGATTGCACGTAGCCCTCTGTTGGGTGAGTTCATGGGCACCTTTGTACTGCTACTGCTGGGCAACGGCGTGTGCGCCGCGGTGACGCTGAAGCGCAGCAAGGCAGAAGGCTCCGGCTGGATGGTGGTCGCTGCCGGATGGGCTTTTGCCGTGCTGTGCGGCATCTTTGTGGCACAACTGTTCGGTTCCGCGGATGCTCACTTGAATCCCGCCTTCACCCTTGCGTTCGCTATCAAGGGTCACGCCTTCGCCAGGCTGCTGCCGTTTGCCGCCGTACAGGTTGCGGGCGCTTTCTGCGGAGCAGCGGCAACATGGCTGTTCTACTTGCCGCACTGGGCTGCCACGGAGAACAAGGAAGCGAAGCTGGGCGTCTTCGCCACCAGCCCTACCTTTCGCAACTTTGGCTGGGCGCTTTTTTGCGAAACCCTGGCCAGCTTCGTCCTTGTGATCGTTGCGGGCGGCATGAGTTCAAAGCTCGTGCTTACCACGGGTGCCGCGGCTGGGCTTAGCCCGCTGCTGGTCAGCTTTCTGATCTGGAGTGTCGGTCTTTCGCTGGGTGCGACCACGGGCTACGCCATCAACCCAGCGCGCGACCTTGGCCCGCGTCTGGCGCATGCACTGTTACCCATTGCAGGCAAAGGCAGCAGCGACTGGGCGTATGCGTGGGTGCCGGTGCTTGGGCCGCTGCTGGGTGCTGGACTGGCAGGGTACGTCTTGCTGCTGATCGGCGCCTGATTCCATCTGCAAACTACACTGGTCCAGCATGGACCAGAGTTTTGACATCATCATCGTGGGTGCGGGGCCGGCGGGCGCAACGGCCGCTTATCAGCTAGGCCGAGCGGGTATACGCGTTCTGCTTTTGGACAAGGCAGCGGACTTTCCGCGTGACAAGCCTTGCGGTGGCGGCCTTTCTGCTCGACTGCTGCACCGTTTTCCCTATGTGCAGGACTTCCTTGCGGCAGGTGAAGTACCGGTAAACCCGGTCAGCCGTGTGCACCTGCAATCGCCAGACGGTACCCGCGTCACTTTCCAGCAAGCCGAGCCGATCCTGTATCTCATTCGGCGGTGGGAGTTTGACGCCGCACTGTTTCGCCGCGCGGAAACTGTCTGCACGGTGCGCAAGGGCGTGATGATTCGCCGCTGCATCGTCAAGCCGGACCACGTCGAACTGGAGAGCACCACGGGCGAACTGTTCACCGCGCCCATGATCATCGGTGCGGACTCTGCCAACTCCGTCATTGCACGGCACACCGGCCTGCGCAGCGAAGCGGCGCACAAGGAATATGCGGTCGACATGATGGAGGAGACGACGTACGACCGGCTGGACGTTGCGGACCGCGAGAGCATCTACCTGTTCCTGACGCTGACGGAGACGTTCGGCTACGGCTACATCTTCCCGAAGACACAGCACCTGAACCTGGGCTTCGGCTGCAAGCTAGATTGGTACCTGAAGGCCCTGCGCGGCAAGGGCGCGGAGCACCACGCAGGATGGGTCGATACGCTGAAGCGGCAGGGTGACGTGACCGGCGAGACCAACCGCGCGGGCTACAAGGCGTTCCCCATCCCGGTGAGCGGGCCTCTAGAGAAGACCTACACCGATCGCGTGCTGCTGGCGGGCGATGCGGGCGGCTTCGTCAATGCGTTCACGGCAGAAGGCATTTTCTACGCCATGACAAGCGGATCGTTGGCGGCCGATGCGGCGCTTGCGGCCGTCCGAAAGCAGCGCTACGACGCGGGCCAACTCAGCGGTTATCAGCGCGCCTGGCAGGCAGAGATCGGATCGGACCTGCAGCACTCGGTCGAGATCCAGCACCGTCTGTTCAACGGCTCCGGCCGCATGGATGCGCTGGTGCGCAAGGCAAAAGAAGACCCGGAACTGCTGCGCCTGATCATCGGCTACAGCATGGGTGCTTCAAAGTACGAGGAATTGCGCAACCACATGATGCGCTCCACCGTGCCCACGTGGGTGTGGGGCAAGGTGAAAGCTGCGGTGGGGCTTTCGCGTTAGGTGTTAGTAGACAGTGGGTGCCCCATGTCTCGCAGAGACATGGGATTGGCACAGTTGGTTCGCGCACATCCCACGTCTCAGAATCGAGACGTGGGGCACCCGGCTGCTGCGATTGGAATGACAAAGCTGTTGAAAGCTTCGCTCAGGATGGCGCGAAGAGCGTGGAGTGCAGGGTTCTGCGCCATGCATCTAATCCACATATGAATCGTTCTGCTATCTCCGTTGCGCTCGCCGCAACTGTTTCCGTGTCCTCTCTTGCCCTCCGCGCGCAGGAGATGCCGATGCCCAACAAGGACAGCCATAACGTCAACGTGATTCTGCCGGCACCGCTGCCCGCCACAGACGCCAACATCGCGAAGCTGAAGCTGCCGGCAGGCTTCAAACTAACCAAGCTGGCGGAAGGCCTCAACAAGCCGCGCGTCATCGTCGTATCCGACGCGGGCAATCTCTACGTCAGCAGCCGCGATGCCGGCACCATCACCATGATTGACGCCAGCGGCACGCAGAAGAAGGTGCTGGAGTTGGAGAACGTCCATGGCATGGTGATCCACGACAACGTGATGTACTACGTGACCATCAAGGAGGTGTACTCCGCGCCCATCAACCCGGACGGCACGCTCGGCCCCTCGAAGATGATCATCAGCGACCTGCCGGACGCCGGGCAGCACGTGGATCGCACGCTGGCCGTGGGCCCGGATGGCAAGCTGTATGAGAGTGTGGGCAGCACCTGCAACACCTGCGAAGAGCGCAACCACGTGAACAGCACCATGCAGCGCAGCAACCTGGATGGCAGCGGTCGCGAAACCTTTGCCACCGGTCTGCGCAACACCATCGGCTTCAACTTCAAGCCGGGTACCAGCGACCTGTACGGCTGGGATGACGGCGTGGACTGGCTGGGTGACAAGGAGCAGCGCGAAGAGGTCAACCTAATCGCAAAGGGCAAGGAATATGGTTGGCCCTACATTCTTGGCGCTGGTCTGAAGAACCTGTACCTGACACCGCCCAAAGGCGTGACGCTGGACCAGTGGGCCGCAAAGACCACGCTGCCGGTGCTCACGTGGAGCGCTCACTCCTCCGGCATGCAGCTGATCTTTCTGAACGGCACCGGCCTACCCACGGGTTACGACGGCGACGCGCTGGCCAGCATGCACGGCAGTTGGGGCGCGGCACCGCCCAGCGGTTATGAGGTGGTGCGCATCCACTTTGAGGGCGGCAAGGCAAAGGAAATTCAGCCGTTCCTGGAAGGCTTCCTGATGCCGGTCAAGGGCGGCAGCGGATGGGCACGTTTCGCACGTCCGTTTGGCCTGGCGCAGATGCGCGACGGCAGCATCATCGTGGGTGACGAGCAGAACGGCATTCTTTACCGGGTGACGTACTCGGGCGCATCCGCGCCTGCAGCCCGCGGCATGTAGATCTTTGCGGCTCCAACACGCTTCCGCAGGGCATCGCTGCGCCAACATGACTTGGCGCAGCGATTTTTCTTGCCGGGGAGCCATGCGCAAAGGCATACTCTCGCCTAGTTTCCCGTGTAATTTGCAATGTTCTGAAAGTCTGCCCGCCTGCAGCCGCCAGAGGTGGCATTTGGAGAAGATCATGACGCACCCGCTTGCCCTTCGCAGAGGTCTACATCCTCTCTGTGCCGCGTTCCTCCTTATCGTGGCACTGTTCGGGAGCGCTCACCTGGCGCTCGGGCAGGCTTATACCTCCATCGTGGTGTTTGGCGATTCGCTTTCCGACGTGGGCAACGATGCCTATCTCAGCAACGCCAAGTACGGCTTCAGCGCGCAGGTTCCCGGCCCGCTTACGGGCTACACCAACGGCCGCTTCACCGATGGTACAGACACCCTGCCCGCCGCCCACAACTACAACGGTGTGTGGGTAGAACAGCTGGCCGCGCAGCTGGCCGCCAAGCCAGCGGTCACAGCGTCCCTGAACGGCGGACGCAACTACGCCTACGGCTTTGCCACTACCAACACCGGCACCGTTCCGTTCACGTACGGGCCTGGCAACGCGCTTTCGTTCACAGTGAACAACATGGGCCAGCAGTTGCAGGATTACCTGGCGACCAAGCCCACGGTCAACAGCAGCACGCTCTTTGTGGTGTGGGGCGGCGCAAACGACCTGTTGAATGCAACCAGTACAAACGACATTGTGGCCGCGGCCACGCGCGAAGTGGGCATCGTGCAACAGCTGATTGCTGCCGGCGCAACCGACATTCTGGTGCCCAACCTGCCGCCGCTGGGGCTCATCCCACGGCTGAACGGCAGTGCCGCCGCAGCTGCGCAAGCAACGGCCGCCGCCCAGGGCTTCAACCAGACGCTGGCAGCAGGTCTTGCCCAGGTGCAGGCAGCAGCCGGCACATCCGTGCGGCTGTACCAGCTCGACATTTACACGCTGTTCAATACTGTGGTGGGGCCGCCAGTCGGCTACGGCTTTGCCAACGTGAAGAGCAGTTCGCAAGGCAATGCCACAGTGAATCCGGACACCTACCTGTTCTGGGATGACCTGCACCCCACCACCTATGGCCACAGCCTGATTGCCGCCGCGGCCCTGCGCACATTGAACACGCCAGTTGCCACCACGGTCAGCTTGGCAAGCTCCGCCGGCAGCGTCAATTTGGGCGCAAGTGTCACGCTCACAGCTACGGTAACTGCCAGTGCTGGTACACCTGTGGGCACCGTAACGTTTCGCGACGGCACTACCGTGCTGGCTACCAATCTGGTGAGCGGGACCACGACCGCTGCTACGGCAACCTACAGCACTACGTCGCTGGCCGCCGGTCCGCACACGCTTTCCGCTACGTTCACCGGGGTGAACGGCTTCGCGAGCGCTCTCTCGGCCCCGGTCACCGTGACCGTTGTGGCCCCCGGCTACACAGCGGCCCTGTCAACCACCACCATCGGTATACCGCGCGGTAACAGCGGCTTCGCAACGCTCACGGTCACACCGGTAGGCGGCTTTACCGGCAGCTTTACCGTGGCCTGCGGCAGCGTCTCCGGTCTCAAGTGCAGCGTGGCCAATGGCACACTCACCACCACCGGTATGGCGGCCAGCACTAACATCACCATCGACACAGCCAGTGTCGCGGCACTGCATACACCCACGCTGCCCTTCCTTCCTGCCGCGCCGCGGGTGCAGTACGCCTTTCTGGGCCTCTCCGTGCTCAGCGGCCTGGGACTGGCCCGCAGGCGCGCACGCATCCTGCGCTCCTCCGTGCTCTGGTTGCTGCCCGTGCTGCTGTCGCTGGCCGTTGTGCTTGGGGTTAGCGGCTGCGGCGGCGACAAGAACGCACACAGTAGCCCTGCTGGCACCTACTCCGTGCCAATTACCATCACGCCCAGCAGCGGCACTGCCCAGGTCGTGACCCTTACCGTCAACGTGCTTTAGCGCAGGTCCAATCGTGAGCATGGGCGGCCTTGCCGGTCGCCCCATGCTTCCTGGCCCGGTGGCAAGCCGCACATTTCTACGAGCGCGCCGCTGCATCGCCCGTCCGTACAGATAGAGAGACACGCATGACCTCTATCGAAAGGTGCGGGCTGATCCTGGTGAGCGACACAGCGGACTCTGCGGCATCCCGCTCCGCGGCAGTGGATGTCGAATCGCTGGTGCTCACCTACTCCACGCTGCTGTTTCGCGTGGCGCACGCCGTGCTGCGAAACGCATCGGAAGCCGAAGACGCCGTACAGGACGCCTTTTTACGCGTTTTATCGCACCAGGACCGGCTGCCAGAAATTGAGAACATGCGCGTCTGGCTGGTGCGCATCGTGTGGCGGCTCGCGCTCGATCGCACACGCAGGATCACTCCAGGCCAGATGGATGAGGCGTTCGCGCGATCGCTCGCGTCAGGATCGCTGCCTGCCGACCAGGCACTTGCGGAAAGCCGCGAATTAAAGCAGGTACTCAGGGAGATGGAGCGGCTGCCCGCTGCCGAGCGCCACGTGCTGCTGCTCTCTGCACTGGATGAGATGAAGACGGGCGAGATCGCAGCCGTGGTCGGCAGGAGCGAATCGGCTGTGCGCGCGCTGCTGTTCCGCGCTCGCGAACGGCTGCGCAGCCGGCTGGAGCAACAAGAGAAAAGGAGGCGCTGAATGAGCAAACAGGACCGGCAGATAGATGACGTTTTGAAGGCTTTGCGCCAGGCAGAGCCGCGCCCCGGCCTGGAAGACCAGGTGCTCGCAAATCTCCGTGCCGCTCAAGCTGCCGCGAGCACGCCATACATCTTTCGCGGTCAGTTCGCTACCCTGTTCTCCGAAGCACCGATGCCGTGGCTTGCAGCGGCGATGCTGCTGGTCTTACTCGCGGGCGCGCTCATTCTGCACCAAAGCGCCCCGTCCGACAAACGGCCCAGCGAAGAAGCAGGTTCTGCTTCGGTGTTTTCTCCAGGCCCACGTCTCAAAATCGAGACGTGGGGCACCCCCGGTATTCAAAGCGCACAACCACAGAGGTTGCCCCATGTGTCGCAGAGACATGGGTTCCATTTCGTCGCCTCGGCTACCCCGGGGTCATTCTGCGCAGAGACCAGCGACAGCTTTCCGCCACCCCCGCTCCCGCTCACGGAACAGGAGAGGCTCATGCTGCGGATCGTCCGGCACGAGCCGGCCCAGCAACTTGCGCAACTGAGTAAGCCTGTGCGGGATGCAGCCTTCCAGCACGACAAGGATTCGGTAGCCGAGTTCTTTGCACCTCCACCAGCGTTCGAGCAGGAATCTGCCACAGACGACTCGCCGACCGGCCAGCAATAGCTTTCTCAACTCACCCACTGGAGACAGACGCATGAAATTCACAGCCATTCAACTCGCCCTCGTCGCCACTGTGCTGTGTTCCGCTGAGTGCCTGCACGCGCAGGCCCCGCAAACTGACTCCGCACGCTACGCAGCCCTGGAAACTGGTTTGGTAACTCGGACCTTCCATCTCTCTTCGCAGATGAACCAGGCGGAACAAAACGAGACGCTCACAGCACTCCGCAACATGCTGTATCCGTCCACAAAGATCTTCCTGGTACCTAGCCAAAACGAGATCGTGGTGCGCGGCACGCCCGACCAGGCTGCGGCCGTGGGCGAACTAATTGCGAAGCTGGACCATCCGCATAAGCAGTACCGGCTAACCTACACCTTTACCGACAGCGAGAGCGGCAAGCGCATCGGCGTGCAGACGATGCTCTACGGGCTGCTGCTGCCGTCGGGTAACGACGCCGCCGTCGCGCTCTCCCAGCGCATCGGCGGCACGATGAAGGCGTTCGTCGGCGACATGAACGCCAAGGCGCGCCAGATGCAC
>CAXTBQ010000035.1:3371-33915 GCA_964242065.1 uncultured Terriglobus sp. | reverse complement strand
CGCCCCCCCAGGGGCACCCCGCTCTTGCTACTATGGGCTGCTCTTAGAAGTTCAGCTTCAGCTTGAACTCCGTGGTGCGTGCCGCACCCACGTTGTAGGTACCCGAGCCGCGCTGGACGCGATTGGCATTCAGGTTGGCGTAGTTGTTTGGACCGGTAAGATAGCCGCCCGTCGTGTTTACGGAGCCGCCCGCGCTGATGGTGTTCAGCAGCACACCGGAATTGTCATTGTTGAAGTTTGCGAAGTTACCGATGTTGTAGAAGTCAATCTCCGGCTCCAACGTGACACCCTCGCGCAGGCGCGCCAGCGGGACGGGATAGGAGAAGCTGGCATCCACGGAACGCGTCGTCGGATTGGACAGCGCCACGTTCGAGCCCGGCAGAGCGATGGGTTGGATCACGGCTCCGATCGCGGTCATCTGCGAGTAGGTCAGGGTACCGGCGTTCACCACGGCCTGGCCGGCTGGTGTGAGCTTGCCCGCATAGGTCGAGTTGAAGTTGTTGATGTAACCGGTCAGATCCTTGCCCCTGAAGCGGTGCATGTAGTCGCCCGGGAGTGTTCCAGGAGCCAGATCGCCGATGGTACCGTCACCCGTGATGTCTGTGGTGAAAATGCCGCCTCCCGCGACCGAGCTGTCAAGCAGCAGCGTGCTCGGCGGCGCGGAGTAGAAGTGACCGATCAGACCGACCCGCGGACCGTACTTCAGTGTCATGGATGCGCCGAAGTTGACCTCGTGCTTGTGGTCCAGGCCGTTCCGGCCCATGTACTGGTTCGGGTTGTCGTAGTCATAGGAGCCAGAGGCAAAGAACTGATCCGAGCCGCCTCCGCTGGAAGTCACAATCCGCGACAGGTTGTAAGAGACCTGCACGTTGGCCTGCGCAATACCAGGTGCCGGGTGGGTCGCTACCTGCCGGAACACAACCTGCAGAGCGTCATAGCCGGAACGGCCAATCGGTACCAGGAAGTTGCCATTGCCCAGCAGCGGGTTCGCACCGGCGAAAGCGACACCGCTGTTTACGGTGTATCCATATGCCGAGTCAGGATAACCGGACAGCTTCTGGCTGCCGGAATCGAGCCGCGCCGACGCGAACTGTGCGAGCTTGGCGCCACGTCCGATAGCGCAGGTTGCGAGCGCCTGGGTCCCGGTAATTCCCGCACAGCTGCTGTACGCTCCGGCAGCTCGCGCAACGGCGTTTGCACCAGCGGTCGCGTTGTAGTAGCGAGCGGCACCCACGTGGTTCTGATCGATGAACTGAGAGATTTTAAGCGTGGAGTTATGAACGTAGTCCGCGCTCAGGATGCCGCCCTTGAAAACCTCGCGCTGAATACCGAAGTTCCACTGCTCGGAGTAGGGGCTCTTGTAAGTGGGGGCAAAAGGACCGCCGGTCGTAGCCGTGCCGCCGTTGACCGCGAGTGATTCACCATAGTAGCTGGGGTTTGGTCCTACTGCGTGTGCTGCGGTGCTTGCCTGGTAGGCCTGCTGCAGAGCTGTCAGGTTAGGAGCGGCCTGCCGGAGCGTCTGACCGTTGCACACGGTCCCAAGATCTGTTCCATTGATGCTGGTCTGGTCTGATCCGTCTGCAAACGGCACATCGAACGTGGCATAACTGTTGCAAAGCGCTGCATCGTTGAAGAACGCGCCCTGTTTGATGATGTTTGTTCGGGCATTGGTCGTGTTGTTGAACACGTCGCCTTCAAAGAACATGCCGATGCCAGCACGGAGCACGGTCTTCTTGTCGGGCAAGGCGTACACGATAGAGACCTGCGGCGCTACGTTGCCGTAGGGCTGACGGGTATGTGTCTGCGTGAAGGCAGGATTCCAGAACGAGAAGAGCGGCGTGCTGGCAGCAGCGGTTCCACAGGGCGATGCCACTGCGCTGGTGTCTACATCACCGCAGGTAGGCAGCGTGACATCCTGGTTGGCGCGATCCGTATCGATGCTGTAGCGCACACCGGCGTTCAAAGTGAAGTTCGGGGTGATCTTCCAACTGTCCTGAAAGTACGTGCCGGTGCGCCAGTCAAACACGCCGCCGCCAGCCAGGCCGAAGCCGCCTTTTTCTGCAAAGAAGCCTTGCCCGTTCCCCAAGATGACGCCCTGTGGATGATACCCATTCAGCGGATCGCTGGGGCAGGATGCCGCGCCGACCACGCCGTTGCAGCCGAGGCCATTCGGATTGTTCGCGGTGACGGTACCGGTCAGCAGGCTGGATGCACTGATGCTTGTCCGTGGGCTAAGGCCGAAGAAGTTGGCAAAGCCGCCGCCCAGGATGCGATTGATCGCGAAGCCGTACCGAACGTTGTGCGCTCCCTTGGTCCAACTGCCGTCATACCGAAACTGCTTGTCTGACTGGAACGTACCCTGCGGGGCCAGATAGTTGGGACCGGAGTACAGGTGCTGCGCGGAGTAGTAGAAGGTGAACCCTGGAATCGCGTTATACAGCGAGGGGTTGCTGCTGGTATCGCTGATCAGGTTGTGGAACTTCTCGTAGCTGCCCCGGAACGAGTGAGTGAAGCGGCCCGTGGCGAAGTCGGCACCGCCCGCGATGCCCGGAGTGTTGTCGCGGTTCGCATATAGCCAGTAGCCTTCACCGAAGTTTGAGCTGACGGAGTTGACGTTGTAATTCGCGCGTACGAAATAGTGGCCGCCAAAAGGTCCGTTGTAATCCAGGCGAACCGTCGAGTACGTCTCGCGATAGGGCGTGGGCACCAACGGCTTGCTGTTGCTAATGGCCGTGAACAGCGTTCCAAGGCCCGCCACGGCGGAGGAGTCCTGCTTGATGCGCTCAGAGTTACCGAAGAAAAACAGCTTGTCCTTAATAATCGGACCGCCGATGCTGCCGCCGAACTGATTCCGCTGGAAGGGCGCATCGTAGCCGTTCTCTGCACGTGCAAACAGAGCCCGGTGATCCTGGAACTGACCGAACAGCTGCCCGTGGAATGCGTTTGTGCCGGAATTCGTGGACACCAGCACCTGTCCGGTGGACGTCAGTTCGCCGGACACGTCCTGCGTGGAACGATTCAGCTGAAACTCGTTGATGGCGCCTTGCGACACGTTGAAAATCGTCGTGCCCACCGTCTCGTCGGTAATGTCCTGCCCATCGAGCAGGATACGGGTGGTACGGCCCGAAACACCGGACACGGAGATGGCCGAGTAGCCCGCCTTGGTGGGATCGAAAGTCTCGCCGGACTGCAGGATGACGCCGGGCTCAATCTGAGCCAGATCGAGGAAATTCCGGCCGTTGATCGGAAGGGTGTCGATCTGCTGCTTGGTGATCACGTCCGACACGCTACCCTGGTCCGTGTTCAGCTGCACCTGTCCGGCAACCACGCTGATCTCAGTGGATGATTGGCCGATGCTGAGCTTGAAATTGCCGGGGGTGGATGTACCCGTGCGGATCACGGTCTGAACGGAAAGCGCCTGGAATCCAGGAGCTACGACGTTGACCGTGTAGTTGCCGGGGTTTAGAGGTCCAAGCGAGTAGAAGCCGGACTTGTCCGCGGTCAGGTCACGCTTGTAACCCGTTTCCGGGCTGGTGATGCTGATTGCTGCGCCGCTGACGGCTGCGCCCGAAGGATCGGTGATGGTGCCCTGAATGGAGCCGCCGTTAACCGAAATTGCCTGAGCGAAGACGGAGGGGGAGAGGATGGCCGGCGCAGAGACGGTAACTGCCGCAAGCGCCAGACGGACCAGATGCTTTTTCATCAAATCGGTTTTCCTTCGAGAAAGCTGTCGGTGAGCGAAACCAGCCCTGCAACGCACGCGGGCAGAAAAAGTGATTGTGCAGGACACCATGCACGAGAAGGGCCAAATGGTCCGTCCACGCTATCCTGCTATCTGGCGCGATATGACGTGACACAGAAGCTGCTTTGCGCTCTTCGCTCTGGTTTTTCATAGGAGGTGCGGGCGGTTCTACGGAAATCTGTTGTTCCTCGTTTCACCTGCTCTTCACTGGAACTTCACCATGCCACTGACTATCTCGCTGCTCACCATCCGTCCCGGCGGCAGCATGACGTCCGGCGTGCTTTCCCTGGTGGAGAGCTACCTGGGCCGCTGCGGCCAGCCATTCCGCGCCGGGCATCGCACATACCGTTCGGAAGCGGCTTTGTTGGCGGCGGTAGCAGCCGAGCGGAAGGGAGGTGCCGCCGCGCTTTGGATCGCCGACCCGGGCGGCCGCGATCTCACCTCAGAAGATTTCGCCGGGCAACTGCGGGCCGCCCGCGATGGGGGTATGCGCAACCTGCTGCTGGCGGTGGGCCCGGCTGACGGCTGGTCACCGGCGGCCCGGTCCGCCGCTGCGCTTCGCCTTTCCCTAGGCAACATGACGCTGCCCCATGAACTTGCCGCGTTGCTCCTGGCGGAGCAGGTGTACCGCGCGGGCACCATCCTGCTCGGGCATCCTTACCACTGCGGCCACTGAAAATGTGCCTGGCATGCGTCATGCTGAAGGGATGCACTCGACGGAAACAGACAGTTTGTACGGCACGCAGCGGCGCGGGCTGCTGCTAATCAACACAGGCGCCGGCAAGGGCAAGACAACGGCGGCGCTGGGTACAGCCATGCGGGCGGCCGGCAACGGCATGCGCGTGCTGGTGCTGCAGTTTCTCAAAGGCTCGTGGGATTACGGCGAGCTGCACGCCGCGGAACTGTTTGGCGGCGACCTGATCATCCGGCAGATGGGCCGGGGCTTTGTCAAGGTGGGCGGCGCGGAGACGGACCCGGAAGACCTGCGACTGGTCCAGGCGGCCTGGGCGGAGGCGGTGCAGGCCATGCAGTCCGGCGATTGGGACATGCTGGTGCTGGATGAGATCAACTACACGATCGGTTACGGCATGCTGGACGCCGCGACCGTTGCCAAAGCGCTGCGAGATCGATCGGCGATGCTCCACGTGATCCTGACCGGACGCAATGCGCACCCGCTGCTTTTGGATCTGGCGGACACCGTGACGGAGATGCGCGAGGTGAAGCACGCCTACACCCGCGGGATCCTGGCGCAGCGTGGGATTGAGTACTAAGGAGAAGGCCGCCCCGAAACCTGGGTGAACACTTACGGCAACTTCTGCACCTGGTAGGACGCTGGGATGCGCGGCGTCTCGAACTGGTCGTCTTCCAGGGCCTGGTTCACCGCGAGCTGAGTCACGGTGAGTACCAGCTTCAGCTGGTCGAGCGGCCGCTGGATGCTGATGGTGGCCGGAAACGTAGTCTTGCCAAACAGCTTGTAGTTTTCGTAGTTGACCACGGTAACCAGTTGACCCTGTTCGTCGTAGATGTCCTGCTGATAAGGCAGCAACGTGGAGCGGCCGACGTGGATCACACGCTGTGTTTTCAGCTCGGAGCTGTTGGCGACGACGCGGTAAATGCCAATGTCGTACTCCGGCTCGTCCACCACGTACTTGCGCGTCGGGTCCGGCTGGTAAATGCGGTCATCGGACACCAGCGACACCTTCTCTTCCGGTTGAGCGCTGCGGATGAGAAAGGCGTCGGAAAAGATGGAAGGCCGCAGGTTCTCAAGGGGATTGCTGGAGGGCACGGTAACGGCATTGGAGCCGGTGATCGCACGGCTTCTGGGCGGGATGACGATGGTGAAGTCTTTGCCGTCAGTCACCATATCCAGCAGCTTGCTGCCGACGACGGGCGTAAGTCCCACAAAACGCAGAGTCCCCGATTTGCGCAGGAGCACGTAGCCGGTGAAAGAGGTGTATTCCACCACTTTGCCCGCTTTGCCGCCACCGGTGGAGGCAGAGATCTCTACCCGTGCGTTGAGCGTGTCAATCGCGTTATAACGCCCGCTGGTCTCGGCCACCAGCGCCTGCAGCGACGAAGACATCACCTTGGTTGGCGGATGTGTCTTCATGACCGATCGCGTGGTGCTCAGGCAGCCGGTCAGCGCAGGCAAAAGGCACAGCAGGGCCAGTGCGCTTCGTCGAACGTGCTTCATTTCTCTCAAAATCTTCAGGTCTTAGGGTTCAAGTAGCGTTTCCGCCGGCGAACCGCACGAGCGGCAAGCGCATCCGGCGGGAACGCACTTTCGGTTGGATGTGAGCGCGGGAGCTTGCGATGACAATTTGTTGCCCGAGTTGAAATGGTCTACTGGAGCGACCGGCGGTAAGACTCCACCTGCTGGCCGTGCTCCTTGAGACCGCTCGAGAAGCGGGTGTGGCCCGCGCCGTCCGACACGAAGTAAAAGTTTTCTGTTGCCGCGGGGTGCAGTGCGGCACGGATGGCCGCGGCTCCCGGCGAGCAGATGGGGCCAGGCGGCAAGCCGGTGTGCACATAGGTGTTGAACGGCGAATCGCGATGCAGGTCACTCTGGTGGATGGTGCCTGTCCAGTGGCCAGCCTGCAGGGCAGCATAGACCACGGTGGGATCCGTCTGCAGCGGCATGCCGGCGCGGAGCCGGTTTTCAAACACACCCGCGGCCATGGCGCGCTCGGTGTCGAAGCGCACCTCCTTTTCCACGAGTGAGGCGAGCGTCATGGTGCGTTGCACATCGCCCGTGAGTCCCTGCCGTGCGGCCTCTGTGCGGAAGCGTGCGATCATCGCCGTCTGCATGGTCCGTGCGGACGCGTGCCGGCTGAAGAAATAGGTGTCAGGATACAGATACCCCTCAAGCGACTCCGCCTGAGGGGACCACTGCGCGATGAGGTCCGTGTTGTGCCGCGCCGCTGCCAGAAACGCAGCACGGGGCAGAATGCCCGCGCCCTCTACCGCTGCGGCGATGTCATAGAGGTTGAAACCCTCCGGGATGGTCACGGCTCGGGTGTAGACGTCGCCCCGGAGAATGCGCTGGTAGACCATCCTGGCGCTGGCCGGGTCTGCGAACCGGTACTCCCCTGCCCTTAGGGTGCCACCTTTCCACGCACGCAGCAGCAGGAATGCGTATGGCGTTCGAAGGACCCTGGCGTCGGCAAGCTGCTTCGCCATGGCCCGGCTGCCTGTCCCCGGAGCGATATCCACGAAGACCTCTCCCGGCGGCCGCGCGGGTGCCAGCACAAGAAATGCAGCCACCGCTGCAAGAGCGACTAGCAGAAGGAAAAGAGTAGCGGCAAGCTTCACGCTCTAATGTCTCATGCGGTGCAACAGCGTTCCACACCGTGCAAATCGCGCCCTGATACCAGCGGTTCGGCGAACCGTTCCGATTTGGAAATAGCGCCGATCCTCAGACGATTTCTATTGCGCTGAAGGCTGTTGCGGGGCGAAGATAGGGCGAAGAAAACGAGATACCATGAAGGCTATACCCCCGCTGCTCTTGCCTAAAAGGTCCTAAGACCTAAGGCACCAACCGCATCGCAAAATCGCGTTGACTCGCCGTTCCGCCGCACTTTACAGTCGGCAAACTTCGAGGACGCAAATCGGCTGCCGCACACGGTGCGGACCAAACCTGCAGACTCTGCGCGGGCACGACCCCCTCTTGCCTCTCCAGGCGCGCAGAGCCTGTGCAATCACAACAGCAGCCCGTCGCGGCCAATGGCCACAGAGCCAGCCAGGGCGGGACGCAAACAGCCGGCACGCTATCCGCAAAGGAAGCACAGCCGGCGCATGAAGGTGAGAAACACATGATGTATTCGCGCAGGGACTTGAAGGTGTGTGAAGGGTGTGGCGGCCTCTGGGTCAGAACAGGGATCGGTGCCGGTGTGTATTGCCGGCACTGCGGACCCCGTATGGCCGATCTGCCGCGGCAGAGGACCCGCCGTCCAGGCAGGCCGTGCCGCAGCAGCGTCAGCAGCCAACGGACTCAACCACAGCAGCGTACAGGGGGTGCGGAATGAAGCTATTGCAAATGCCTTGCAGGACCACGGGAACGGAATCCACCAGCCACTCCAACGAAGAGGGCATCCTGCCGCAGGTGTGGGCCACCGAGGGCAACCTAGCCCACGCGCTCCACGCCTCGGCGGCGGACTCGCAGAGGGAAACAAGCCCGCGCGCAAAGCCTGTCTTCCGCGTGGTCCTGTCGCCGCAGACGGCCTTCTACCGCACCTACACCGAAGCCATGCTGCGCCGCTATGGCGTGCTTTCCATGGAGAGCGGGCGTGTGCCGTCCATGCTGGGCCGCGAGATGTTTCGCGGCAAGGTCACCAGCTACCGCGTCCACGCATTCGATGACGTGATCATCTTCTGCCACGACGTGGAGCAGTGCGTCCGCCAGCTCCTACCGGAGCAGCAGCGGCTCATTCACCGCATCGGCGTGCAGGAGTACACGTTTGGCGAAGCGGCAGGCATGTTCGGCATGAGCCTGCGCTCGGTGCAGCGCCGTTACCACGAGGCGGTGGACGAACTGACCACCATCTTTCTCGAACGGAAGCTGCTCGAACGGATCGCGACAGACCCGTGTCAAGAGGGCAACGGCTCGGCAAAGATGCTAAGTCACACCCCTGCAACGGCTTAGCGCAGAAAATTGATTGGCATGGGATTTCTGTGCCAGTTGATATTCTGAATAGGCAAACAAGAAACGAAGCCGGGAGCAAACCGGCTCAAACTGGCGGCACAGCGGGCGTGGACAGGCGCTCACTGTGCCGCTTTTCTGTGGGGAGGAGACCGGTGCGGCAGAATCTATGGAACCGCTTCCAAAACCTAGTGGATGCCGCAGCTTCACCAGCGTCGCGGAAGCTTGCGAAATCTACGATCCCATGCCTCTCCGAGACGCTTCGACGGGCTCAGGGCAGGCTATGGGGCATCCGCTTCCTATGGCTGGCGCAAACATGGGTGCCCCACGTCTCGCTTCTAAGACGTGGGATCGCATGCCGCGTCGAGTTTTTGCAGGCGTCCGCGGAAGACGGCAGCGGCCTGGCGCGCACGGCACAGCACGGCGAACTGTTACCGCCACGGCCACCGGCTCGCAACGCCGCTCGCGTCGTGCGCCGGATGCTGTTGCCGCAACTGCCGGACTTGATCCGCGTGATTCTCGATCGCGCCATGGAGGGCGACATGCATGCAGCCAAGCTGCTGTGGAAGATGGCGGAACTGGATAAACCCGCAGTCAAGGCGAGCGGTGTGAAGAAGCCCGGCAAGGATTTTGTGCAACGTGCGCTGGCAGAGTTCCGGGCACGGCATTGAGGGCAGTGGGTGCCCACGTCTCGCTTCTGAGACGTGGGCGGTGCCGGCCGGGAAGAGCACACGATCCCATGTCTCTTCGAGACATGGGGCACCCATTGTGCTGACTGCTTCGAGCGCGCCACACAGGTAAGGGACGCTCCACTATTTGTGTTTGTCATCCCGTAGCGAAGCGAAGGGATCTGCATGTGTGCCGGGCCGCCTGTAAACGTTCGCTGTGCATAAAAGCGTCGACCGGTTGCGCTATGCGCGAACATCTGCACTTTCCTGCCTTGCACCGGGGCGATGTACATGGACGAACTGAAAAGCAGATCCCTCCGCTTCGCTGCGGGATGACAAGGATCGGGTTCACGAGTTCACGGAAATGAATGTGAAGCACATGTCTTTGGAGACATGGGCGCACCCATTGTGCTGGCTGCTTTGAGCGCGCCACACAGATTCACAAGGAGAAGGAATGAAGAAACGGAGAAGCAGGGGAAGCGGCAGGCGCATGGCGGCAGCCCTGCTGCTATGGCTTACGACGGTGCTGTGGGCGGGCGTAGACGCGGTAGCACAGGTGCCGGTGGCTGCCATCGGCGACACGGTGTACTACGCCGATGGCACAGCCGCAGCCGGCAAGGTGCTGATTAGCTGGAACGCGTTCACCACGGCCACCGGCCAGAGCGTACCCGCGGGCAGTACCTCTGTCACGCTGGCCGCAGGCGGCAAGCTGAACGTGTCGCTGGCACCGAACGGTGGGGCCACACCGGCCGGCACCTACTACACGGTGGTCTATCACCTGGGCGATGGGTCTACCAGCCGCGAGTACTGGACGGTGCCCGCGAGCGGCAACACGCTCACGCTGCCCTCAGTTCGTACGGGCGTGCTGCCCACCAGCGTTGCAGTGCAGACCGTGTCGAAGCAGTATGTGGACCAGGCGATTGCACGCCTGGCCGCGGGTGGCGGCACGGTATCGCCGGCAGACGCTTCCGGCTATGTGCTGAAGAGCGGCGACACCATGACCGGACCTCTGCAACTGCCGGCGGATCCTGTGTCGGCGCTGCAGGCCGCCACCAAAAATTATGTGGATACAAGCGCCGCCGCGCTGCAGGCCGGCCTGGCACAGAAGGTAAGCCTCTCGCCCGCCGGAACGCAGACGGTGACGCAACCCAGCGGCACGCAGTTGCAGGTGAACATCCTGAACGGCGAGCTGTACGCGAAACAGTACCAGTCGCAGCAGGGTAACGACGGCATTACCAACGCGCAGGCCAGCGCTGATTGCGCTAACGGCTGCACCGTGGTGGCCGATCCCAGCTATGCCGGTATCGACTACTTTTCGCTGCGTGCGAGCCGGTCAAAGCTGGTGGATCAGCGTGGCGGCGCACTCGATGAGGTGTTCCTGAATCCACAAAGCCCGCGGCAGGGCTACACCAGCGGCCGCACCATGACGGTGTACGAAACGCTGGGCGCGGCGGCAAGCAAGGCACAGGGTTACACCACGCTGCAGAGCAGTGTGCTCACCCTGAACCAGAACGCGCTGGCCGGCGGCAACAACGTGTACCCGCAGAACCTGACCTCGGCCATTCCGTACTTCAAGACCACGTACGGTGCTACCAACACCACGGGCTACAACACCACGCAGGGCCAGCACGTGCTGGATAGCCATGTGCAGAACTGCTGGGGCGTGGGCGACTGCCTGCTTGGCAGCCAGGTGATCTATAGCGCCAGCGGCAACCGCGACAACAGCGACGAAGGCACGCATCCGTTCGACATTCTGATTACGGAGCAGGCAGACGTATACCGCGGCACCTGCGCCACAGGCTGCACCACCGGATCGACCCAGCTGAAGATCACCGCGACAGGCGCGGACGGCACGCAGGGCGACGGTCGCTACCTGATCGACAAGGCGAGCTCCAAGACGATCAGCGCGGGCGCCCTGGTGGGCGGTAACATCGGCGGACCGCTGGCCACGGCCCAGTTCACTGGCACGGCATTCCCGGTGAGCACATTCTACTCGCTGGCAGCGGCGGCTTTGCCGGGCAGCAGCAACATGGCACCGGGCACGGTGAACGCGCAGATTGTGACCAGCGGCGTGCCCGCCGGGTACAGCACTAATACGGCCACCGCACCGGCCGCGAGCGGTGTGGCCTGCGTGGACGATGCGGGCGCGCCCGGCGCAAGCAACTTCGAGATGGTGACCTACACCGTGACGGACGGCACGCACCTTCGATTGAACCTGCTGAAACCGCACGCGGCCAACGCGACGATCGCAATCGGCGGCCTGTGCGGCTACGGTTTGGAGCAGACGGTGGATACGTATAACGGTCTGCGCCAGGTGTTCCCGGTGGTGGGCTCCCCCACAAACACGTCGTTGTACTACAGCGGCCTGGCCACCAAGATCGTGGGCCAGACCGGCCTGACCGGCGGCTATGCCAACATCTCCGCCAACATTAGCTCGCTGCAGCGCAGCGGCAACCTGGTCACGGGTACGGTAAGCGGCAGCTTTCCGCAAGACGTGAACGGCCTGACCATGACAGTGGCGGGCGCGGTGGACTCAAGCTACAACGGCACCTTTACCGTAACCACTACCGCCAACAACCAGTTCACCTACACCGAGACCGGGCCGGACAGCAGCACGAGCGGCGGCACGGTAAGCCTGGTTACCGGCGGCTACGTACTGTATCCCATGGCCGAAGTGCTGAGCGTGTACAACACGGCCACCCATGCGGTGGACGGCGCGATGACCCTGGGTGCGAACACCGTGGCATGGGCCGCGGGCGACCCGGTCGAAATGCCGCACTTCTACCAGAACCGCATGGCCGCCGACCAGAGCTATGTGAACCAGTTCCTGCCGCGCGGCACACAGCCTTTTTCCGCGGGCGTGACCTATGGCGGCGTGAACAGCTCCTACCTGAACGGCTGGGCCATCGTAAACAATTCGCCCGCCAGCACGTACTTCGGTAATGGCGGAACGCACAGCACACCAAACGCTGCCATGTCCGTGCAGGGGGCTTGGCTAAGCTCCATGGATCTGCAGGCGGGTGACAGCAACGGCATCCTGATGCGGTGCAACTCGCACGGGTGCAACCGCTGGAACAGCGCCTACAACCTGTTCACGCTGCAGAGCAGCCAGTACTTCGATTACCTGAACTACGCTCCGAACACATCAACCATGACGTTCAACCTGCGCGGCACCACGTACACCCTGTCGCCCACGTCGTTCACGGCGGGCACCATCAACGCGACCACCATCAACGCGACGCGGATCAACGGCCTGCAGACGGCGACATCATCTTCCGTTGGCGGTGTCACGCTGGGCTCGGCGGCGGTGAGCTCACAGCTTGCGAATATCGCCAGCACGGGCAGCGCGAGCGATATTACGAGCGGCACCATCGATCCGGCTCGACTGCCCGCGGGTTACGGCAGCGGTGGTGGCGGGACTTCCACGCCAAGCGTTTGCGGCAGCACGGTGAGTTACAGCGCAACACCGACGTTTGCGGTGAGCTGCTCCACCCCGGTGTTCCACATGGCGCTGAACGGCAACGTTACGTCGGAAACGTTTACAGGGCTGAGCGCCGGGCAGCACATCACGCTGGTCTTCCAGGTGGGCAGCACGGCCGGTGTCACGGTGCAGTGGTCGCCGGCGGTGCATGGCGGCTTTATCACCAGCAGCACGGCGGGCAGTGCAGGCTACACGCAGGCAGGCAAGTACTTTGTGCAGGAACTGGTCGTCGATACCGACGGCGCTACCCTTCTGAATCCGGGAGCAATCAATGAGTAAGGCAAGAAAATGCGCGTTGGGCGCGTGGGCGATGGCAGCCTTCTGGCTGCCCTTTCTATTGGGCGCGACGCTGCTGCAGGCTTCCCCCGCGGAGGCGCAGACCAGCGGCCTGGCTGCGCCGATGAGCGGCGATTGCGCAGTAAACAGCAGCGGCGGCGTGGTGTGCGCAAAGACGAACGGCACGGCCTTTGCGCCCTCTGCCACCATTGATGCAACCAACGCGGCGAACCTGAGCAGCGGCTCCATCCCGGTGGCACGGTTAGGGAACGTACCGAACTTGATGAACCCGGTGCCGGTACCCTCCGGTGGCGGCGAGTACGCCTTTACCGACGGCGCGGGCACTACGGTCGCGGACTCAAGCGGCAACGGCAACAATCTGTCGCTGTGCAGCGGCGGCAATACGCCTACGTGGTACAGCTACGGCCTGGCCTTTCTTGACACGGGCCAGCCCGCGCCGGGCTTCAACTGCGTCATGACGCCATTCACCAACTACGGCACGGTGTATTTTGCGACCGTTACACCGGCCCAGTTGCTGAATACCGGAACGCAGGCCACGTACGGTCTACCGGCATCGAACGGCCCTATCTTCATGGGCTTTTCCGCCTACGCGGGCAGCGGTTTGAACATCCAGACGCAACCCGGCGTCAACGCGTTTCAGCCGAGCACGTTCTCTGCGGCGGGACCGACCAACGTGTCCGATGGCTTTGGCGGAGCGCACGTGTACAGCTTCTCGGCCGGCACCGGTAACGGGTCATTGGACCGCTGGATGATCGATGGCGTGGAACCGGCGTACACCTCGCAGGTGGCTTCAGCTTCGTCCATCGCAATCTCCGGTGGCGGCGTGTATGAGATCGGCACGGCACTAAACAACAGCGGCTACTATTGGCGGGGCGTGGTCACGTACATGATCGTGTATCCGGGCCAGCACACGTCGGCGCAGCAGGCAGCGGTGACGCGGTACATCCAAAGCAAGCTGGCAGCGCGGGGCACCATGCCTGTGCTGAAGATGGCGGCGAACACGTCGCGCGCGGCGCAGTTCATCGCGGCGGGCGATTCGCTTACGTCCTCGCAGACGGGTGCGTCGCAGTGGACGGGTTCGCTGAACCTGCTGAACCCGTACGCGGTGACGAACAACGGCATTGCGGGACTTACGGCCTTTGACCTGTGCAAGATCGGCGAGCAGCAGTGGGGCCGCTATATTGTGCCGGGCCGCACGGTGCTGCACTTCTGGGCAGGCACCAACGACCTGGCCAACGCGGGCCGCACGCCCGACGACGTGTGGACCAGCCTGCTGAGCTGCGGCCTGCAGGCCAAGCGCTATGGCGCCCGCACCGTGGTTGCTACGATGATCGACCGCGGCGGCACCGGCAACAACATGATCAGCAGCAAGAATGCGCTGAATGCACTCATCCGTGCCGGGTGGAAGTCGAGCGGTGCCTTTGACGCGCTGAACGACCTGGCCGAGATCGCCGCGCTGGGTGCGGACGGAGCTTCGCAGAACACCTCCGCCAACAACACGGGCTGCTTCAACACCGACAAGGTGCACCTTGCCGGCCCGGGCAGCGGCACCTGCGCGACGATTTACGTGAACGGTGCGGCGACTGCGCTGTCTGGTTACGGCATCGTCGCGCAGCTTGCGAGTAACGCGGTCAACACGCTGGACGGCAGCACCGCGAGCAACCCGGACGTGTCCGCCTCGAACAGCTTCGCGGAAACCGACGCGAACAACGTGGTGGTGCAGACGCCCACAGCCGCTGCCACACACAGCCTGGTGGATTGCCAAGGTCAGGCATCGCCGCGCACGGTGGTGAATGGTTCGCCTTCTTACGCAATCACGGTGAGCGGTGTGAACGGGCAGGCGATCACCGGCAGCGCAACGATAACTCCGCAAAGCACGGCCGTGTTCATGCCGGTGCTAACGGGCGCGGCAACGGGCGGCTGCTCGTGGATCCGGATGCAGTAGGGTGGGCGCGGTTCGCAAGCAACAGGAAGCCTGGGAGGCACTGCTCCACGAAGAAGACGATCCGAACATCATGCTGGAAGCGGCGCGGCAACTGCTATACATCCGCACCAAGCGAGGCGCGCTGAAACCACTGTGTGCAAACCGTGCGCAGCAGCACTTTGAGGAGCGCCGCGGCACGGAAAACATCGTGCTCAAAGCGCGGCAGATGGGCCTGAGCACGTGGGTGGCTGGCCGCTTTCTGCTGCGGACGCTGCGCTTCCCCGGCACCACCACGCTCATGGTGGCGCACACGCGGGAGAGTGCACACTCGCTGTTCACCGCGGTCACGCGCATGTGGGACAGCCTGCCGCCGTGGCTCCAGGAGAAGCTGGGGTCGCGCGGCAGGAGCAACATCGGCCAGATGACGTTCCCGGCGATTGACTCTCAGTTCCGCGTGGCCAGCGCCAGCGAGCGCAACGCAGGCCGCGGCTTGACGGTGCACAACCTGCACTGCAGCGAGGTGGCGCGATGGACCGGCAACGCGTCGGAAACGCTTGCAGGACTGCGCGCGGCGCTGGCACCAGGAGGCCAGCTGGTACTGGAGTCGACGCCCAACGGAGCGTACGGTTCGTTCCACGCCGAGTGGCAACTGGCGGAGACGAATGGCATGGTGCGGCATTTTTTTCCGTGGTGGTTTGAGCCGTCGTATGTGGGTACGCCGGTGACCGACCTCACCACGGACGAGGCCGATCTGCTCACGCGCGAGTCGCTTTCGCCGGAGCAGATCGGCTTTCGGCGCGACCTGCATCGCCGCTTCGGCGCGATGCGGCTGCAGGAGTTTGCTGAGGATGCGGTGAGTTGCTTCCGCGTGAGTGGCTCGTGCTTCTTCGACGCGGCTGCGCTGGAGCAGCGCATGCTGTCGCTCACGCCGGCGTGGGAGTTCCGCCGCAACAGCGGCCTGCAGGTGTGGCTGCCGCCGGTGCATGGTCGACGCTACATTGTGTCGGCTGACCCTGCGGGCGGCGGCAGCACGGGTGACTTTGCCGCGGTGCAGGTCATCGACCGTATCACCGGCGTACAGTGCGCGGAGTTGCAGGCACGCGTGCCTCCGCGCGAACTTGCGGCAGTGACGGCGGGCCTGGCGCTCGAATACAACGGTGCGCTGCTGGTGGTGGAGCGCAACAATCACGGCGCGGCGGTGATTGCCTATCTTGAGAAGGAGATGGCCGGCTCAACTGCACCGGTCACGCTGTACGAGGGCGCGGATCGCATGCCGGGATGGTCGACGGATTCAGCCTCACGCCCGCGCATGCTGGCGCGGCTCGCGGCTATGTTGTCGGGTGAGCCGCAGCTCTTCCAAAGCGAACGCCTGCTGGGTGAGTGCCGCAGCTTTCAGATGGATGAACATGGCCGCGCCGCCGCCGCACCGGGCGCGCATGATGACCTGGTGATGAGCATGGCCATTGCGCAGGCGGTGCGGTTGGAAGCGGCGCATCAGCGGTAAAGGTGCTATCTCCATTTGTCATCCTGAGTGGAGCGAAGGATCCCGAGACCTGCTCAAACCGGCATGTGCTCAGCGGGCTTTCTCTCACGGAGCTTCGTGCTGGAAAGCCCGGACAGTTTAGAGGCACGGCTGTATGCCTTGGGATCCTTCGCTTCGCTCAGGATGACAGTGCGTTCCATCACGTATGCTGCGAAGGGAGGCACGGGTTTGGCGGTTCAGGCGGTGCAGGCAATTCGCAGGATGCGTGGCGGCGCGCAGAGTCAGCTGATGCTGGGGGCTGACGGCAACCTGTGGGTGGTTAAGTTCCTGAACAATCCGCAGGGTGCGCGCGTGCTGGCGAATGAGCTGGTGGCGACGCGCCTGGCTGCTGCAGCCGGCTTGTCCGTGCCTGCATCGAACACGGTCGAAGTGAGCGAATGGCTGATTCGCAACTCGCCGGAGATGTGGGTGGAAGGCACACGCGGTGAGCGCCTGCCGTGTGCGGGCGGTCTGGCCTTCGGATCGCAGTTTGTGGGCGGTTTGATGCCCGGCCACGTGGTGGATTACCTGCCGGAGAACGAAGTAAGTGAGCTGCGCAACATTCATGAGTTTGCGGGCATGCTCTGCATTGACAAGTGGACGGGCAACAGCAACGGCAGGCAGGCGGTGTTCTCGCGCAAGCCGCGGGAACGGCGCTATCGCGCGGTGTTCATCGATCAGGGCTTTTGTTTTCACGCCAACGAATGGCGCTTTCCTGACGTGCCCATGCGCGGTGTGTACTCGCGCAACCTGGTGTATGAGCACGTGACGGGATGGGACAGCTTTGAGCCGTGGCTGACCGGCGTGGAGGAGATGCCGCCGGAAACGCTGTGGACTATCGGCGAGGAAGTGCCGCCGCAGTGGTACGGCAACCCGGCAGACCTGGAGCAGTTGCTCGAAGAGCTGCTGCTGCGCAGGGGTCGCGTACGCGAGCTGATTACAGCGTTTCGTGAGTCGAGCCGCGCGCCCTTTCCCAACTGGGGCGCACGGGCATCGTCACCGGTGCCGAGCAGCTTTGCTGCCGGTGCTGCTGCGGCGTCTAAGCTGGTGATGTAAAACGGTTGCGGTAGAAGGAGGAACCTGCTGATGGCCGATCGAATCCAGTGCGAGTTCTTCCTGTTGCGCTATGTGCCGGACGCGGTAAAGAACGAGTTTGTGAACATAGGCGTCATGCTGCGTGAAGCCGGCCGTACCGACACCACGCAGGTACGCTTTACCCGCGACTGGAGCCGCGTGCGCTGCATGGACCCGGATGCCGACACGGCGATGCTCGAGAGCATGGAAACCGAACTGGCCAGCCGTGTACGCGATGGCGGCACGGGATCGAAGCCGGTGATGCAGATGCTCGAGGAGTCGCTTTCGACGGCGGTGCAGATGACGGAGGGGCGCGGTTCCCTGGCAGTGTCCGTCGCAGCGGAGATGGACCAGCTCATGCGACTGTACGTGGAGCCGCTGCGCGAAAAGGTGTTGCGGCGTAAGAGCGGGCGCGCCGGAATTATCGCCGCGATGCGTAGCGAGTTCGAGCATGTGGGCGTGTGGGATCTGTTGCGTAAGCGCATCCCGGCCAGCCAGTACACGCGGCCAGGCGACCCGCTCAAGCTGGACTGCGGCTACCGGCCCAACGGCGTCGTCCGCATGTTCCACGCGGTGTCGCTCGAGGGCGACCTGGAAGCGGCAAAGGTGCTGGCACTGTCTGCTGGCAAGCTGCGCGAAGGCGTGCAGCGGGTGGAAGGCGCAACGCTGGATTTGGCGGCCGTGGTGGAGCCGTCCACAGTAGGAGGCGAAGGCAGCGAGGCGGCGGAGCGGTACCGCTTCGGCGTGGAAACCATGGAGGAATGGGGTTTGCGGGTCTTGACGGTGAACGATCTCAGTCGGATCGCGGAGACTGCTCGTAAGGAGTTGCGAGTCTAGGCCAACGTAAACTTCCTAGATGCCGATCCAGTTTGTTCCAAATCCCGGACAGGTGTTGATGTGCGCTTTCGATGCAGGCTCGATGCCTCCGGAGATGAGGAAGACCCGCCACGTTGTTATCGTTTCGCCGCGTCGTCGCAGGTTTGCAGGTAGTTACTTGGTGGTTCCCTTCAGCACCGTGCGGCCTGATCCAGTTGAGGGCTACCACTTCCTCATACCGGCAGGCACCTACGACTTCTTCCGTCCGGAAACGGATGTCTGGTTAAAAGCCGACATGATCACACACGTGTCTGGGCAGCGTCTGGACCGAGTATGGATAGGAGGAAGGTTCTCCTCTCCAAGCCTGACCGCAGAGCACTTCAGGAGAGTTCAGGAGTGTGTTGCAATTGCTCTTGGACTTGCCGATAACAACTTGACGAATGCCTGAGCAGGAGATACCTTTTAGATGTTCCCGATAAGTCGGGCTTGTGCACGAAAATAGGGCCACTGCGGAAGCGGTGGCCTTTTGCTTTAACGGAAGGGCGCGGCCAATGGCTGCGCCTTTTGTGTTTTTGGAAGGGAGGTCAGGCGTGAAGGTAGTCGACCGGATGCGAGGTGCGCTTCGCGGTTGGAAGAACGAAATCGATGCGTCGGCGGAGGGTGCGCGCAAGACAGCGCCGGGCGGTATGCTGCCAGCGGTGCTGAGTCCGTGGCGGCCTGGCGGCAACATCAACGCCATGCCCAAGCCCACGCCCGCAAACCTGCGCCGCTTTGCGGAAATGCCGGTGGCACGGCGCGCGATCAATGTCGTCAAAGACCGCATCGCGGGCATGGACTGGCAGGTGCGGGCCAAGCGGAACGCCGTGCTGGACGACGAGCTGCAGGCGCGGCTGTGTGCGGCACGTCGCCTGCTGGAGCAGCCCAACCCGCAGGACAGCTTTCGCACGCTGATTGAGCCGCTGCTGGAAGACGTGATTGTGGGCGGCTTTGGCGCGGCGGAACTGGAGACCACGGGCGACACGAACACACCGCTGCGGCTGTGGCCGGTGGACGGCGCGACCGTTGCCATGGAAACGCAGTGGACTGGAGATGCCGACCAGCCACGCTTTGTGCAGACGCCGTTCGGCGCGAGCGCGGGCGTGCCGCTGCTGGACCGCGAACTGATGTACGTGCGGCTGAACCCGCGCACGCACACACCGTTCGGCCTGGGGCGGTTGGAGGTGGCATTTGAGACGATGAACCACTTCCTGTCTGCGCATCGTTATGCGGGCCGGCTGGCCAGCAATAGCGTGGTGCAGTACGCGCTGTGGCTGGATGAAGCTACGCCGCAGCAACACGAACGGCTGATCCGCTACTGGCAGGACGAGGTGGAAGGCACCGGCCAGGTGCCCATCCTTTCGAGCGCGAACAAGCCAGAGGTGCTGCGCTTTGCCGGCGGCACGGATGCCGACCTACGGCTGCAGTGGCAGGAGTTTCTCCTCCGCATCATCGCCGGCGCATTCGACATCCCGCCCATGCTGCTGGGTCTGCAGGCAGACGTCAACCGCAGCACCGCAGGCGAGATGGCGGAGGAGGCGTTCCAATCCGCGATTGTGCCGGTGGCCAAGCTGCTGGCGGAGCACATCACGCGCGACGTGTTCAGCAAGGCGCTGGGCTGGGACGACGTGGAGTTCGTGTGGAACGACCTGGTCGTTCGCGATGCCATGGACGACGCAAGCATCCAGGTGCAACTACTGAACGCTGGCGTGTTGACCAAGGACGAAGTGCGGAAAATGCGCGGTTTGCCGCCGCTTCCGCCGGACAACGAGAACACAGGAGGTGCGGGTGCAACTGAGGGCGATGGCGGTGGAGTTTCCAGCGGTGACGGGTCATCCAAACCGAGTGCCGTTTGAGGGTGTGCTGACGCTGGTGGATCAACCCAGTGACAAGGCTCCCAGCGGCGCGCGCGGCCATCGCGTGGTGCTGACGCGAGACGCTGCGGAAGTTGCGCTGCCAAGCCTGCTGGGCATGGCGGTGGACTTCAAGGCGGGCTGGGACGGGCATGATGCGAAGCAGAAGTGCGGCATCATCACGGCGGCTCAGATCGATGGCGATGCCGTGCACGTGAGCGGCTACCTGTTTGCCCGCGACTTCAGCGACATGATGACGGAGATGCACGCGCACGGTGACGAAGCGCTGGGCATGAGCTATGAGTTGGCCGACGCGCATGTGGCCGACATGCGTGCGGACGTGTGGCGGCTGACAAAGGCGACGTTCACTGGCGCAGCCATCCTGTTGCGCTCGAAAGCGGCGTATCGCAGTACCAGCTTCCGCGTGCTGCGCGGTGAGCACGGCATTGCGGGAAGCTGCAGTTCGCGCACGCGGAAAGCTCGTGTGCCAGACCGTGCGCCGGCGATGAAGCCTGTGCCGCATACCCAAGCCCACGTCTCTTCGAGACGTGGGGCACCCGCTGCGCAGCGCACAACTTAGGTTGATGTTTCAAACGGAGGAAACGATGGAAGAGATGAAGACAGGCGAGTCTGTAGGACCGATCGTGGCGACCGCCGAGGTCAAAGACAATGCCGCGCTGCAGTCGCTGGAAGCAGCGAGTGCAGCGCTGGAAGCTCGCGTGCGCGACCTGGAGACCGCGCTGGCAGAGCTGCGCTCCGTGCGCGCACAGTCTGACGCACCCGCCGGCCGCAAGACTGCGGCGCATGTATCGCTGTTGGCCAAGGGCGCGCCAGAAGCCGCTGCTGCAACAGTAGACGATGCGCTGCGCAGCCTGAGCGTGGAGCAGCGCATTGCCGTGAAGAGCGGCCTGATGCGCGCGGGCTGGGCTGGATAGAAGCAGCAAGTTAGCCATTCCGCGAGATAGCAGGTCAGCATTCCGCTACACAAAACACTTTGAATGATTCAGCGGATCAGCGACAAACACGCTGCCTTGCTGACTCGCTCACCAGCTTTGAGGGCGCGGCGAAAAGCCGCGCTCTCGCTTTAAGGAGACAAATGATCGCACAGTTCAAGGACATCCACGCAGCCGCTGACTACATTGGACCGGGCGCGGTGGAAGTGTCGCAGTTTCAGACGGAGATTACCGATATCGTCCGCCGCCGCGGCGTGTTTGGCCAGCGCATTCGCCAGGTGCCGGCCACCGGTCACCCGTCGCGCTTCTTTGAGGAGACCGGGATCCCATCGCCTTCACTGGCGGCGGGCTTTGTCGATCCGCGCAACATCGTGGCACCGGTCGTGAGCCCCACGCGCGTGGAACGCTCCGTACCACTGAAAGCGCTGGTGGCGCAGTTGAACTACAACCTGTTTGACATGGAGATCGGCACGCAGCAGAGCCAGTTCGCCTACCTGCAGGCGAAGGACCTGGCCGACACCGTGGAAGGCGTCATGCGCACGCACGACCTTGCCTTGTGGAACGGCGCAGACACCAGCCTGAGCACGCCTACCAGCACCCAGTACTACGGTGCGGCGGCGCAGATTGCGGCAGGTGGCAACTCCGTGACCATCGGCGCGAACGCCAGCATTGTGGACGGCCTGAAGAGTGCCGTGGCGCAAATGGTTAGCAATACGAACTATGGTGTGCGGCCCACGGCCATCTACGCCAATCCCATCCTGCTGGACCTGCTGGACCGCGAGATGAAGACAGCCTTCAACGTGGTGCTGAACACCAAGGAAATCCAGGGCGGCGTGACGGTGAAGACCCTGTCCACGCAGGCGGGCGACCTGCCGCTGATCCCGGAGTGGACGCTGGGCTACACCGGCACACCGGGCTCTGGTTCTGCGGTGCTGCCAGCGTACATCGTCACGGAAGACCTGGTGGAGTACCACTGGCTGACCGATCCCAATCCGCGCGTGTTCCAGCTCGGCATGCCCGGTTCCCTGGCGTCGCAGTACGTGGTGGTCAAGTTCGGCGGCCTGGTGGTTAAGGGCGCAAGCTACGCGCACTACCAGGTGCTGGTCGACCGCTAGAACGCAGCACGCCAGCAAGTAGTGCGATGAAAAAGGGCGCAGCGGCCTGTGTGCCGCTGCCCCAATCTTTTGCCGGGCAGCTAAAGGCAGCCGGAAGGGAATCGGTGAGGGATGCAATATCTGGACCCGTCGGAATATGTGCCGTTCGGGCTGAGCGCGGAGACGAGCGACAGCCTGGTCACGGCAGCCTCGGCCATGATTGACAGTTTTTGCAAGCGCCCAACCTTGGGCGTACAGCAGTACGTGCAACGCATGCGTGTGCGCCGCGGCAACACGGTGCAGTTGAGCAACACGCCGCTGACAGCAGCGTCGATTGGTACCACGCCGCTGGTGAGTGTACGTGTGCACATGCGTGAGGGCTGCGCTGATCCCTATGCGCCGCTGGCGTGGGAAGCCGCTGTGTTCTTTACCGGCACCGGCAGCCAATGGACGGACCTTGTACCGTCCACGGTGGATGCGAGTGCGGACGGTGTGTTGCGCTTTCCGCACAACGTGCTGGGTGGTGCCGTGGCCGAAGCGGAGGTGACCTATACCGCCGGCTACACGGACATTCCCGTGCCGGTCAAGATCGCCTGCGCGCAGATTGTGCGCAATGCACAGAGCACGCCCGCGCTCACGGTGCGTCGGCAGGCCATCGACAGCTTGCAGCTGGAGTACTTCAGCGGATCGCTGCTGGATGCGGACGTACAGCGCCTGCTGCGGCCCTACGTGTCAGGAAAGGTGGGCTGACCATGGCGGACGACACAGGATTGGGTGAGGGGCTGCGGCGCAGCGTTCACGCGCTCATCCACACGCTTGGCGCAACTGCCGCGCAGTTGCAACTGCCCGCACCGCCCATTGCCGGTGACACCGGTGAAGAACTCGGCCTGCGTGCGCCGGAGTTCCAGTGGAAGGCGCTGGTACCGGTGGCATTGCGGCAGGGCAGCGCCGGGCACGAACTGCTGGTGCCTGCGGATGCGCTGGAAGAATTGCTGGGTGTTGAGGGCAGTGCTGCCGTGAGTGCGTCATTGCAGTCGATTGCGGCCGTGCAGGTGCGTGACCGTAGCTTTCTGCCGGCAGACTTCGATGCCGTGCTGAGCCGCGGCCGCGAGTGCATGTACCGCATCAGCCTGCGCCTTGCAGATGCGGAGGTTCGTTAACCATGCAGAACGCAAAAGACACCTTCTACACCACCCTGCGCAGCCGCCTGGCAACACTGAATTCGGAGCGCACCGTGGTGGTGCGTGGTGCAACACGGCCGGCGGTGCTGGTGGTGGAGAACGAACTGGAAGCGACAACCGAGCCGCACGATACGTTCCTGCTGCACTGGACCGACGAGGCTGCCGACAGGACGGAGCCGATGCCGCTGGATCGCGCCACGTGCCAGGTTCGCTACACCACGCGCGGCACCGCGGAGCTTGCCGGTCTGGACCGTGGCCGCGTGCTTGCGGCCATGGACGTGGAACTGCGCAACATTCTGCTGCCATCGCTCGCGCAGAAGCAGAACTTTGAGGGCGACACGGCGGTGACGATGGCAACGAATATCTTCTGGTCGTCGCCCGAGTTTGGCGGGGCAGAGCTGAAGGATGGCACGATTACTCGCGCTGCAACCGTGACAGTCTTCGCGCTGAGAGAGGTGGGCGAATGAGCACAGCAACAGCATTGCCTGCGGGCTCGCTCATCGCGGGTGGCATGCGCGCGTACTTCGCGCCGGTCGATCGCACGAGTACGCTGCCGGTGCCGTTTGATCCGGTGACCATGGGCCGCTTTGCGTTGGACACACCACCGACCGGATGGTGGAGCGCGGGTGGCGTGCTCGGCTTCAGGCGCATTTCCACATCCACGATCAACCCTCTATGGAGCGGCGCTCCCGCCACTGTGAAGACGCAGGCGCGTAGCGCGGTGGGCGAAGAGCTCGAGTTCACGTTTCCGGCATGGAGCCGCATCGGCATGGCGCTGAGTTCCGGCCAGCAGATGTTAAACCTGTTCGTGGGCACGGGCAGCGGCAATGCAAACGCTTCCGGACCGACTGCCACGCTGGTTGAAACGTTGCTGCCTGGCTCCACCGCAACGCTCCTCCAGTTGCAGGTAGGCACGTCCGTAAAGGCCGGAGACCTTGTCGTGGTGGACGTGGACTACACCGGGCAGACGGGTTACCTGGGCAGCGGTGCGGCTGGTGCTTACGTCGCTGCGGTGCCCGCAACCATTGATCTGCACGCGGTGCGCCGCACGTCGTTCAACGTGGGGCGCGTGCTTTCTGTGAACGGCACGCTGGCCACCCTTGCAGCTCCGCTGATTGCAGGCGCGCCCACAGCAGCCATGAAGCTGACACGACTGGCAGGCTTTGCGGATCGCGCGGGCGGAGCGTTTCTGCAGGAGTGGTCGGGGCTGTTCGTGCTGGATGGCGTGCAGGGCGACCGCTTGCTGCTGCACTACCCGCGTTTGCAGCCGAGCGGCTCGAATGCGGCAACGGAGAACAGCGAGACGCTCGCCAGCAACGTGGACCGCTGGCGTCCTGCGGCCCGGCTGCGTGCGCTACCGGTGATCGATGCCAACGATGGCACGGCTGCAGTTTGTTATCGAACCTATCTACCCGCGCCCATGCGGCAGGTGTAACGGAGGCCTATGACCCTGCTGATTGATAACAACGACGGCCTGGGCGGCGTAGACTACACCGCTGCCGTGCTGAGCGAGCAACCGGTTACGGTGGTTCGCCGGCGCGGCCAGTGGACCCGCTGCGGGGCCGGTCTGGATGTGGGCGGCACGGCTTTGCCTCTCCCTGCGAACCGCGCGCGCGTGCTGGTAACGGACAGCACCGGCGCGGTTCTTTTTCGCGGCTTTCTTGAGAGTTCGGCTACTGTGGCGGACGGCAAGGCGGCGCTTGCGGGCACGGTGCAGTTTCGCGCGCTCGAGGCCGGATGGCTTGGCGGTGGATCACCACCAGACACCTTGCAGCCTGCAACCGCGGCAACCCACGCGCCCCTGCCGTCAGACGTGGAGGTGACTCACACCGCGCCCGCCGCAAGCAGTGCCACCGACCTGGCGACCGACGTCACGGTGGAGGGCGGCAAAGAAGCCGCCGCGTACGTGACAGAGCTGTTCCGCGGCGACGGCACCACGCAGACCTTTACCCTGGCCCACGCGCCGTTCCGCGAAACCGGCAGCACCACGTTGCTGACCGACAGCTTTGACGATCCCCTGCTGAACACGGGGCTCTGGACAAAGCACGACCCCGGTGGCTATCTCTCGCTTGGGGCCGGCGGTCTGCGGATGAGCGGCGGCAACGGCCTGGATGGCGCCACCTTTCTGCAGACCGCTCAACCGGTGGAGATGGGCGGCACCGTGATCGCAGAGGCGACCGGCCTGCTGCTGACCACCGGCAGCGACGGCATGTTGATGGGCTTCTATAACGGCTCCGCCACGCGCGCGAACTGCGTGGCGGGTGTGCGCGTCCATGGCGAGGCCGGGGCGCACACGCTGGTAGCCGTAGTGAACGGCGCGGAGCGCGGGCCGGCGTACACCTTCAGCGACGGACACAGTTACGCGCTGCGCGTGCGGCTGCACTGCGCAGAGCTGCAGCGGGTGCGCAACACCTACTCGGCTCTGGTGGATGGCGTCTTGCAGACGTTCGGCGGCGGCTTTGTGGATGCGCCGTTGCAAATCGTCATCGAGCTTCAGGACCTGGGCCTCGCATCGAGCACGCTGGCCACTGTGCTGTTCGATGGCGCGATTGCAAGCTCACCGCCGCAGTGTGTGTTTGCGCCGGTGAACTCGGTGTCGCTGGTGGGCAGCATCGCGAAAGCGACGGTGCAGCAGACAGGGTCCGCTTGGGTCGTGAGCACCGCGACGGACGGCACGCTGACTACGCGCCGCGAAGGCTCAACAGGGAGCGGCACGGATTACTCGCTGAGTTCCACGGGCGTGCTGAGCTTTGACCCCGGCCGCGTGCCTCAACCGGGCGAGTTAGTGACGGTGAGCTACCGCCGCAGCCGCCGCGCGGTGGCACGCCGGAAAGATGAGGCGGGCGAACAGGCGCGCCTGCAGCTTGCGTTGCCAGGGCTGCCGGTGTGGACCGGCTCGGTCAGCAAGCCAGCCGCGCGCAGTACGGAGGATTGCACGGCCGCGGCACAGGCTCTGCTGGCCCTTGCCACAGGCACGGCTACGTCGCAGCCCGGCCATGCCATCTGGCTGCGCGGCACGGCGCTTGCCGCGGACGTTCACCCGGGTGATGCGCTGAGCGTGACGACGGCAGAGGGCGTGCAGACGCTTGCGGTGCAAGCCGTAACCATCACGGACGGCAACGCGGTGCCGGAACTGCTGAGCTACCGCGCGGACTTTGCGCAGAGCCGCAGCACGAGCCTGTCGTTTACGGTGACGAGCAGTACGAGTGGTGACCTTGCCCTGCCAGTAGCCGTGACGGCGGACGCAGGTGCGCTGCCTGCAAATCTCGCAGGCCTGCAGGTAACGGTGGCCACCGGGTCGCAGTTGCAGTTGGACAGCGGGGCCGACCCGCCGGCCGGCGGCGGCTTCGAGGTGCGGCGCAGCGATGCCAACTTCGGCTCTGCCAGCACGGAAGACCTGGTGTTGAACAGCCCGGTGCGCCACTTTTCCATCCCGCGGCTCGGGTTTGCAGAACGTTTCTTTGTACGGATGTATGACGGCTCGACGCCACCGAACTACAGCGCGGTGTCGAGCGTGGTGCTGACCAGCCTGCCCCTGAGCTAGGCAAAGCTCTAGGCGCTGGCAGCACACAGTGAGGTGATGAGATGACGGACTTTGAAGCACAGGTGTTGGGCGACTTGAGCGCCCTGAAAAGCCAGATGCATGCCCTTTTGGGTGTGGGCCAACCCGGGCGGCTGCACCAGTTGGAAGAGCGCGTGGACAAGCATGAGCGAACGGTACAGCGCATGAAAGGCGTGGGCGGCGGTTTCAGCATTCTGTTCACGGTGTTCCACGTGGCCATGGACCTGATGAAGAAGTAACAAGCCGAAAGGGCCTCTGTTTGACGAGACGTACCGAATGAGCGGAACGCCTTCGGAGGGGCAGGGCTTCAGCCCTGCCGAGAAGCTCGTTTTGTGCTGAAGGGCTTAAGCCCCTGAGGGCAGCTGCTGCGTTTGCAGATGGTCCCTCAGCGGCTGAAGCCGCTACAACTGCTGTCCTTAATGACAGGGCTGAAGCCCTGTCCACTCCGAAAACCTGTCTCGGCAAGGAGCTTTGCAGATGCCGTTTGGGAGATGTGCGGAGTTATGAGGAACCCACGTCTCTGCGAGACATGGGGCACCCACTGTGTTGCGGCACACGATGTTTGAACAAGGAGAAGAGGGATGAACTTTATGAAGCTGTTTCTGCGTGGTGTTGCGATTCTGCCCAGCCTGTTGCAGGGCATTGAGTCGCTGTATGGCGCAAAGAGTGGCGCGGAAAAGAAGAGCGCCGCGCTCGACGTGGTTAGCTCCGCCATCAAGATGACAGACGCGGTGAGTAACAAGACCATTGCGAATGCGGATGGCTTCACCACCGGGCTTGGCCTGGTAATCGATGGCGTGGTGGCTTGTCTGAACGCGAGCATCTGGGCCAAGTAGCGCTGTCATCCTGAGCAAAGCGAAGGATCCCGATGCTGCTTGCCCGCTGCGAAGCTGCGTGTGGCTTTCTCGCCAGAAAGCCGGGAAGGCAGAGCAGAGGCGAGCACTCTCGGGATCCATCGTCGCTACGCTCCTCAGGATGACAACGGTTCGTCCGTATAATCGGACCCTATGGCGGCAGCACCCCTGGTGGGCGTGGTGATGGGTTCCAAGAGCGACTTCCGGTTCATGGCCGGCGCGGTTCGCACGCTGGAAGAGTTTGGCGTGCCGCATGAGGCGCGCGTGGTTTCCGCGCATCGCACACCGGACCTGCTTTGGCAGTACGGCAACGAGGCACGCGGACGCGGCCTGCGCGTGATCATTGCGGGCGCGGGCGGCGCGGCACACCTGCCGGGCATGCTGGCAGCGAAGACAGTGGTACCGGTGCTGGGCGTACCCATCCCCGCCACGGCGCTGCAAGGCATGGACGCTCTGCTCTCCATTGTGCAGATGCCCAAGGGCATCCCCGTGGGAACGCTTGCCGTGGGCGAGGCGGGCGCGGTGAACGCGGCCTTGCTTGCCATCGCGATGCTTGGAACGACGGAGGCCGCGCTGGCCGACAAACTGGAGCAATGGCGTGCCGCGCGCACGGAAGCGGTGCTGGCAGAGACGCTGGACGGAGCGGCCGAATGAGCGAGCTCTTGACGGACGCGATGCCATCGGACCTGCTGGCGAAACATGCCGGCCCCGTGCTGCCCGGCGCTGCCATCGGTATCTTTGGCGGCGGGCAGCTCGGCCGCATGATGGGCATCGCCGCGCGTTCGATGGGCTACAAGGTGCACGTGCTGGACCCCGATCCAGCGTGCCCCGCGGGCTACATTGCCGACGTGGTGGTGGAAGCCGGATGGAACGATCGCTGGGCCGCCGCAAATCTTGCGCGCGAGTGTGCCACGGTGACGCTGGAGATTGAGCAGGTGGCCCCAGTGAGTCTGCTGGAAGCCGCGCGATGGGCTCCGGTGCGTCCGGGTGCCGCCATGCTGGCCGTGATCCAGGACCGCATCGAGCAGAAGGAATGGCTCAGCCGCCACGGCTTCCCGGTGGGTCCGTATCGTGCGGTGCAGTCGGTGGAGCAGCTTGCGGCCGCAGTGCGCGAGTTGGACGGGCCGGTGTTTGCCAAGTCTGCCACTGGCGGGTACGACGGGCGCGGGCAGGCGAAGCTAGGCTTCGGCGTCGCTGCGGTGGATGCCTCTGCGCTGCGGCAGGCCTGGGAAGATATTGGTTCGTCCGCGTGCGTTGCGGAGCGGGCGCTCGACCTTGCCAAAGAGATTAGCGTGTTGGTGGCCCGGGCCCCGAATGGTGAAGTGAAGGTCTACCCTCCCGCAGAAAACTTCCATGAGAACCAGATCCTGAGCTGGAGCGTGATCCCGGGTGGCGTGCCGGACGAGCTTGCCGCCAGAGCGCAGGGCATTGCGCGCGACATTGCCGATACCTTTGCGCTGGAAGGCCTGCTGGCCGTTGAAATGTTCATCACTACGGACGGTGAACTGTTCGTCAATGAGCTGGCACCGCGCCCGCACAACAGTTACCACGGCAGCGAGCGCGCCTGTGTGACCAGCCAGTTTGAGCAGGCGGTGCGCGCGGCGTGCGACCTGCCGCTCGGCGACGTGTCGCTGGTGCAGCCCACCGCCATCGCAAACCTGCTGGGCGATGTGTGGCTGAATGCCGACGGTACGGAGCGGCAGCCGGCCTTTGACCAGGCGCTGAGTGTGGATGGCGTTCGCCTGACCCTGTACGAGAAGCTGAAGCCGCGCCGCGGCCGCAAGATGGGCCACCTGAGCGCGGTCGGCGCTACGGCTGAGGAGGCGCGCGAACGCGTGCTCGCTGCGAAGGCACGGTTATAGCGCAGACTGTGCCTGTCGTTGGTTTAGATTTCGGCACCACCAATAGCTCAGTCGCACTGCTGCGGCCGGGCGGCGCTGTGGACTTTGTTGACTTCCCTTTCGCCGGGTCCACGACCCGGTCGTCGCGCTCCGTGCTCTACCTGCAGCGCCGTTCCGGTGCACTGGCCAAACCCGCGCAGGTGTGGACAGGACCGGCCGCCATTGAACGCTACCTGCAGGCCGACCACTTTGAAGAAGACTTGCGCGGACGCCTGATCCAGTCGCTGAAAAGCTACCTGGCCGCGCGCACGTTTACCGGCACTGAAATCTTTGGGCGGCACTACCGGCTGGAAGACCTGCTGGGCCGCTTGCTGGCGGACCTGCGCGCGCATGCTTCGCGTGCGTTCGGCTTTGAGGTCACGCATGCCGTGGTGGGCCGTCCCGTGGCGTTTGTGGGTGCAGAGTCCAATGCGGATAACGAGTTTGCGCAGGAGCGGCTGCGCGCGGCGCTCCACACGGGCGGCTTCACAGACGTGCGCTTCGCCATGGAACCTGTGGCCGCGGCTCACGCGTACGGCGGGGCGCTTCAGCGCGAACAGACTGTGCTGATCGGTGACTTCGGCGGCGGCACCACGGATTTTTCGCTGCTGCGCATGGGCGCTGGCGAAGCGCGGGTGCTGGGCACCACCGGCGTCGGCCTGGCGGGTGACTCGTTTGACGCAAAGATCGTGCGCTACCTTGTCTCGCCCGCGCTGGGGTCCAACAGCATGGCGCGGTCATTGAACAAGGTGTTGCCCGCGCTGCCTGCGTGGATTTACGCCAACCTGGAGCGTTGGCACACGCTCTCGTTCCTGCAGACGCACTCCGTGATGGAGATGCTGCGCACCACAGCGAAGCGTGCGTTGGAGCCGGAGAAGATCGCCGCGCTGACCACGTTGGTGGAGCATGACCTGGGCTATCGCCTGCACGGCGCGGTGCAGCGCGTAAAGATCGACCTGTCCTCGCGG